>NZ_JBFUHT010000030.1:0-57686 GCF_056402275.1 Azospirillum sp. P4_B5
GGGATCGGATAGGGCTGGCCCGACACGCCGTAGAAATGGCGGAAGGCGCCTTCCATGATCAGGGCGAGGCCGAAGGTCAGCAGCAGGCCGTAGAGATGGTCGAGCTTGTAGAGCCGCGACAGCATGGTCTTTTCCAGAACCACGCCGAGCAGCCCGACGATCAGCGGCGACAGGCCCAGCGCCCACCAGTAGCCGAGGCCGAGCTTGGTCAGCAGCAGCCACGCCACGAAGGCGCCGATCATGTAGAGCGCGCCGTGGGCGAAGTTGATGACGTTCAGCATGCCGAAGATGACCGCCAGCCCAAGGCTGAGCAGCGCGTAGAAGGACCCGTTGATGAGGCCGAGCAGAAGCTGGCCGAACAGGACCTGGGGCGGCACCCCCAGCAAGTCGAACATGACCGTCCCTCCCTGTGTATCGGACTTTTGATTTTTTGATTGATGTCAGAAGAGGCCCCCACCCTAACCCTCCCCCGCTGGGCGGGGGAGGGAATTTGAGCCCTCCCCCACGAAGTGGGGGAGGGTTGGGTGGGGGCCCGTCTCGAAACTCAGACCCTTACTTCACCAGCGAACAACCGCTCTTGGCCGGGTCGAGGAACGCCTGCTCGGCCGGGATCGTCTTCACGATCTTGTAGTAGTCCCAGGGACCCTTGGACTCGGCCGGGGTCTTCACCTGGGCCAGATACATGTCGTGGAACATGCGGCCGTTCGCGGCGATCTTACCGTTCTTGGTGAACATGTCGCTGACCGTGGTCTCGCGCATCTTGGCGGAAACCTTGTCCGGATCGTCGGAGCCGACGGCCTCGACCGCCTTCAGATAGTGGCGGACGGCGGAGTAGACGCCGGCCTGGACCATGGTCGGCTTGCGGCCGGCCTTGGCCTCGAACTTCTTGGTCCACTCGCGGGTCTGCTCGTCGGTGTCCCAATAGAAGCCGGTGGTCAGCAGCAGGCCCTGGGCGGCCTGGAGGCCCAGCGCGTTCACGTCGCTGATGAACAGCAGCAGGCCGGCGAGGCTCTGGCCCGACTGGGTGATGCCGAACTCCGACGCCTGCTTGACGGCGTTGGTGGCGTCGCCGCCGGCGTTGGCGAGGCCGATCACGTCCGCCTTCGAACCCTGGGCCTGGAGCAGGTAGGACGAGAAGTCGGCGGTGCCCAGCGGATGGCGGACGTTGCCCGCGACCTTGCCGTCGAGCTGCTTGACCATCTTCGTGGTCTCATCCTCCAGCGAATGGCCGAAGGCGTAATCCGCGGTGATGAAGAACCAGTTCTTCTTGCCCTGCTCGACCAGCGCGCGGGCGGTGCCGGCGGCCATGGCGTAGTTGTCGTAGGTCCAATGGAAGCCGTAGGGGCTGCAGGACTTGCCGCTGAGGTCGGTCGAACCCGGACCGGACATCAGGAAGATGCGCTTCTTGTCCTTGGTGATGCCCTGGACGGCCAGCGCCGCGGCGGAGTTCGGCACGTCGGCGATGACGTCCACGTTGCCGGCGTCGATCCACTCGCGCGCCGTGTTGGCGGCGATGTCGGCCTTGTTCTGGTGATCGGCGACGACGATTTCGATCGGCGCGCCGGCGATCTTGCCGCCGAACTCCTCGGCCGCCAGACGGGCGGCGATGGCCGAGCCTTCGCCGGCGAGGTCGGCGTAGATTCCGGACCGGTCGTTCATCACGCCGATCTTGATCACGTTGTTGGAGACCTGGGCGTGCGCGGCCCCGGCGGTCAGCGCCAGCAATGCGGTCCCGCAAAGCAACGTCTTGAGCATTTCGAACTCCCTTCGATTGGCTTTGTTTTGAGTGTGTTCAGCAGAGGGGGTGTTGAACTGGTCAGACACCCAGATAGGTGTGCAGCTTGTCCATGTTCTGGGCGAGCTGGTCGTTGGGGATCATGTCCACGACATGGCCTTCCTCCATCACGTAATGGCGGTCGGCGATGGTCGCGGCGAAGCGGAAATTCTGCTCCACCAGCACGATGGTGAAGCCGCGCTGCTTSAGCTTGCGCACCGCCACCCCGATCTGCTCGATGATGACGGGGGCGAGGCCCTCGGTCGGCTCGTCGAGCAGGATCAGGTCGGCGCCGGTGCGCAGGATGCGCGCGATGGCCAGCATCTGCTGCTCGCCGCCCGACAGGCGCGTGCCCTGGGTGGTGCCGCGGCCCTGGAGGTTGGGGAACAGCTCGTAGATCTGCGGGACGGTCATGCCGCCCGACTTCACCACCGGCGGCAGCATCAGGTTCTCGTCCACGCTGAGCGAGGAGAAGATGCCGCGCTCCTCCGGCACATAGCCGATGCCGAGGCGGGGGATCTTGTGCTGCGCCATGCCGATCAGCTCCTTGCCCTGGAAGCGGATCGAGCCGTTGCGCTTGCCGACGATGCCCATGATCGAGCGCATGGTCGTCGTCTTGCCGGCGCCGTTGCGGCCCAGCAAAGTCACCACCTCGCCCTGGCGCACGTCGATGTTGACGCCGTGCAGCACGTGGCTTTCGCCGTAGAAGGCCTGGAGGTCACGGATCTCCAGCATGGTGGTCTTCACGTTGGCACCGTCAGGCATGGCCCACCTCACCCGTACCCATGTAGGCTTCCATGACCTGCGGGTTGCGCGATACGACGTCGTATGCGCCCTCGGCCAGGATCTCGCCGCGGCGGAGCACCGTGATCGTGTCCGACAGGTGGGCGACGACCGACAGATTGTGCTCCACCATCAGGATGGTGCGGTCGGCGGAGACGCGCTTGATGAGCGCGGCGGTGCCCTCGATGTCCTCGTGGCCCATGCCGGCCAGCGGCTCGTCCAGCAGCATCACCTCGGGGTCGAGCGCCAGCGTGGTGGCGATCTCCAGCGCGCGCTTGCGGCCGTAGGGCAGCTCGGCGGCGGTGTGGCCGGCCCAGGGGGTGAGGTTCACCGCCTCGATCAGCTCCTCGGCGCGGTCGTGCAGGTCGTGCAGGCTGGCCTCGGGCTTCCAGAAATGGAAGCTGGTGCCGCGCGGGCGCTGCAGCGCGACGCGGACATTCTCCAGCACGCTGAGGTGCGGGAAGACCGCGGAAATCTGGAAGGAGCGCACCATGCCGAGCAGCGCCACGTCGGCGGGCTTCATGGCGGTGATGTCGCGCCCCTTGTAGAGGATCTGGCCGCGCGTCGGCGTCAGGAATTTGGTCAGCAGGTTGAAGACCGTGCTCTTGCCGGCGCCGTTGGGGCCGATCAGCGCATGGATCGTGCCGCGGCGGACCTGGAGGTTGACCTCCTTTACCGCGATGAAGCCCTTGAACTCCTTCGAGAGTCCGCGCGCTTCCAGAATGATGTCGTCGGCCATGGGTGCCGCTTTTCCCTCCCTGTTCGTCCGCGTCGTCTGCCGGTCCGCGTTTTTGGTTAGGCTGATATAAGCACAGAACATGCCAATTGCGGGAAGATTAATTAATTCATTGAAATTACTGAATTCATCAAAGGCGGCGATGGGTGTCGCACGCGGTCCGGAGTGTCAGCTTTCCAGACAGACTGTACCGATCTTCCGACACACCAACGGCGGGGCGGACGGAGCGTTCCGGGTTCGGCGGCACGGTTTTCGGGCGCCAAATGGCCGCTTGCAAATCGGGGGTCCGCCTGCAATTCTGCGCCTCCGACGGTGCCCCCTCCGCCGTGAAGGCGCGGGGATAATAGGGAATGCGGTGCGGACCCGGATGGGGTCCTACGCCGCGGCTGCCCCCGCAACTGTATGCGGCGAGTCCGCCTCCGGAAATGCCACGGGCCGACAGGCCGGGAAGGCGGGAGGCGCGGCGACGACCCGCGAGCCAGGAAACCTGCCGCCGGACCGACACTCATCCAATCCGCCGGGTGTGGCGGAGACAAGGAAACCAGATCATGACGCATCGCGCCGCCCTCCGTCCGTCCGCCGGGAAGACCCCGGCCACCGTCATCACCGGCTTTCTCGGCGCCGGAAAGACGACGCTGATCCGCAGCCTGCTGGAGCAGGCCGGCGGGCGCCGTCTGGCGCTGATCATCAACGAGTTCGGGGACGTCGGCATCGACGGCGAGATCCTGCGCGCCTGCGGCGATCCCACCTGCACCGAGGACGACGTGATCGAGCTGGCGAACGGCTGCCTGTGCTGCACCGTCGCCGACGATTTCGTCCCGGCCATCGAGAAGCTGCTGTCCCGCCCCCAGCCGCCGGAGCACATCATCATCGAGACGAGCGGCCTCGCCCTGCCAAAGCCGCTCGTCCAGGCCTTCCACTGGCCGGCGATCAAGACGCGGGTGACGGTGGACGGGGTGGTCGCGGTGGTCGACGCCGCCGCCGCCGCGGAGGGCCGCTTCGCCCCCGACCCGGCGGCTCTGGCCGCCCAGGCCGCCGAGGCCGGGCAACTCGACCACGAGACCCCGGTGGAGGAGGTGTTCGAGGACCAGCTCCTCTGCGCCGACCTGATCGTGGTGAACAAGACCGATCTGGTCGGCGCCGCCGATCTGGCGAAGGTCGAGGACCTGATCCGCGCTGCCATGGCTGAGGGCGGCACCGGGCGCGAGGCCAAGATCCTGCGCGCCAGCAACGGCAAGGTCGATCCGGTGGTGCTTCTCGGCGTCGGCGCCGGGGCCGAGGACGACCTCGCCAACCGCCCCAGCCACCATGACGAGGAGGAGGGCCACGATCACGACGACTTCACCAGCTTCGTCGTGGAACTCGGCCCGCAGCCCGATCCGGCGGCGCTGGCGAAGACTCTGGAGCGGGTCGCCGCCGCCCATGGCGTGCTGCGGCTGAAGGGCTTCATCGACGTGCCGGGCAAGCCGATGCGCCTACTGGTGCAGGGTGTGGGGACGCGCATCCAGACCCATTTCGACCGCTTCTGGAAGCCCGACGAGCCGCGCCGCAGCCGTCTGGTGGTGATCGGCGAGACGGGCCTGGACCGCGACGCCGTGACCGCGGCGCTGAGGTGATGCACCATTTGCCCTTCTCCCCTCTGGGGAGAAGGGTTGGGATGAGGGGGCGGCCGAAGGCCGACGACGCCGACTCATTGCAGTGCGTGGACGCCCTTACGGGCGCCCCCTCACCCTAACAGGTCGCTCGCAAGTCTCGCGCCCTCTCTCCGCCTTTGATCGCCTTCGTCGCTCAACCGGCCTTCGGCCGGCGGCTCCGAGCCCCAGGGGGGCGAGGGAATCTTCGCAAAGTCTTTGCATATGCACCTACTCGCCGCCCGCCAGGAAGACCTCGACGCCGGCCCCCAGGCCGTGGATCTGGGGCAAAGCCCGGCGGACCTCGTCGTCCTGTCCTTCTCCGACAGCGACCTGACGGCGCTCGCCGCCTGCTGGAAGCGCCATCGCGATACCCTGCCCACCCTGCGGCTGGCAAATCTCGCGCGGCTGGGGCACCCGCTGTCGGTGGACCTCTACGTCGAGTCCGTGATCCGCAAGGCGAAGCTGGTCGTTCTGCGGCTGCTCGGCGGGGCGGGCTATTGGCGTTATGGGCTGGACCATGTCGCCGCCGCCTGCCGGGAGTCCGGGGTGGCGCTGGCTGTACTGCCCGGCTGCGCCCAGCCGAACCCCGCCCTGGAGGGCTACGGCACCGTTCCGGCCGAGGCCGCGCAACGGCTGTGGCGTTGCTTCACCGAGGGCGGGCCGGACAACATGGCCAACCTGCTGGCCTACGCCGCAACGCTGGCCGGGCAGGAGCGCCCCTGGCGCGAGCCGGCGCCGGTCCCGCGCTTCGGCGTCTACGAGGGCTGGTCCAGTCAAACGACCGGCCCCTGCGCACCGGTCGTCTTCTACCGCTCCCATCTGCTGGCCGGCGACCTGGAGCCGGTGCACGCTCTGTGCGACGCGCTGGCCGCGCGCGGCCTCGCCCCGCTGCCGCTGTTCGTGGCGAGCCTGAAGGAGCCGGACTGCGCCGCCTGGATGCGCGCCACCCTGACCGCCCGAGACGCCGCCGTCGTGATGAACCTGACCAGCTTCTCGGCGGCGCGCGAGGACGGGTCGCCGCTGGAGGCCAACGGCACGCCGGTGCTTCAGGCCGTGCTGTCCACCACGCCGGAGGAGGGCTGGCGCGGCTCCGCCCGCGGCATGGGGCCGTCCGACCTCGCCATGAACGTCGTGCTGCCCGAGATGGACGGGCGCATCCTGACCCGCGCCATCGCCTTCAAGGCCGAGGGGACGCCGGACCCCGACCTGGAGTTCGCCCCGACGCTGATCCGCCCGGTGCCTGACCGGGTGGCCTTCGCCGCCGATCTGGCCGCCGCCTGGGTGCGGCTGGGCGCCACGCCGCGGGCCGAGCGCAAGCTCGCGCTGGTGCTGTCCGACTATCCAGGGCCGGGCGGCGGCATCGGCCACGCGGTGGGCCTCGACACCCCGGCGAGCGTCGTCGGCATCCTGGAACGGCTGCGCGCCGAGGGCTATGCGCTGGACGGGCTTCCCGCCGGCCCCGCCACCCTGATGGAGGCGCTGACCGGCGGCACGACCGCCGCGCTGAGCATTGAGGACTACCGCCGCCTCGCCCCCGCCGAGGCCCGCGCCCGCATCGCGGCATGCTGGGGCGACGAGCAGGCCGACCCGCTTTCCGACGGCACCGCCCTCCGTTTCACCGTTCTGGCCTGCGGCAACGTCGCCGTCGCCGTGCAGCCGAGCCGCGGCCACGGCCCGCTGACCACCACCCAGCACCACGACCCGGAGACGCCGCCCAGCCACGGCTACTATGCCTTCCACCTCTGGCTCCGCCATGCCTTGGGCATACACGCGCTGGTGCAGGTGGGGGCGCACGGGACGCTGGAATGGCTGCCGGGCAAGGCCGTGGCCCTGTCGGCCGACTGCTGGCCGGAGATCGTCGCCGGTCCCCTGCCCTGCCTTTACCCCTTCATCGTCAACAACCCCGGCGAGGGTGTGCAGGCGCGCCGCCGGCTTGGTGCCGTGATGATCGGCCACCTGACCCCGCCGCCGGTCGAGGCCGGACTGCACGGCGACCTCGCCGAGCTTGAAACGGCCATCGACGAATATTCGATGGCGACCGGGCTGGACCCGCGGCGGCTGGGCACGCTGCGCCAGACCATCCTGGATCTCGCCTGGACATCCGGCGTCGCCGCCGACTGCAACCTGCGGCCCGACGACGATCCCGACGCGATTCTCAGCCGCCTCGACGCCCATCTCTGCGACATCAAGGAGATGCAGATCCGCGACGGGCTGCACGTCTTCGGCACGACGCCGGAGCCGGAGCGCCGCGCCCGCCTGCTCGCCGCCGTCGCCCGCTTCGCCACGGCGGAGGACGTCGCCCCGGCGCTGGACGCCTGCGGCGAGGCGGAGATGGCCGCCCTGCTGACCGGGCTGGACGGGCGCTTCGTGAAGCCCGGCCCCGGCGGCTCCCCCGCGCGGGGGCGGGCCGACACGCTGCCCACCGGACGGAACCTCTACGCGCTCGATCCGCGCGGCGTGCCGACTCCGACCGCCTGGACGCTGGGCTGGCAGGCGGCGGACGCGCTGATCACCCGCTACTTGCAGGACCACGGCGACTGGCCGAAGCGGCTGGTGGTGGATTGCTGGGGCACGCCGGCCATGCGCACCGGCGGCGACGAGCTGGCCCAGGCCATGGCCCTGCTCGGCGTGCGCCCGCTGTGGGAGAACGGGTCCGGCCGGGTCACCGGCTTCGAGGTGATGCCGGCCTCCGTCCTGGGCCGCCCGCGGGTGGACGTGACGCTGCGCATCTCCGGCCTGTTCCGCGACGTCTTCCCGCAGCAGATCGCCCTGTTCGACCAGGCCGTCCGCGCCGTGATGGCGGAGGACGAACCCGACGACGTGAACCCCGTCGCCGCCGCGTTGCGCACCGACCGCGCCGAATTGGAAACCGGCGGCACCCCGGCGACGGATGCGGAACGCTGGGCCAGCGCGCGGGTCTTCGGCGCGGCCCCCGGCGCCTACGGCACGGCGCTTCCCGGCATGATCGCGCGCGGCGACTGGAGCGCGCGGGCCGATTTCGGCACCGCCTATCTGGAGGGAAGCTGCCATGCCTACGGCAAGGGGCTGGAGGGCGTTCCGCTGCCCAGCCTGTTCCGCCGCCGCATCGGCGGGGCCGACGCGCTCGTCCACCACCAGGACCAGCGGGAGCATGACCTGCTCTCCACCGACGGCTTCATGCAGTATGAGGGCGGCTTCTCCGCCGCCGCCGCCTTGGTCGACAACGACCCGGCGCTCTATCATCTCGACAGTTCGGAGCCGGAGAGCCTGACCGTCCGCACGTTGGGCGAGGAGATCGCCCGCGTCCTGCGCGGCCGGGCCGCCAACCCGCGCTGGATCGACGGCATGATGCGCCACGGCTACCGCGGCGCCGGGGAACTGGCGGCGAGCGTGGACACGCTGTTCGCCTTCGCCGCGACCACCACGGCGGTGCGGCCCCACCATTTCGACCAGTTGTACGACGCCTATGTGGACGACCAGCGGGTGTGGGACTTCCTGGCGCAGTCCAATCCGGCCGCCGCCCGGCATATCCTGGACCGGTTGACCGAGGCTTTGGAGCGCGGTCTCTGGCACCCACGCCGCAATTCGACGGGCGACGATCTGCGCCGCCGCAAGGAGATGTCCGCATGAGCGCGATCACCCAACGCCGCAACCCGCCCCGCAGGCGCGGCATGTGCCCGGGCGTCCTGGCCCCGATGGAGGTCGGCGACGGTCTGCTGGTCCGCGTGCGCGTTCCGGCGGGTGTGCTTCCCGCCGCCTCGGCGACGCGGATCGCGGAGCTGGGGCGTCGTTACGGCAACGGTCTGGTCGATCTCAGCCACCGCGGCAACCTGCAACTGCGCGGTGTCGCCGCCACCGACATGGCGGCGCTGATCGCGGAGCTTCGCGCGCTCGGCTACGTCTCGGAGGACGCGGAGAGCGAGGCGGTGCGCAACGTGCTGACCTCCCCGACCGCGGGGCTGGACGGGACGGCGGTGCTGGACGTGCGTCCCTACGCCCTGGCGCTCGACGCCCGGCTGGCGGCCGACCGGGACCTCCACCGGCTGCCGCCGAAATTCGGCTGGCTGGTCGACGGCGGCGGGCAGGCCACCCTGTTCGACAGCAGCACCGACGTGCGCTTCGATGCGGTGGCAGGGGCGGTGGACGGGCCGCTGTTCCGCGTCGGGCTGGGCGGGACGTTGGAGGGGGCCACGCTGCTGGGCCACTGCCGACCCGACGATCTGGTCGATCTTGCGGCGGCGCTGGCGCGGACCTTCCTGGAGCTTCGCCAGACCCTGGCCGAGCCGCCGCGGCGTATGGCCGGGCTGGTCAAGGCGCTGGGAGTGGAGGCGTTGCGGGAGCGGGTGGCGGGGCTGCTGACCGGCCCCCACCCTTCCCATGCTGCGCATGGGCCCCTTCCCTCCCCCGCTTCGCAGGGGAGGGAGCTTTCTTCCACGCAAATTTCTTCCCCTCCCCCGCCCAGCGGGGGAGGGTCAGGGTGGGGGCAAACGTCGCCCACCCGACTCGTCCTCGGCCGCCAACCTTCCTGGCTCGGTGTCGCCTTCCCCTTCGGCCGCCTCGACTGCGACAAGCTGGAAGCGCTGGCCGCCCTCACCCATGAAATCCGCATCACCCCCTGGCGCGCCCTGCTGCTGACCACCCCGCAGGAGGGCGCCAAGGAGAAAGCCACCGCCCTCGGCGGCATCCTCGACCACCATGATATCCGCCTGAAGCTCACTGCCTGCAGCGGGGTTACCGGCTGCGACGTCTGCACCACCGACACCCACGCGGACGGCCTCGCCATTGCAGAGCGCGCGGCGGGCTTGCTGGAGGCGGTGCGGATGGTGCATGTCTCCGGCTGTGCGAAGGGTTGCGCCCATCCCGGCGCGGCGGATGTCACGCTCACCGCGCGGGACGGCGTCTATGACGTCGCGCTGAACGCCGCCCCCGGCGGCACGCCCTGGCGGTCCGGCCTGACGCCGTCCGAGGCCATAAATGCCGTTGCCTCTTTGTCTGGGGCCGATCTGTCTGTTGAGGAGTTGTCCCGTGTCCGCTGAGCCGCTTTACGACTACATCCGCGATGGAGCGGCCATCTACCGCCAGTCCTTCGCCACCATCCGGGCGGAGGCCGACCTGTCGGCCATCCCCGACGACCTGAAGGCGGTGGCGGTGCGCGTCATCCACGCCTGCGGCATGGTGGACGCGGCCCAGGACCTGATGTTCTCCCCCGACGTGGGGACGGCGGCGCGGGCGGCTCTGCGTAATGGCGCGGCGATCCTCTGCGACAGCGAGATGGTCGCCCACGGCATCACGCGGGCGCGTCTGCCGGCGGACAACGCCGTCGTCTGCACGCTGCGCGACCCGGCGGTGCCGGAGCTTGCCAAACAGGTCGAGAACACCCGCTCCGCCGCAGCGCTGGAGCTGTGGGTGCCCCGGCTGGCCGGTTCCGTGGTCGCCATCGGCAACGCGCCGACCGCCCTGTTCAAGCTGTTGGAGATGATCCGCGACGGCGCGCCGAAGCCGGCGGCGGTGCTGGGCTTCCCGGTGGGCTTCGTCGGTGCGGCGGAAAGCAAGGACGCGCTGGCCGAGGCGCCCTTCGGCCTGCCCTTCCTGGCGATCAAGGGCCGGCGCGGCGGCAGCGCCATGGCGGCGGCGGCGGTCAACGCCCTGGCGAGCGACGTGGAATGAGCAACGCACCCCAAAGCACCGGCACCCTCTACGGCGTCAGCGTCGGCCCCGGCGACCCGGACCTGATGACCGTGCGCGCCATGCGCACCATCGGCGCCTGCCCGGTGGTCGCCTATTTCTGCAAGCGCGGCACCTCCGGACAGGCCCGGCGCATCGCCGACGGCTGCATCACGGCGGAGCACATCGAGCTGCCGATGGTCTATCCGGTGACGGTCGAGTTGCCGCCCAGCCATCCCGACTACGGGCGCCAGATCGAGGCCTTCTTCGACGAGTCCGCCGAACGGCTGGCCGAGCATCTCGCCGCCGGGCGCTCCATCGCCGCGCTGAACGAGGGCGACGCCTTCTTCTACGGCAGCTTCATGCACCTGTTCCTGCGGCTGGCCTCGCGCTTCCCGACGGAAGTGGTGCCGGGTGTGACCTCGATGATGTGCAGCGCCTCGCTGCTGCCGCGCCCGCTGACCCTGCGCGACGACGTGCTGGCGGTCATCCCCGGCACGCTGGGGGAGGAGGCGCTGCTGCGCGCGCTGCGCAACGCCGACGCCGCGGTCATCATGAAGCTGGGCCAGAACCTGCCGAAGGTCCGCCGCGCCGTCGAGGCCGCCGGGCTGGCCGACCGCGCCTGGTACATCGAGCGGGCGAGCATGACGGACCAGCGCGTGATGCCCTTCCGCGAGGCGCCGGAGACGGCCCCCTACTTCTCGCAGATCGTCATCCCCGGCGAAGGGCTGCGGCGATGACAGGATGGTTGAAGGTCGTCGGGCTCGGCCCCGGCACCGAGGATTGGCTGACGCCGGAGGCCCGGCGCGATCTGGCGGAGGCGACCGACCTTATCGGCTATTTCCCCTATGTGGAGCGCGTGCCGCCTGGGCCGCAGGTGCGCCACGCCTCCGACAACCGGGTGGAGCTGGACCGCGCCCGCCACGCCTTGCAACTGGCGGCGGAGGGCCGCCGGGTGGCGGTGGTGTCGGGCGGTGACCCCGGAATTTTCGCCATGGCCGCCGCGGTGTTCGAGGCGCTGGACGATCCGGCCGCGCCCCCGGAATGGCACCGCGTGCCGCTGTCGGTCGATCCCGGCATTTCCGCGATGCAGGGGGCGGCGGCGCGGGCCGGCGCGCCGCTCGGCCATGATTTCTGCGCCATCTCGCTGTCGGACAATCTGAAGCCGTGGGAGGTGGTGCTGAAGCGCCTGCGTCTGGCGGCGGAAGCGGATTTCGTGATCGCGCTGTACAATCCGATCAGCCGCGCCCGCCCCTGGCAACTCGGCGCCGCCTTCGACGCGCTGCGCGACCTCCGCTCGGCGGAAACGCCGGTGATCCTCGCCCAGGCGGTGGGGCGCCCCGACGAGGCGCTGACGATCACGACGCTGGGCACCGTGGACGCGGCGCAGGCCGACATGCGGACCTGCGTCATCATCGGCGCGTCGCACACCCGGCTGGTGCCGCGCGACGGTGCGCAGCCGTGGGTGTACACGCCGCGCAGCTATGCGGTGCGGGGGTGAGGGCGGTGTCGAGTCGGGCCCCCACCCTAACCCTCCCCCGCTCCGCAGGGGAGGGAATCTGCTCCTCCCCCTGCGAAGCGGGGGGAGGTCGGGAGGGGGGCCCGACTCGACTGCCCCTCCAACCAGTCCAAAGCCGCCCCAGCACTGTGCACCTCGGCCACACCATTGCCGGGCGGTCGCTCCACCATCACCACGGGAATGCCCCGGCGACGCGCCGCCTCCAGCTTCGCTTCCGTGGCGCTCCCGCCGCTGTTCTTGCTGACAAGCACATCCACCCGATGCTCTTCCAGCAGGGCGCATTCCCCCTCCAGCGTGAAGGGGCCGCGGTCGAGAATCAGGCGGTAATCGGGCAGGTTCGGCGCCGGTTCCGGCGGATCGACGGCACGGATCAGATAGCGCTTGTCCGGCACCGCCTCGAAGGCCGCGACCTCCTGCCGGCCGATGGTCAGGAAGACGCTTTCACCGAGCGGGCGCAGCGCCTCGGCGGCGGCCTCCATGTCCGGCACGCCGATCCAGTGGTCGCCCTCGCCCGGTTCCCAGGGCTTGCGGGTCAGCACCAGCAGCGGCACCCCCACCCGCGCGCAGGCCGCCGCGGCGTTGGCGGAGATCTGGTCGGCGAAGGGATGCGTGGCGTCCACCACCGTCCCGAAGCCGCTTTCCACGAGATGCGCGGCCAGCCCGTCCACGCCGCCGAAACCGCCGATGCGGGTCGGCAAGGGCGGCAGGACCGGTTGCTTGGTGCGCCCGGCCAGCGACACCGTCGCGTCGATGCGCGGATGGCCTTTGAGCAGGCGGGCCAGCGCCGTGGCCTCGGTGGTGCCGCCCAGAATCAGCGCCTTCATGCAGTCCTCCCTGGAGAGCGCCATGATTAGCACAGGACCGGGGCGTTGGCTGAGCGTCGTCGGCATCGGCGAGGATGGGTGGGACGGTCTGGCGCCCACCGCCCGCGCGCTGGTGGAAGGCGCGGAACTGTTGGCCGGCGGCGCCCGCCATCTGGCGCTGGTGCCTGAGTTGAGCGGACAGGAGCGGCTGCCCTGGTCCTCCCCCCTGTCGGACGCCTACCCCGCTCTGCTGGCGCGGCGCGGCCGACGGGTCTGCGTGCTGGCGAGCGGCGATCCGTCCTGGTACGGCATCGGCGCCACCCTGTCGAAACTCGTTCCGGTTGAGGAACTGTCGATCGTTCCGGCCCCGTCATCCTTCAGCCTCGCTGCCGCCCGCCTGGGCTGGCCGTTGCAGGACTGCGGCACCCTGACGGTGCACGGACGCCCGCTGGAGCTGGTCATTCCGCATCTGCAACCGGGCGCGCGGCTGCTGATCCTTTCCTGGGACGGAACGACCCCGGCCAAGCTGGCGACGCTGCTGACGGCGCGCGGCTTCGGACCGTCGCGCCTGACCGCTCTGGAGTCCATGGGCGGCCCGCGCGAGTACAGCATCGTTGCGACGGCGGAAGAGTGGTCGGCGGAGCGCGTGGCCGACCTCAACACGCTGGCGGTTGAGTGCGTCGCCGCCCCGGGCGCCCGCACCCTGCCCCGCACGCCGGGTCTGCCCGACGACTGGTTCGAGCATGACGGCCAGATCACCAAGCGCGAAATCCGCGCCGTCACCCTGTCCTGGCTGGCCCCGCGCCGCGGCGAGTTGCTGTGGGACATTGGCGCCGGGTCCGGGTCCATCGGCGTCGAATGGATGCTGAGCGACCCGGCCAACCGCGCCATCGCCGTGGAGCACAAGGCCGACCGCGCCGACCGCATCCCCGCCAACGCCGCCGCCTTCGGCGTGCCGGGGCTGGAACTGGTGCGCGGCAAGGCGCCGGAAGCGCTGGACGGCCTGCCGGCGCCGGACGCCGTGTTCATCGGCGGCGGGTTGACCAACGACGGGGTGCTGGACGCCTGCTGGTCGGCGCTGAAGCCCGGCGGGCGGATCGTCGCCAACGCCGTGACGCTGGAAAGCGAGGCCATGCTGATCGCTACCCACAAGCGGCTGGGCGGGCAACTGTCACAGATCGCCGTCAGCCGCGCCGCGCCCATCGGCGGCTTCACCGGCTGGCGCCCGCTGATGCCGGTCACGCTGTGGCTGGCGGAGAAGCCGCTGTGACGGCGCATCGCATCATCGCGGCGGGCATCGGCTGCCGCATGGGCTGCCCCGGCGAGGAGATCGCCGGGCTGCTCAGTGCCACCTTCGAGGAGGCCGCGCTGGACGAAGGTACGCGCCGCGCCGTGCAACTGGCGGCACCGATGCGCAAGCGCAACGAAGCTGGGGTGGCGGAGGCGGCGCGGCTGCTCGCCCTTCCGCTCCGGTTCGTTGACGATTCAGCGTTGGACGCGGTTCAGGACCGGGTGCAGACCTGTTCCGCCCGCGTCGAGGCCGCCGTGGGCGTCGCCTCGGTCGCCGAGGCCGCCGCACTGGCCACCGCCGGGCCAGGCTCCACCCTTCTGCTGCCGCGCCGTTCCACCCCGCGCGCCACCTGCGCGCTGGCGATTTCTGGGGAAATTTCCGCATGACCGTGCATTTCATCGGCGCCGGACCGGGCGCGCCCGACCTGCTGACCCTGCGCGGGCGCGACCTGATCGCGTCCTGCCCGGTCTGCCTCTACGCCGGGTCGCTGGTGCCGAAAGAGATCATCGCCCACGCTCCGCCGGGCGCCCGGATCGTCGACACAGCCCCGCTGACGCTCGACCAGATCGTCGCCGAGTTCAAAGCCGCCTATGAGGCTGGGCAGGACGTGGCGCGGCTGCATTCCGGCGACCTGTCGGTCTACAGCGCGCTGGGCGAGCAGACGCGGGCGCTGCGCGAGCTGGGCATCCCCTACGACATCACGCCGGGCGTGCCGGCCTTCGCCGCGGCCTCGGCCGCGCTGGGGCGGGAACTGACCCTGCCGGAGGTCAGCCAGACGCTGATTTTGACACGGACGGAGGGCCGCGCCTCGGCCATGCCGGCGAACGAGACGCTGGAGGTGCTGGGGCGGTCGGGCGCCACGCTGGCCATCCACCTGTCGATCCACGTCATCGACCGGGTGGTGGAGCGGCTGACTCCGCTCTACGGCGCGGACTGCCCGGCGGCGGTGGTCTACCGGGCGAGTTGGCCGGAGGAGCGCGTGCTGCGCGGCACACTGGCCGACATCGCTGCCCGGGTGGCGGACTCGCCGATGGAGCGCACCGCCCTGATCCTGGTCGGCCCGGCGCTGGGGGTGGAGGATTTCCGGTGCAGCGCGCTCTACGACGGGTCGCATGTGCGCCGCTACCGGGGGCTGGCCGAGTGAAGGGATTAAGGCCCCGCCCAGCCGGAACCGCCGACGATGTTGCCCTGGCGGTCGGTGACCAGCACCTCGACCGCCACGGGGGCGCCGTCCAGCGTGTCCAGCGCCGTGCGCTGGGCCAGAGCCGCCACACGGTCGGCCAGCGGCAGGCCCGCCTCCCTGGCGATGCTCAGGACCTGCGCGGCGGTGTTGGCGGCGCGGGCCTCGGCCACGGTGTCCGGGGCGGCGCCCAGTTCGGCCATGCGGTCGGCCAGCCAGTCGAGATCGACGCTGCCACGCTTGGAATGCAGGTCGAGCAGACCCCGCGCCAGCTTGCCGAACTTGGCGAAGCCGCCGCACAGGGTCAGGCGCGGGATCGGGTGGCGACGCAGGTACTTCAGCGTGCCCCCGGCGAAGTCGCCCATGTCGAGCAGCGCGTGCTCGGGCAGGCCGTAGCGCGCGACCACCGCCTTTTCCGAGGTGTCGCCGGTGCAGGCCGCAACGTGGCCCAGCCCGGCCGCCCGCGCCACGTCGACGCCGCGCTGGATGGAGGCGATCCAGGCCGCGCAGGAATAGGGCACGACGATCCCCGTCGTCCCCAGGATCGACAGGCCGCCGAGAATGCCCAGCCGCGGGTTCATGGTGCGGCGGGCCAGCGCCTCCCCATTTTCCACCGAGACTTCGACGACGACGTCGGGGGCCTCGCCGGCCAGCGCGGCGGCCTCCGCGACCGCTTGGCGGATCATCGCGCGGGGCACCGGGTTGATGGCCGGTTCGCCGACCGGGACCGGCAGGCCGGGGCGGGTCACCGTGCCCACCCCCTCCCCCGCGCGGAAGACGACGCCCTGGCCGGGCGCGGCGCGGCTGACGCGGGCGCGGATCAGCGCGCCGTGGGTGACGTCCGGATCGTCGCCGGCGTCCTTGACCACCCCCGCCGCCGCCCAGCCGTCGCCGCGCTCCGTCCAGGCGAGCGCGAAGGCTGGCGTCTGGCCGCCGGGCAGGGTTACCGTCACCGGATCGGGAAAGTCGCCGGAGAACAGCGCCCCGCAGGCTGCCCGCGCGGCAGCGGTGGCGCAGGCGCCCGTCGTCCAGCCCCGCCGCAACGCCTTGCCGTCGCCGTTACCGCTTCCATCGCCATCCACACCGTTTTCCGTCGCTGAGTGCTCGTCCATGACCGCAGAGCCGTCGCCCGACTCCCTTTCTCTTCCTCTGGAACTGGCCGACTTCCGGCCCGGCAGCGTGTGGCTGGCGGGGGCCGGTCCCGGCGATCCCGGCCTGCTGACCCTGCTGGCCCTGCAAGGTCTAAGGCAAGCCGACGTGATCGTCCATGACGCGCTGGTCGGCGAACGGATCATGGCGCTGGCGGCGCCCTCGGCAAGGCTTGAGTTCGCCGGGAAACGCGGCGGCAAGCCCTCCGCCCACCAGGACGACATCACCAACCGCCTGATCGAGCTGGCGCGCGAGGGTCACCGCGTGCTGCGGCTGAAGGGCGGCGACCCCTTCGTTTTCGGGCGCGGTGGTGAGGAGGCGCAGGCTCTGGCCGAGCGGGGCATCCCCTTCCGCATCATCCCCGGCATCACCGCGGGCATCGCCGGCCCGGCCTACGCCGGCATCCCGGCGACCCACCGCACGGCCAACCAAGCGGTGATCCTGGCGACCGGCCATAGCTGCGCCGGCGGGCCGGACTGGAAGGCGCTGGCCGCGACGGGCGCGCCGCTGATCCTCTACATGGCCTGGAAGGGTCTGCCCGGCATCGCCGCGGCGCTGATGGAGGGCGGACTGTCCGCCGACACGCCGGTCGGCGTGGTGACCGACGCGACGACCGAGCGGCAGCGCGTGCTGGTGACCTCGCTCGGCACCTGCGTCGCCGATCTGGAGGCGAGCGGGATGGAGCCGCCGGCCATCATCGTCATCGGCGAGGTGGTGCGGCTGCGCCCCGTGCTCGACTGGCTGCCCAAGGAGGTTCCCCATGGCTGAGGCCCCCATGTCTGAGGCGGCACCGCGCGGGCTGATCGTCGGGGCGCCGGCGTCGGGCACCGGCAAGACCACCGTCACGCTGGGGCTGCTGGTCGCCCTGAAGGCGCGCGGCCTGCGCGTCGGCGCGGTGAAGGCGGGACCGGACTACATCGACCCGGCCTTCCATCAGGCGGCGACCGGGCGGCCCAGCGTCAACCTCGACAACTGGGCGATGGGGCCGGACCTGCTGGACTCGCTGGCCCGCCGCGCCGGGGAGGGCACCGACCTGCTGGTCTGCGAGGCGCTGATGGGACTGTTCGACGGGGTGGCCGGCGTCGGGGCGACCGGCACCGGGGCCACGTCGGAGCTGGCCGCGCGCACCGGCTGGCCGGTGATCCTGGTGGTCAACGCCAAGGGCCAGTCGCAATCCGCCGCCGCCCTGGTCAAGGGCTTCGCCACCTACCGCGACGATGTGCGGATCGGCGGGGTCATCCTGAACAACATCGCCAGCCCGCGCCACCTCGCCTTGGCCGGCGGCGCCATCGAGGCGCTGGGCATCCCCGTTCTCGGCTCGCTGCCCCGCACCCCCGACGTGATCCTGCCCGAACGCCATCTCGGCCTGATCCAGGCGGAGGAGACGGCGGACCTTCAGGAGCGTCTCGCCGCTCTGGGCCGCTTCATCGCGCAGCATGTCGATCTCGACCGGGTGGCGGCGCTGGCCGCCCCCTCCCGCGCGCCGGAAGGACGATATGCGCCTGCTCTGCCGCCGCTGGGCCAGCGCATCGCCATCGCGCGGGACGCCGCCTTCACCTTCGTCTATCCGCATCTGCTGGAGGGCTGGCGCGTGGCGGGCGCCGAGGTGACCCACTTCTCGCCCCTGGCCGACGAGGCGCCGCCCGACGATGCGGACGCCGTCTATCTGCCCGGCGGCTATCCGGAACTGCACGCCGAACGGCTCGCCGCCGCCGGACGTTTCCGCGCCGGCATGCACCGCGCCGCGCAGGCCGGGCGGCCGGTCTATGGGGAGTGCGGCGGCTACATGGTGCTGGGTGAGTCGCTGGAGGACGCGGCGGGCAATACCCACCCGATGCTCGGGCTGCTTGGGGTGCGGACCTCCTTCGCCAAGCGCAAGCTGCATCTCGGCTACCGCCGCGCCGTCCTGCTGGGCGACACGCCGCTTGGCCGGGCGGGCACCGCCCTGCGCGGGCACGAGTTCCATTACGCCTCGATCCTCGACCGCGGAACGGACGAGCCACTGGTCACCGCCACGGCGGCGGACGGGTCGGACCTCGGACCGCTCGGCGGACGGCGGGGCAGCGTCTTCGCCTCCTTCTTCCACGTCATCGCGGCGGACTCATGAGCGACCACGCCTTCGCGCCGGAGGAGCGGGACGCGCTCTACAAGGCGATCTTCTCGCGCCGCGACGTGCGCGGGCAGTTCGCCCCCGCCCCGGTGCCGGACGAGGTGCTGACCCGCGTGCTGACCGCCGCACACCATGCGCCGTCGGTCGGCTTCATGCAGCCGTGGAACTTCATCGTCGTCCAGGACCCGGCGGTGAAGGCCCGCGTGCACGCCGACTTCTCCCAGGCCAACGAGGAGGCCGCCGCCCTCTTCACCGGGGAACGCAAGGCGCTCTACAGCCGCCTGAAACTGGAAGGCATCCGCGAGGCGCCGGTGAACCTGTGCATCACCTGCGACCGCGAGCGCTCCGGCCCGGTGGTGCTGGGGCGGACGCACATCCCGACCATGGACCTCTACTCCTGCGTCTGCGCGGTGCAGAATCTCTGGCTGGCCGCGCGGGCGGAAGGGCTGGGCGTCGGCTGGGTCAGCATCCTGCACGAGGACAAGCTGCGCGCGGCGCTGGGCATCCCGGAGCGGATCGTGCCCGTCGCCTATCTCTGCCTCGGCTACGTCTCCCACTTCCACGAGACGCCGGAACTGGAGAAAGCCGGCTGGCGCAGCCGGCTTCCCCTGGAGGACCTCGTCTTCCGCGACCGCTGGGGCGGGGAAGAGTAGAAACGCGGCGTTAGGCTCCGAAGCCGCCGTCGATGGTCTGGAACGAGCCGGTGATCATCGCGCCGTGCGGACCGGCCACAAAGGCGGTCAGTTCCGCGACCTCGCTGGCGTGGGCGTGACGTTTGATCGCCATGAAGCCGTGCATGGCCTCGGCCATCGGGCCGTCGGCGGGGTTCATGTCGCTGTCGGTCGGCCCCGGCTGGATGGCGTTGACGGTGATCCCGCGGTCCCCGAAGTCGCGCGCCAGGCCGCGCACCATGCCCTGGACCGCCGATTTGGTGAGCGCGTAGGCCGCACCGCCCGCGAAGGGCATGCGGTCGCCATTGACCGACCCGATGACGATGATGCGCCCCGGCCCGGTCATGTGGCGCGCCGCCTCGACCGCGGCGTGGTAGGGCCCGCGCACGTTGATGTCGATCATGCGGTCCACCGCGTCGGGGTCGAAGGTCAGCGGATCGCCGATCATCGCCACCCCGGCGTTGACGACCAGCACGTCCAGCGCGCCCCGCCCGGCCACCGTGGCGATCACCGCGTCGCGGTCGGCGCTGTCGGTGCGGATCGCCTCGGCCCCGGTCTCGGCGGCCAGAGCCGCGGCGGCCTCCGCCGAACCGGCGTAGGTGAAGGCGACGCGCCCGCCGCCCGCCGCGAAGCGCTGAACGATGGCCTTGCCGATGCCCCGGCTGCCGCCCAGCACCAGGATGTTCTTGCCCGCGAAGTCGCTCATGATCGGTTCCTTGATTTAATGTAGTGACCGCTATATAAAATCAGCGGACGGCATCGCGCAAGGATTTTTTATAGTGATCGCTACAAAAAAATCGGAGCCGCGTGGACGGCGGCGTTCCTTCGACGTGGACGAGGCGGTGGAGACGGCGATGCGGCTGTTCCACGCCCGCGGCTACGACGCGGTCGGCGTGGCCGAGCTGGGCGCCGAGCTGGGCATCAAGCCGCCGAGCTTCTACGCTGCCTTCGGCAGCAAGGCCGGGCTGTTCGAGCGGGCGCTGCGGCGCTACGCGGCGGGCGAGGCGAACATCTTCGCCAGGGCTCGGGCGGAGGGCGGAAACGTGGCGACGGTGATCGGGCGGACGCTGGCGCTCGCCGCGGCGCTCTATCCAGGCCAGGGCGGGACGGCGGGGTGCCTCGTGCTCGACGGGGCGCGCAACAGCGCCGACCCGGAGGCTCAGGCCCTGGCCGACGCGGCCAAGCGGGAAGGCCGCGCCGCGGTCCGCGACTTCATCGCCACCGAGGCGCCGGACCGCGCCGACGCGCTGGCCGATCTGGTGGTGGTGGCGATGATGGGGATGTCGGCGGCGGCCCGCGACGGCGCGGACCGGGAAAGGCTGGAACGGGTGGCCGCCATGATGGACCGCGCCTTCCGCCGTGAGTTGGCGGGCGCCTGATACGGGTGCCCCTGCGCGGGATGGTGCAGGATTTCCGTCACGTCTTGGTCCTTACGACTGACCGGCGGGCGGTGCAGGATCAGCGGCAACCGAGAACTTCCCGCATCCCCAATGAGGACCGCCGCCATGTCCCCGCGTCTCGACTACCACGCCACCGCCCCTGCCGGCATGAAGGCCCTCGCCGGCGCGCATGGCTACATCGGCCAGTGCGGCCTTCCGGTCACGCTGATCGATCTCGTGTATTTGCGTGTTTCGCAGATCAACGGTTGCGCCTATTGCATCGACCTGCACAGCCGCGATCTGCTGAAGAACGGCATCACCATCGACAAGCTGGTGCTGGTTCCGGTCTGGCACGAGGCCGAAACGCTGTTCACCGACCGCGAGCGCGCTGCGCTGCGCTGGGCGGAGACGGTGACGCGGGTGGCCGAAACCGCCGTCCCGGATTCGGAGTTCCAGGCGGTGTCGGCGCAGTTCTCCGAGAAGGAGGTGGCCGATCTGACGATCGCCATCGGCCTGATGAACCTCTACAACCGCCTCGCCATCAGCTTCCGCACGGTTCCGGCCGCGGCCCGCTGAGCGCGGTCCCCCGGGTCAGCCATGCCGGGTCAGCCGTGCCGCTTCGCCAAGTCGATCAACCGGCGGCAGTCGTCGGACAGGCGCCGTTCCTGCAGGTTGGTGATGCCGAGAAGCAGACCACGGGGACGAGCGGCCTCCGGGCCATCGGCGTACCAGGGCGACAATGGCACCGGAGCGAGGCCGTCCGCCTGCGCCGCCGCGGCGATGTCGATGTCGCGACTGCCCGGTGGCAGGACCAGGCGAACCGACAGGCTCCCCGACTCCTCCACCGCCATCGGCGGCTCGGCACCCGCAGCGTCGCGCATTCCCGCCAGAAGCGCCTGCTGACGGACGGCGTAGAGCCGCTTCATCCGGCGCAGGTGCCGGAAATAATGCCCGCCCGCCATGAAGTCCGCCACCGCCCGCTGCATTCCTGCGGCCGGAGCCGGGGACAGGCAGGCGGCGGCCTCGCCGAACAGGCCGGCCAGCCCCGGCGGCACCATCAGGAAGCCGAGCCGCAGCGCCGGGCTGATCGTCTTGCTGAAGGTGCCGGCGTGCAGCACCCGCCCATCCCGGTCGAGGGAGGCCAGCGCCGGAGCGGCCCGGCCCTTCAGTTGCAGTTCGCTGAGATAGTCGTCCTCGACGATCCACGCCCCGGTCCGCGCCGCCCATTCCATTAGCGCAAGACGGCGCGGCAAGGTCATGGTCGCGCCGAGCGGCGCCTGCTGGCCGGGCGTCACCACGGCCAGACCCGCCGCCGGGGCGCGGGCGATTCCCGCATCCACGTCCATCCCGCCGCCGTCCGCCGGCACGGGGACCACGGTCATGCCGGCGAGGTGAAGGGCGCGGCGGGTCAGGGGAAAGCCGGGCTCCTCCATCCAGGCGGTGGTGCCGTCCAGCCGCAAGGCCCGAATCACCAGACCGAGCGCGCCGGAATAGCCCGCCGTGATGAAGATCTGCTCCGGCGTGCAGCGGATGCCGCGGGCGATGGCCAGCACGGCGGCGATCTCGCACCGCAATTCCGGATGGCCGCGAGGATCGGGATAGCCGACCGGAGCCGCCGCCGCGGCCCGCGCCGCCCGCCCGACGATCCGGGACCACAGCGTGAAGGGAAAGGCGTCCTGCGCCGGCACGCCCATCTGGAAGGGCAACGGCGTCCGCTCGACATTGGAGAACAACTCCAGGAAGGATGGAGGCTGGACTGGCCCGCCGGGGAGTGGCCCCGCCATGGCCCCCTCGGCCACCCGCGTCCCCGCGGCGCCCAAGCCGACCGCAAGCTGTTCGTCGATCAGCCGCTCGTAGGCATCGCGCACCGTCCCACGGGACACCCCGAGTTGCACGGCCAGATCCCGCCAGGACGGCAATCGCGCCCCGCCGGCCAGCCGCCCTTCGCGGATGGCATCGCGCAAAGCGGCATGGATTTGTGCGGACAGCGGAACCTTCGCGGTCCGGCTGAGGGCGATATCCAGGGTTTCCGGCGGCGACAGGACAGGCATGGGCCGCAGGATAGCGCAACCTTGCCCGTCCGCAATCCACCGCGAGCTCTCCGATTTCACGCCGGCTGGCCTCGGTATCCGGCGCGCCGCGGACGAAAAAAAGGCCGGAGCAACCGCTCCGGCCTTGAGTCTTGGGAGGAAACGCCCCGAGAATGGGCTGGCGGAGAATAGGGGCACCCCTTTCGAACTGGTATTACCAATGCGGAATGGGTGCGGTGCAACATCCGCATAGGCCGATAATTCCATGTAAAAAGTATGGCTTTTTGGTATTTCCGGTTTCCCCATCACGGCCGGCCGCGGTCCCTTCGCGGAACGGGGCGATTTGTCATCCTCGGTACAGCTTCACCACCGACGCGCGAACGCGCATAATCCGCCGCGGAACCGGGGGTGCGGCCCACGGCTGTGATGACCGCGCGGGCGCTGGATGGGGAACGACGGCATGGGATTCGGCAGGGGCGTCTGGCTGCGCCCGGTGTTCGCGCTGGTTCTCGGAATTTGGATTTGCGGACCCGCGTGGGCGGACTCCACCCGCTTCACCATCCTCTACGCCCACAGCACGACCGAGCTGGAGGATGTGCAGGGACGCGGCGGCATCGCCCGGCTCGCCACGCTGGTCCGGCAGGAACGGGCGGCGGGCGGCACCGTGCTGGTCCTGCACGGCGGGCAGGCGCTCGCCCCCTCCGTCCTGTCCTTCTACGACCAGGGGGCCCACGTCATCGACCTGCTGAACGGGGTCGGCATCGATGCCATGGCGGCACTGAACCGGGAATTCCATCACGGCGACGACGTGCTGATGACCCGCGCCTTCGAAGCGAACTTCCCCGTCGTCGTTTCCAACGCAGTGGACCGCCAGACCGGCAAGCCGCTGGACGGGCTGGAGGACCGGGCGATGCTCAACGCCGGGCCGCTGCGCGTCGGGGTGCTGGCCGCGGCGCCGGCGCGGACGGGGGAGATCACCCGCTCCCCGCGCACCGATTTCCAGCCGCCGGGGCCGGTCCTGGCGCGGAAGGGGAAGGAGCTGCGCAACGCCGGGGCCGATCTGGTGGTGGCGCTGACCGGCGATTCCGGCGGCACCCACCGCGAGGTGATCGCCTCCGGCGCCGCCGACATCGTGCTCTACCAGGACCGCGGGCGGGTGGTCGCCGTGGATTACGACGGCAAGACCCTGAGCGCAACGATCGAGCCCCAGGCCGCCTGGGTCCTGGCCCTGGACGTCACCGCGGAGAAGGTCACCAAGGACGGCGTCACGCGCACGGTGTGGAGCAGCGGCGTGCGCGCCATCGACACCGCCACCGTGACGCCGGAGCCGGCGCTGGACACACAGGCCAAGGCCTACCGCGCGCGGCTGGACAGCATGCTGGGCATGCAGGTGGGCCGTCTGGACACCCCCATCGACACGCGGCGCGAAGCGGTGCGCGCCAGCGAGAACGCTTTCGCCAACACCGTCGCCGATTCGCTGCGCGAGGCGATGGAGGCCGATGTGGCGCTGATCAACGGCGGCTCCTTCCGCGGCGACCGCGCTTATGCGGCGGGCACGGTGTGGACGCGCCGGGACATCCAGACCGAGTTCCCCTTCCACGACACCGCCGTGCTGATCGAGGTCACCGGGCAGCAGTTCCGCGACGCGCTGGAGTTCGGCTTCTCCGGCATCGAGCAGTTGCAGGGCCGTTTCCCGCACCTGTCCAACGCCCGCGTCACCGTGGATGCGTCGCGCCCGCCCGGCCAGCGGGTGGTGGCTCTGGCGGTGGGCGGCAAGCCGGTTGAGCCGGTGGCCCGCTTCCGGCTGGCCACCGGCAGCTACCTCGCCAACGGTGGGGACGGTTATGCGATGCTGTCCACCGCCCCCCGGCTGGTGGACGACCGCGACGCCGATTTCGTCTCGACCATCCTGGCCAGCCGGATCGCCCGCACGGGCAGCTTCGCACCGCGGCTCGACGGCCGCCTGACGGTCCAGCGGTAACCGCGGGATGGAGCCGACGGCCACGATGCCCCCACCCGCCGACCGCACCGACGCTGCCGAGTCCCTGCACCGGCGGCGGCGCGCGCGCGCCGGCATCGTGCTGCGCATCTCCATCGGTCTGACCATCATGACGATGCTGGTCCTGCTGGTCGGCGTCGTGTCGCTGTCCTCCTTCCAACTGTTCCGTGGGGAGGTGTCGGTCCTTTCCACCACCACCCTGCCGAAGGTCATCACCAGCGCGGAGCTGCGCGGCTCGCTCCAGAAGCTGGTCGCCCGCCTGCCCGTTCTTGCCGGGGCCGCCACCACCCCGCAGCGCCGGGCCATCTACGACGAGCTGATCAGCGAGCTGGAATTCCTGAGGAAGCTGGTCGAGCGCATGCGGGACCTCCACCAGCAAGGCGAGCCGGGCGGCGACGGCGAAAGCGACGAGTTGCGGCTTCTGGAGCAGGCCCAATCGACCCTGCTGATCCTGGCGGCGACGGTGGCCGACCTGAACGCCGAGGTCGACCGGCAGATCGAGGCCGGCGCCCGTCAGGCGGAGGCGATCCGCGCGCTGGCCCAACTCGCCGACGCGCTGGAACGGCTGCCGGGGGCGGAGCCCGGGACCGGACCGGCCACGGCGGCGCCCGGCGGGGGCGGGATGCTGGGCGCCTGGGCGGTGCGGGCGGGCGCGCTGATGGCGCGAGCCGCCGGGGCGATGCAGACGGATCATCTGAACCGGCTGCGGGTGGAGCGCCGCAACGCCGAGCACACGCTGGCCGAGTTGGGCCGTCTGGCCGCCGCCACGCCCGAGCCGGAGGGCTCCGCCATGGAACGCATCCGGGCCGACCTCGCGGCGATCCTGGTGGCGCCGGAGGGACTGTTCGACAGCTCCGCCGAACGGTTGCAGGCGCGCAACCGCGCCCAGGCGCTGTCCGGCCAGTCGCGCGTCCTGGTCGAGACGGTGGACCGCTTCACGCTGGCGCTGTTCGACGCCATCCACGACCAGTCCACCGACCGCACTGGCGATCTGGCGGCGCTGATCCAGGACCGCTCGCGCATGGTGATGGTGATGGGCGGCGCCTCCATCCTGCTGGCCATCCTCGTCCATCTGTTCTTCCGGCGCTTCCTGACGTCGCGGCTGGTCGCGCTGAACGGCGCGGTGCTGGCCCGCCTGTCGGGCAGCGACGCGACGGTCCCGGTGGAAGGCAACGACGAGATCACCGACATCGCCGCCTCCATCCGCTACTTCATCGACGAGATCGACCGGCGCCAGATGGACTTGGCCGACAACGAGCGGCGCTTCCGCGACCTCGTCGAAGGCTCCATCCAGGGCATCATCATCCACCGCGATTTCCGCCCGCTCTACGCCAACGACGCCTTCCTGCAGATGCTGGGCAGCAGCCTGGACCGGGCGCTGAAGGTGCGGTCGGTGCTCGACTTCATCGCCGAGGACAGCCGGCCGCTGGTCGAGGACAACTACCGGCACATCGTCGCCACCGGCCTGGCCAGCGAGCGGCGACGGCTGCGCGCCCGCCGGCTGGACGGGTCGGAGCGCTGGATCGAGCTGACCAGCCGCCGCATCGACTGGAAAGGAGAGACCGCCGTCCAGTCCATCGTCGTGGACGTGACCCGCGAGGTCGAGGCGGAGGCGGCGCTGCGCCGGTCCCGCGACGCGGCGGAGCAGGCGCTGCGCGAGCTGAAGGAGACCCAGGCCAGCCTGATCCAGGCGGAGAAGATGGCCTCGCTCGGCCAGCTCGTCGCCGGGGTCGCGCACGAGGTGAACACGCCCATCGGCATCACCATCACCGGCGCCTCGCAGCTTGCCGTGCAGTTCGAGGAGCTGACCCGCCAGCTCGCCGCCGGGGCGATCAAGAAGTCGGAGTTCCAGCGCTTCATGGCAGACGGCGGGGAAATGGCCCGGCTGATCCTGTCCAACAGCATGCGCGCCGCCGATCTGGTGCAGAGCTTCAAGATGGTCGCGGTGGACCAGTCGAGCGACGAGCGCCGCCGGTTCGAGCTGAAGACCTACATCGGCGAGCTGCTGCGCAGCCTGCGCCCGGCCTACAAGGACGTGGCCGGCCTGGACATCGGCCTGGACAGCCCCGACGATCTGGAGCTGGACGGCTATCCGGGCGCCCTGTCGCAGATCCTGACCAACCTCGTCCTCAACGCGCTGACCCACGCCTTCACGCCGCACCATCCGGGCCGGCTGACCATCGCCGCCCGCCTGCTGCCGCAGGATCAGGTGGAGCTGACGGTGGCCGACGACGGGCTGGGCATTCCCTCGGACATCCTGCCGAAGATCTTCGACCCCTTCTTCACCACCCGCCGGGGCAGCGGGGGCAGCGGGCTGGGGCTGCACATCGTCTACAACCTCGTCACCGGCACGCTGCGCGGCACCATCACGGTGCAGAGCATCCCCGGCGAAGGCACCCGCTTCACCCTGCGCTTCCCGCGCGTCACGCCGACGGCGGGGGCAAATGTGGGAAAGGCGGAGCTGGTGTGATCCGGCGTCGCTCCGGAGAGGGCCGTCAGCGCACCTCCCCTTCGAACCAGTGACGGCCCTTGCGGTCCTCGACCTCGATCACCCAGACATCGGGGTCGTAGCGGGTCTGGCGGGCGATGTAGGCGTCCGCCGTCGCCTCGTCCACCGGATCGGCGCCGGTGCCGCGCGACCAGCGCAGCCGCTCCTCGTCGCGCACCTGGACCAGCACGCTGAAGGTCCGGTCCAGCCGGTTCAGTTTCAGGATGACCGTGCCGCGGCTGGGGTCCCCCTTGCGAAGAACCATCATCGTGACGCCCTCGGCATCGGCGGCGCGGATGTGCGCCATCACCCAGAGGTGCGTCGGCAGACGGTCGTCCATGGAAATCCTCGTTCCGGGAAGGTCCGGGGGCTCGCCTTCGGCAAGGCCCCGGTGTAGACAACGGGCATGGCGACACTCCTGGACGTTCTCGACGCCGCCGTCAACCACCACATGGCCGGGCGCCTCGCCGAGGCGGCGCAGGATTACCGCGTCGTGCTGGCGGTGGAGCCAGCGCAGCCCGACGCCCTGCATCTGCTCGGCGTGGCGGAAGCCCAGCGCGGCGCCCATGCCGCGGCGGCGGCGCTGATCGCCCACGCGCTGCGCCTCCGCCCCGACGCGGCGTCGCCCTGGGCCAACCTCGGCGGCGCCCTGCGTGTGCTGGGCGACGCGGAGCGGGCCGACGCCGCGCTGACCCGCGCCCTGGCGCTCGACCCGTCCCTGGCCGACGCCCTGACCAACCTGGGTTCGGTGCGCCACGCGCTGGCCGACTACTCCGCCGCGCTGGCGTGGCTGGAGCGCGCGGAGCGGCTGCGCCCCGGCCATCCGGACACCGCGCTCAACCGCGGCGTCGTGCTGCGCGACGCGCGCCGCTTCGCGGAGTCCGACGCCTGCCTGGACGCCCTGCTGGCAGCAACGCCCGACCACGCCGACGCGCATCTGGCGCGCGCCGTCGGCCGGCTGGTCCGGGGCGACCTGCGCGCCGGATGGGAGGCGTTCGAGTGGCGCCCGCGCCGCCTGCCCGCACCGCCCTGGGCCGGCGAGCCGCTGGACGGCCGGCGCATCCTCCTGCACGCCGAGCAGGGCTTCGGCGACACCATCCAATTCGCTCGTTACGCCCCGCTGGTGGCCCGCGCCGGGGGCCGGGTGATCCTGGACGTGCACCCGCTGCAATTCCGTCTGCTGCGCTCGCTGGGGCCGGAGATCCAGGTGCTGGTGCGCGGCCCCGCCCCGGCGCCGCACGATCTCCACTGCCCGTTGATGAGCCTGCCGCGCGCCTTCGGCACCGATCTGGCGAGCATCCCCGCGCCTCCCGCCTATCTCTCCGCCGAAGCGGACGAGGTGGCGCGCTGGGGCCGCCGGATCGCCGAGGTTGATACGGGGACGGGGTCCGGACCCCGTATCGGCCTCGTCTGGGCGGGGAACCCGAATCACCGCAACGACCGCAACCGCTCCATCACCGTCGAGCGGCTTGCCCCGCTGCTCGACGCGCCGGGCCTCCGCCTGTTCAGCCTGCAGACCGGCGATGCCAAAGCGACCCGGCCCGCCGCCCTGCCCGACCTGACCGCGGGTGTCCGCGACTTCGCCGACAGCGCGGCCATCCTGGCGAATCTCGACCTCGTCATCGCGGTCGACACGGCGACGATCCATCTGGCGGGGGCGCTCGGCGTGCCGGCGTGGCTGCTGCTGCCCTACGCGCCGGACTGGCGCTGGCTGCTCGACCGTGCGGACAGCCCCTGGTACCCGTCGCTGCGCCTGTTCCGCCAGCCCCGCCCCGGCGATTGGGACAGCGTCCTGCGCGCTGTCGCCACGGAGCTGGAGCGGTTCGCCTCCGCTCAGTTGGCGCCGCAGAAGCAGTCGTAGGGATCGTCCCGGCTCCAGGCCGGGCGAGAATTCGCGGCCGGCAGCGCCGGCATCTCCGCCGCCAGCAGGGTGGCGTTGAAGGCGGCCACGTCGAAGAGCTGCGGGTCCGGCGGATCGAAGCGGAGTGGCACGCCGCTCAGCGCGTGTCCCAGAAGGGCAGCACCCAGCAACGGTATCAGAAGTTGCTCCACACGGTCCAAGCCGGCCTCCCCCAGCGGCCACACCGCCGGCGTGCATCCCGTTTCGCCTCCCCCGTTCTAGCGCAGCCCCCGTCCGCCCACGCCCTGTCCTTTGGTCATACCGGCTGGACGGGAGCTTTCTTCCCTCTCCCGCACAGGCTGCTAGGCCAATTTTTCCCAGCGCGCGGCAAAAACGGGACCGGCACGTCCTCCCGCCAAAATTCCCATTACAAAACAATGATCTAACAACGGTCGCACAGTTGGCACCGTCCTTGCTTACCCAGATGGCAACGATTTTTGCCCTTCCGTTTGGAGATCCCTGGCCATGAGCATCTTCGGTTCGATGACCACCGCCGTCCTCGGCCTGAGCGCGCAGTCGAAGGCCCTCGGTCACATCTCTGACAACATCGCCAACGCCTCGACGGTCGGCTACAAGCGGGTCAACACGGCCTTCGAGACGCTGGTGCTCCAGTCCAACGAGCGGTTGCACGCGCCGGGCGGCGTGACGGCGGCGCCCGTCTTCATGAACAACATCCAGGGCAACCTGACCCAGGTGCAGAGCCCGACCAACGCCGCCATCCAGGGCCAGGGCTTCTTCAGCGTGTCCAAGCTCAGCCGCGGCCTGACCGGCCCCGGCCAGCAGGGCGAGACGGTGCAGACCCAGACCGGCACGCTGAACGCCGACAACGTCTATTACACCCGCGTCGGCGACTTCGAGCTGGACAAGAACCGCTATCTGGTGAACAGCGCCGGCTTCGCGCTGAACGGCTGGATCGTCGACGACGTGACCGGCCAGCTGAAGAAGGACGTGGTGCAGCCGCTCCAGGTCAACACCCTGACCGACAAGCCGCAGTCGACCAACAGCATCACACTGGGCGCCAACCTGCCGGCCACCCCGACGCCGGGCGTGCCGATCCCGTCCTCCAGCATCCAGGTCTACGACACCCAGGGCAACGCCCGGACCATCCAGTTCAACTGGCGCCAGGACGCCGCCAACGCGTGGCGCCTGGGCATCGACGCGCCGGGCAGCTCGACGCAGCCGGTGGCCGGCTCCTTCGCCGGCGGTGCCGCCTCCATGGCGGCGGGCAGCCAGGTGTCCGGCGTGACGCCGGTGGCCCAGGTCAGCCAGGTGCTGGTCAACGGCACGACCTCCTTCCCGTCCTCGTCGGTCACCATCGGTGGCCGTACCAACTATTACCCGGATGGCACGTCGCAGGACAACATCCGGGTCGGCGACACCTACACCCTGAACATCAATGGCGGCCCCGCTATCACGGTCGCGGTGACCGCCGGGAACATCGGGAGCTATTCAAACTACCAAGATGTCGCAGCCGCCTTGATGGACCAGATCAATGCGCTGTCTCCTGCCCTCTACCAAGCCAGGCTGGACGACAAAGACAACCGTAGAATAATCGTCGAAACGACGGGAACCAACCCCACGCCGGTTGAGATTTCGGGGACCTTCAACAACACCACGCCACAAACCAGCACGATTAGCGGTCCCTCAACCAACTCGACCGGTTCGGTCAGCGGCGACCAGCGCAGCACCTTCACCTTCTCCACCGCCGCCATTGACGTTGGCGACGAGTTCCGCATCACGGTGGCTGGCACCGAGTTCAAGACGCGCGTCACCTCGGCCAACATCGGCACGCTGCTCAACGTCAACGGTGTGGTCGCCGATCTGGCCAGCCAGATCAACGCCGCCGTGCCGCCGCTGGGCATCAATGCCCTGATTGGCACGGCCACGGTTCCCCCCGGCACGGCCAACCAGCTCGTGCTGGACGGCACGGCAATAACGCAGACCTTCACGGCCACTTATGGCGTGACCAACGCCGACAGCCGCAAGAACAGCATCACCGCCTCCACGCCCGTGGACTACTCGACAATGACGGCGACCACCACCCAGCTCCCCGCCCCCGGCGTGGTCGAGATCACCCAGGTCGATTTCCCGACAGCAGCAAGCTTGAAGGTGCCGGACCAGTATGTCGTCAACGTGCTGGGGACCGAGTTCAAGACCAGCATTTCCTACTCGAACATCAACACACTGAAGGATATGGAAGGGGTCGTGGACGATCTGGTGACGCAGATCAACGGCGCCGGATTGGCAGTATCCGCTGCGCGCAACGCCGCGGGCGATCTGGTGCTGACGGCCATCAATCCTAATGATCCCCTGAACGTCAGCGCCAACAACCTGGACATCACCGCCACCGACAACGTGCGGGTCGGCGACAGCTACACCGTGCGGGTGGACGGCGTGCCCTACGCGGTCTCGGTGACCGCGGACAACATCCTGACCATGGGGACCTATGGCGGCATCGCCAACGCACTGGCGGCCCAGATCAACTCGGCCCGCCCGCAGGCGCCGGTCATCGCGTCGGTCGTGAACTCACAGTTGCAGGTCACCGCCCGCAACCCCGGCACGCCCTTCAAGATCGACCAGGAATACACATCGGGCGCGGCCTCCAACAATCAGGTGACCGGCCCGACGATCAGCGCGCCGACGGACGCGCGCGGCCAGCGCCAGGAGTTCTCCTATCCGCAGACGCAGATCGACATCGGCGACGTCTATTCGGTGTCGATCGACGGCACGCCGGTCTCGGTGAAGGTGGACAAGTCCAACTTCGGCAACTTCCAGGACATCAACGGCGTCCTGCAGGAGTTGGCCAACCGCGTCAACGCCGCCAACCTGAACGTCGTCGCCACCTCAACCGGCGGCCGGCTGACCCTCACCCACAACACCTCGACCACCGGCAAGTTCGAGGCGAAGGCCAGCATCCAGAACGCCACCGGCAGCTCCGGCACGCTGACCGCCTCCACCACCACCTCCAACGTGGCCGGGGTGCGGCAGTCGGAATCGGTGACGCTGACCGGCACGCCGGGCGACAAGGACGCCGAATACACGGTCATCGTCAACGGCTCACCGATCACCTACCGGACGACGGGTGAGGAAACCTCGATGGAGACCATCGCGGCCAGCCTCGCCAATCTGGTGAACAAGAACACCTCCCTGCCGGTGACGGCCAGCGCCGAGGGCAGCGTGCTGAAGCTCGTCGCCAAGTCGGCGAGCGGCGCCACCGCCGACCAGTTCACGCTGGAGACCGCCGCCCAGGCGGGCACCACGCCGGCGCACGTCCTGCTGAATTTCGGCACCGATCCCGACAATGTCGGCACCATCACCAGCGTCAGCACGGCCAAGGTCGGCACCGGCACGGCGGTGACCTCCGCCAACCAGGCGCTGGGGGCGGACGCCAACGTCACCTTCACGGTGGATTACGGCTTCGGTCCGCAGCAGATCACCCTGAACCTCGGCCAGATCGGCAAGTCGGGCGGCGTCACCCAGTTCGCCGGCAGCGAGATCAACGTGCGCGAGCTGGTGCAGGACGGCGCCTCGCGCGGCCAGTACAAGGAGGTGGTCTACGGCGACAACGGCGACGTGATCGTGAACTACGACAACGGCCGCAGCCGCACCATCGGGCGCATCCCGGTGGTCACCTTCAACAGCCCCAACGCGCTGCAGCGCGAAGCGGGCGGCGTCTACATCGAGACGGACGAAGGCGGCCGGCCGAACTTCAACGACCCCGACACCAACGGGGCCGGCGCGGTGGTCGCGAACAGCGTGGAATCCTCCAACGTGGACATCGCGGACGAGTTCACCAAGCTGATCGTCACCCAGCGCACCTACTCCGCCAACACCAAGATCGTCACGACCTCCGACGAGATGCTTCAGGAAGTCCTCGGGCTGAAGCGCTAAGCGCGGTCCTGAACCAACGGGCGGCCGCATGACCCGCGGCCCGCCCGGTCAACAGCAGACCGCTTTCCCCGTAGACGAAAGGTCCAACGGCCATGTCCCTCTTCGGCGCCCTCGGCAGCGCGACGGCCGGCCTCCGTGCGGTCCAGGCCCAGGTGAAGCTGGTCTCGGACAACGTCGCCCGCGCCGACGATCCCACCCGCACCCGGCACACCGTGTCGAACGTGCTGGATTCCAACGGGTTCGTCCTCACCTCCCAATACCGCCGCGAGGTCGATTCCGCCCTGCTCAGCCAGGTGCAGGACCTGACCGCGCGCGAGGGCTCCTCGGCCACCAAATCCTCCTACATGCAGCAGTTGGGCGACCTGCTGCGCACGACCAGCGGCAAGCCGCAGCTCAACGAATACGCCGAAGCCTTCCAGACCGCCTGGAAGGCGGTGGAAACCTCGCCGGAAAGCGAGGTGGCGCAGTACCAGCTCATCCAGGCCGCCGACACCTTCGCGCGCGAGATCAATCGCGTGTCCCAGGGCGTGGAGGACATGGACCGCGAGATCCAGGACGACCTCGGCCAGTCGGTCGGCGAGGTGAACCGGCTGCTGAAGGAAATCGAGAGCATCAACAACAACATCGTCTCGCTGCAGGGCTACGGCTCCGCCGGCAACGAGGTGGCCGACAAGCGCGACGGGCTGATCCGCGAGTTGAGCACCTATGTCGGCGTGCGCACGGTTCCCCGCCCGGACGGCCGCGTCGCCGTCTTCACCCCCACGGGGCTGGCGCTGGTCGACAGCCAGGCGGCAAATCTTTCCTACGAGGGCGGCAATATCAACCTGACGGTGGGCAATCAAGTCACCAACGTCAATCAGCACCTGAAGGAAGGCAAGGTCGCCGCGCTGATGAACCTGCGCGCCGACGGCTCCACCGCCAACCCGCCGCAGCCGGCCAGCGCCGACCCGACCAACGAGGTGATCCGCAAGCTGCGCTCGCAGCTCGACGCCTACGCGCAGATGTTCACCGGTTCGACCAAGCCGGGCGAGCCCACCAGCTTCCGCGACGCCTACGACCAGGCGAAGACGGTGCCGGGCGAGGAAGGCACGCAGTTCTTTATGGGCAACGACCGCTTCACCATCCACGTGAACGAGAACCTGCTGAACAACACGAAGAAACTGAAGAGCGCGGCCGTCAAGGACGTGGTCACCGCGCTCAGCGCCACCGGCCGGACCTTCCAGGCCGACGGGCTGAAGCTGGAGGGCGCGTCCTTCAGCTCCATCACCAGCAACATCACCGGCGGCTGGATGTCCGCGGCCAAGACCGCGATGGACAAAGGCTCGCTGGACAAGGACTCCCGCCAGATCCTGGAGGAGCGCTACCACGCGACGACCGGCGTCAACATCGACGAGGAAATCGCGAATCTGCAGCAGCTTCAGACCTCCTACGCCGCGTCGGCACGGGTCATGCAAGTGGCCAACACGATGTTTGACGCGCTGGAGGCGATCGTCCGATGAGCTCCATCACTCAAGTCAGCAGCTACGCCAAGTATCTTGGCCTGGTTCGCAACCTGACCAACGGCCAGAACAAGGTGGACACGCTCTCGGAGCAGTTGACCACCGGCAAGAAGTCCACCGACCTGAACGCCTACGGGGCGGAGACGCAGAAGCTGCTGGCCCTGCGCGCCGAGCTGACCCAGCGCGACGCCTATGTCCAGAACATCAACACCGCGTCGCCGCGCGTCAAGGCGACCGACACGGTGCTGAACAGCCTGGAAAAGCTGGCCACGGATTGGCAGAGCAGCAACCTGATGCCGTTCCAGCCGGGTCCGGCCAGCGTCACTTCGACCTTCAACAGCAATCCCGACGCGCTGAAGCTCACGGTCAACGGCGACAAGTCCACCTTCACCCAGAACGCCCGCTACACCGTGACCTCCATCCCCTCGAAGGATGGCGTCAACGGCTCGTTCGACGTGACGGTGACCGACGGGCTGGGCGGCAAGACCACCCGCACCATCAATCTGAAAACGGTCCCCCCCAGCGACGGCGGCGGCTACAACTTCAAGATCGATGGCGGCCCCGGCGAAGGTGCGGTGCTGAACCTGAGCTTCGACCAGCTCACCGCGGCGTCGAGCAGCAATTTCACGGTGAGCTGGCCGCAGGCCAACGACATGCGCGACCGGGTCGAAGGCGCGCTGCGCGACATCCAGCAGCTTCTGAACGAGCAGTTCGGCGACCGCTATTTGTTCGCCGGTTCGCGCTACGGCACGGAGCCGGTGGGCGACCTGCTGGCCCAGCCGCAGTCCAGCCGCGTGACGCTGAACGGGTCGATGGTCAACGCCGACGACTACTTCGAGGTGTCGATCGACGGCAAGCCCTTCGGCTATCAGGTCCAGCCGGGGGATCCGAAGACCGTCACCTTCGTCGCCAGCACGCTCAACAGCCTGATCCAGTCGGCCAACCCGAAGCTGCCGATCATCGCCTCCGCGGCCAACGGCGTCATTTCGCTGATCAGCGAGGACCCGAGCCAGAAGTTCGACGTGAAGGCCCGCGTCCAGAACTCGATGAGCATCGACAACTCGATGACGGCGCCCACGACCACCCAGCAGGCCACCCTGCCGGCGCCCGCCGGCACCGGGCTGAAGCAGATCGACAGCTTCGCGCTGACCGGCGACGGGGTCGACATCGGCGACACCTACGAAATCAACGTCACCGTCGGCGACCCGGACGACCCCTTCAACCGGAAATACTATTCGGAGCATCCGGACGAGCCGGAGGACCTGCCGCCCTACCAAAAATACACGGTCCGCTACACGGTCACGGAGAAGGACTACAACAACGGCGTCACCGACGTGTCGAAGGTGGCCGACATGCTGCGCGGCGAGTTCGCGAAGACCAGCCCGGTCCCGCCGGTGACCATCGACGCCGCCGGCAACGGATCGACCATCCAGTTGACCAGCGACACCACGATGGACCCGAACCATCCGTCGCGCGTGCAGCAGTTCACCACCTCGGTGCGGGCGGTCAACGGCCAGATCGACAACACGATCTCGGTCGCCACACTGCCCTCGCAGGCCGACGCCCTGACCGATGTGCCCTATGTGGACCCGCCGGACCTGCCCTTCTACGATTCGGAGTACATGTCGAACCGGAAGAACAGCAAGGCGTGGGACAAGGCCGCCGTCACCATCGACGACGGCCAGACGCTCACCTACGGCGTCACCAGCGACGACCGCGCCTTTCAGAAGCTGATCTCTGCCTTCCGCATGGCCCACGTCGCGGCGTCCAATCCCGGCAAGTACGAGGAGTACATCACCAAGTCGCGGGAACTGATGGCCCAGGCCAAGGACGAGGTGCGGTCGGTCCATTCCAAAGTGGCGTCCGACCTCGCGACGCTGGAGGAGAAGAAGACCGCCCACACCACCGCCTCGGCCACGGTGGTCGAGCGCATCGCCGGCATCGAAGGCATCGACGAAACCGAGGTGGCGGCCCGCCTGCGCACCTCCATGAACGCGCTGGAGGCCGCCTACACGGTCGCCGGCCAGCGCCAGAAGCTGTCGCTGCTGAACTACATCGCCTGAAGCGGCGATGGCTCCCTTCCCTTTGACGAGGGGAGGGAACGACCGCCAAACAAAAAACCGGCGCCCCGAAGGGCGCCGGTTTTTCTTTTGAAGCGCTCGGGCCTCAGATCGAGATTCGCAGCGATTGGCGCGGCGGCTGTCCGTCCGGAGCGGAAACCGGCGGGGCCATCTGCGGTGCCATCGCGGGACGCGCCGCCTGCGGAGCCGGCTCCGGTTGTCCCTGGACGGGCACGTCGGGGCGGGCGGTCAGGCCGCTGGCCACCGAACGGTTGATGCTGATCAGCGTCTCCAGCTTCGACACGTCCAGGTCGACCAGCCGGGCAACCGTCTCGCGGTCGACCAGCAGCGACAGGGCGGCGATGTTGGTCCGCACCTCCGGCGGGTGGCCGCAATCCTCTTCGGTCATCGCGGCCTGGAAGATCGTCCACAGGCGCTGGTTCAATTGCAGGGCGGCGCAGAGCGCCTCCTCGTTCACGGGGCTGCGCCCGGCATCGATCAGGCGTCGCGACGCCTCCGCCAAAGCCCAGGCCTCGACATCACGGGGATTGTCGGAAGTCGGCTTGTTCGCGTATGTCGGTGTCGGCTTCATTCCAAACCCTCGGGACAGGCCGCCGGACAGAGCAATGCTGAATCAGGTCCGGACCAAAAGGATTGTCAGCGATCCTTCAATCCTTGTCAACTTTAGGGACCTGTCTCCGGTGATTTGCAAGGATTTGTCACGACTTCGCGGCAGTCCGGCATTAGAGGAGCCGGCATTGTGGAGCCCGGCGTCGCTGGCCCGAGCAATTCACCCGCCGCCTGTTCGACCGCCTCCACGGAAATACCGTCCATCAGGCCGGTGGCCTGCGGATCGGCCTTCTGACGGGCCAGCAACTCGGACCGCGGAATCCGGCTGATGACGGTGCGCGCCGCCACACCCCAGGGGCCGTATGTCTCCGGGAAGCCCGGCCCGAACAGCCCGACGGTCGGCGTGCCGGCGGCGGCGGCGATGTGCATCAGCCCCGAATCGTTGCCGATGTAGAGCGCCGCCCGGCGCACGCAGGCTGCCGCGGCCATCGGATCGGTGCGCCCGGTCAGGTCGATGGCCCGCTCCCCCAGCGCCTCCAGGACCGGCCGGGCGCGCTCGCGCTCCGGCCCGGCGGCCAGCACGGCGACGCGATGGCCGGACAGCCGGCCACCGGGACCGGTCAGCCGCGTTGCAAGCTCGGCGAAGCGGTCCGCCGGCCATTCCTTGCCGGTCCAGTTCGCGGTCGGGCCGATCGCCAGAAACGGCTCCGCGCCGCCGGGCAGCAACCGGTCGGCCTCGGCTTCGGCCGCCGCGTCGATCCACAGGCGGGGGGATGGCGGCGGGGACAGGCCCAACACCCGCCCGATCTCCTCCACCTTGTGGAGATGCGGGGCGCGGGCGTGGAAGAAACGGCGCTTCGCCAGGACGAGACGGCCGACCGCGGAGTTGCGCAAGTCCACCACCAGATCCCAACGCGTGCCGGCGCAGGCCCGCCACAGGTCGAACCAATGCCGCGCCCAGGCCCGCTTCGGCATGGGAATCAGCCGCTCCAACCTCGGCACGGAGCGGAACAGCGGGGCCGGAAGCGGGCCGCAGGCGATGGTCAGCGCGGCGTCCGGGTGCAATGCCGTCAGATGGGCCAGCAGGCCGGTTGAGAGGACCGCGTCGCCGAGACGATTGGAGGTGATGTACAGGATGCGCAAATGCCGGCCCGCCCCCTCAGCCCGTCGCCGCTTTGCCGCCGGGCGGCACGCGCGGCCGGAGGTTGCGCGACAGAATCCAGGCCGCCGGCGCCAGCGCCGCCACCGGCAGCACATACATCAACGGCACCAGCATGCTCACCTTGGCGGCGAAGCTGGACAGGCCGAGGACGGCCGACTGGATGGCCATCACCACCAGCACCGCGGTGGTCACCCGCACCGACTGGCCGCGCCGGTTGAACTCGCCCGACAGCAGGCAGGCCAGCGCCACCATGGTGTAGGCCAGCGCCAGCAGCGGCGAGGACAGGCGGTGATGCAACTCCGCCAGCAGATCCCGCATCATCTTCGGGTCCCCCGCCATCTGAGGCGGCGGGTGCAGCAGCTCGTCGGTGGAGCGTTCGCGCGCGTCCGGATAGCGTTCGCCGCTGGCGCTGCTCAGCACCTTCAGATCCACCGCATAACGCTCGAAGAAGAGTTGGGACAGCCGGCTGGTCTTGCGGTCCAGTTCCTGCCGATTGCCGTTGTAAACCACGAAGCGCGCGCCCTCCGCACCGGTCAGCATCACCGCCCGCTCGCCGATGATGGTGACCGGCTTCTCCGGGATGCGCCCGTCATGGATGATCACGTTGTGCAGGTTGGCCTCGCTGTCGCGTTCGCCCACGAAGACGCTGAAGCGGTCGCCCACCTCGTTGAACACGCCCTCGCGCAGGAACAGCTGCGAATAGTCGCTGCGCACGGCGTATTCCATGCGCACCAGCTCCTGATGGGCGGCGGGCGTCAGCCACAGGTTCAGCACATAGACGACCACCGTCACGCCGAAGGCCAGCAGCATCGCCGGAGCGGCCAACGCGAAGGGGCCGACGCCGGCGGCGCGCATGACCACCAGCTCGCTGTCGGCCGCCAACCGATTGTAGGTGAACAGCACCGCCCCGACCAGCGCCAGCGGCAGCACGATGCCGAGGAAGGTCGGCACCGTGAGGACGAGCAGCCACAGGAACACCCGCATCGGCGCCCCGGCCTCCACCACCATCTCGATCAGCCGCAAGGACTGGCTCAGCCAGATCGTCAAGGTCAGGCCGGCCGTGGAATAGAGAAGGGCGATCAGAAGATTGCGGAAGAGATAGCGTTGCAGTCGGTTCATGTGCTTGCGTCACGGGGAAGCCCGGCGAGAAGCTGACGGGCTCGGGCGTCCGGGTCAAGTGCTGATCTGGAAACCGACCCGGCGCGTCGAACTTTTGCTCGGCGAGCCGCCCCCGCGCCGTCAGGCCGTGCGCACCGCCGACAGGAACACCTCCACCTTGCTGCGCAGCCCGTCCGCCTGATCGGACAGCGATCCGGCGGCCTCCAGCACGTTGCGGGCGGCGCTGCCGGTCTCGCTGGCCGCCCGGTTCACGTCGGCGATGTTGGACGTCACGTCGTGCGTGCCGACCGCCGCCTGCTGAATGTTGCGGGCGATCTCCCGCGTCGCCGCCTGCTGCTGCTCCACCGCCGCGGCGATGGTCGAGGCGACCTCGCTGATTCGCCCGATGGTGCCCATCACGTCGCCGATCGACGCCACCGCCCCCTCGGTCTCGCTGCGGACGGAAACGATCTTCGCGGCGATCTCGTCGGTGGCGCGGGTGGTCTGGTCGGCCAGCGCCTTCACCTCCGCCGCCACGACGGCGAAGCCCTTGCCCATCTCGCCGGCCCGCGCCGCCTCGATGGTGGCGTTCAGCGCCAGCAGCCGCGTCTGGGAGGCCACCTGGGTGATCAGGTCGATCACCGCGACGATCTCCGCCGAGGCGGTGGCGAGGCTGCGCATCGCCTGGTCGGCGCGTTCGGCCTTGTGCACCGCCTCGTCGGCGATGGCCGTGCTGCTGGCAACCTGCCGCCCGATCTCCTGCACCGAGGCGGCCAGTTCCTCCGTCGCGGTGGCGACGGTCTGCACGTTGGCGCTGGCCTGCTCCGACGCGCCGGCCACGGTCACCGACTGGCGGGAGGTCTGCTCCGCCGTTGCGGCGAGCTGGCTGGCCGTCGCCTTCATCTGCACCGCGGCGGCGGAGACGGAGCCCAGCACGGCCGCCGCCTCGCGGTCGAATCGGCCGGTCAGCTCCTCGATGGCGCGGGCGCGGCGGCTGCGGACGTTCTGCTCCGCGTGCTCGCGCTCCGCGGCCTGCCGCGCGGCGATCATGTTGTCCTTGAAGACCAGCACGGCCTTGGCCATCTGCCCGATTTCGTCGCCCCGCCCGGTGGCCGGCACATCGGTCGCGGAGTCGCCGTCGGCCAGCCGGCGCATCGCCTCCGTCATGGCGCCCAGCGGCCGCACGATGGAGCGCGAGGTCAGCAGGACCGCCGCCGCCGCGATCAGCAAGCCCAGGGTCAGCAGAACCGCCTGCACCATCACCAGACGGTCGGCGCCCTGGATCATCCCCGCCGTGTCGGCTTGCAGCAGAGCGCGCTGGCGCGGGATCAGGCCGCTGGCATCGTTCGACCGGGCGTCGCCGACCAGCAGGCTCATCACTTGGTTGGCGCGTGGGATCGCGTCGTCGTTCAGGGAGTTCAGCGCGCCCATCTGGTCGCCGATGGTGCCCAGCGATTCGGCCATATCCTGATCGCGGCGCAGATGGTCGAGCAGCGGTTTCACCGCATCCCAGATGGCCCGCACCTGCGGGTCGGTCCAGCGCGGCGACAGCCCGTCCAACTCCTGGCGCAGGGCGTCGATGCGGTCCCAGGCGACGTTGCGCTCCTGCTTCAGGTCTTCGCGGTTGGTCAGCAGGTAGCCCTGCATGGCCGCGTTGGTGGCGGTGACCGCCGCGACGATGCCCTGCCCGGCCAGCGCCGTCGGCATGCGGACATCGGCCACCAAGCGGCTGAGCGTCTTCCCACTGTCGGTCAGGAGCAGGCCGGTGCCGACCGTCACCACCAGCACCGCGATCACCGCCGCGAAGCCGATGGTCAGCCGCTGGCCGATCCGCAGATTCCCGAGTGCCTTCATTCGTTCCTCCCGTGCAGCACCCTTTTCGGACACTTCTTTTTCGACCGGGCGTTGCGGTTCCGGCCGCTACCCCGAGGGCGGAACGAATGATGGACCAACAAACATTAATGGAGTGTTTCCGGTGTCGATGCCGCCCGTTGCGAACGGTTGGTCAAAGATCCTCGGCGCCGAGGTACGATTCGATCACCTTGGGGTTGGCCACAACCTCCGCGGGCAGGCCGTCGGCGATCTTCTCCCCGTGGTCCAGCACGACCACCCGGTCGGACAGGGCCATGACGGCGCGCATCACATGCTCGATCATCAGGATCGTCATGCCCTCCTGCCGGTTCAGGTCGCGCAGCACCTCGACCATGCGGTCGACCTCGGTCGGGCGCAGGCCGGCCAGCACCTCGTCCAGCAGCAGCAGGATCGGACGGGTGGCAAGCGCGCGTGCGACCTCCAGCCGCTTGCGGTCCGGCAGGGTCAGGCTGCGCGCCGGACGGGCGGCCTGATCGGCCAGGCCCAGCCGGTCCAGCAACGTCCGGGCGTGGTCACGCGCCGCCGCCACCGACCGTTCGCGGGCCAGCGCGCCGACCACCACGTTCTCCTCGACCGACAGCTGCCCGAACGGCTTGACGATCTGGAAGGTCCGGCCGATTCCCGCCGTGCAGATGCGGTTGGGTTTCAGCCCGGTGATCGGCGCGCCCTTCAGATGCACCCGCCCCTCGTCGGGTGGGAAGACCCCGGCGATCAGGTTGAAGGTGGTCGTCTTGCCGGCGCCGTTCGGCCCGATCAGCGCGACGATCCGGCCCTCCGACACGGAGAAGCCGACGTTGGAGACGGCCTTCAGCCCGCGGAACCGCTTGGACAGGCCCTCGACCTCCAGAAGCTCCGCCATCACGCGTCCTCCCCGGGGCGGCGGACGAGGCCCAACCGGTCGGCCAGCCACGGCCACACCCCGTCCGGGCGGTAGACGACGATCACCACCAGCGCCACCCCGTAGAACAGCTGCTTCAGGCCCGGCAGGTCGAAGCCGGTCGCCTCGATCAGGAAGGTCAGCAGCTCGCCCAGCGGAGTCAGGATGAAGGCCCCCAGGATCGGCCCGATCAGCGTGCCGATGCCGCCGACGATGGCCGGCAGGATGATCTCGATGGAGCGGCCCATGGAGAAGACCTGCTCCGGGAACAGGTTGTTGAAGTAGAAGGCCTGGAACACCCCGCCCAGCGCCGTCAGGGCGGAGGACACGGCCACCGCGGCGATGCGGGCGCGGAACAGGTCGACGCCCACCGCCTCCGCCGCCTCCGGCTCCTCGCGCACGGCCAGCCACTGGTAGCCGAGGCGGCTGTGCAGCAGCACCCGCGAGAGGGCCAGCGCCACCAGCACCAGCGCCAGGATCACGTAGTAGAACAGCTCCGGCGAGCCGCGCAGGTTCAGCAGGTCGTTGCCGGCGTCGCCTGCCACCGGGATGAAGAAGCCGCCCGAGCCGCCGAACCATTGCAGATGGTCGAAGCCGATGCGCGCGACCTCGGCGAAGGCGATGGTCAGCAGCGCGAAATGCACCCCGCGCACGCCGAAGCGGAAGCCCAGGAAGCCGATGAAGCACCCGGCCGCCGTCGCCGCCAGCATGGCCACCCACATCCCCGCCCAGGGGCCGATCCCGAAATGCACGAACAGCGCCGCGCTGGCATAGGCCCCCAGCCCGACATAGAGCGCGTGGCCCAGCGACAGCAGGCCCGAGAAGCCCATCATCACGTTCCACGCCTGCCCGACATAGGCGAACCACAGCACCGTGGTCAGCACCGACAGGACGTAGCGGTCGGCGATCATCGGCGCGGCCAGCAGCAGCGCGCCGCACAGCGCCAGAAGAGCGATCCCGCGCCCCGTCACGACCGTTTCCCGAGCAGGCCCTGCGGGCGCAGCAGCAACACCACGATCAGCACACCATAGCTGAAGAGGGATTTGAGCGAGGGGTCGAGCAGGAAGCCGGCCATCGCCTCCGAAAAGCCGATCAGCATGCCGCCCAGCAGGGCGCCCGGCAGGCTGCCCAGCCCGCCGACGATGACGATGATGAAGCTCAGCAGCGTGTATTCCGGCGCCAGCTGCGGGCGGGAATCGACCAGCAGCGTCATCAGCGCGCCGGCGATGCCGACCACCCCGGCGCCGATGCCGAAGGTCAGCGCGTAGAGCCCGTCGATGTTCAGCCCGACGACGCGGGCGCCCAGCGGGTTGTCGGCGCAGGCGCGGATGGCCTTGCCGGTGCGGCTGAAGCGGAAGAAGGCGAACAGAACCGCCGCCACCACGATCGCCCCGGCCCCGGCGCGCAACCGCACCGCGTCGAGCAGCAGCGGCCCGATCTCCACCGTGTCGAAGCTGTAGGGCACCATGACGTTGCGCGAATCCGGTCCGAACAGCATCAGCATGGCGTTCAGGATGATCGTCGCGATGCCCAGCAGCAGGATGAACTGCATGTGCTCCGGCCGCTCCACGAAGCGGTTGACCAGCCCGCGCTGCAGCACCCAGCCGAAGGCGAACAGCACCGCCGCCACGACGGGCGCCGCCAGGATCGGGTCCAGCCCGAGCAGGCTGGCCAGCAGCACGGCGCCGTACATGCCGGCGACCATCATCTCGCCATGCGCGAAGTTGACCACGCGCACGACGCCGAAGATGACCGACAGGCCGAGCGCCGCCAGCCCGTAGACCAGTCCGGTCAGCAGGCCCGATGCGGCGATGTTCAGGTAATAGTCAAACGGCATGCACGATTCGCCCTTGGGAGAGCCCCGGATGGCCAAGCCTGAGCGGCGTAGCAGTCCTTCGTAGTCGTGACAAGTTTCCTGTGCGGATCCGACGGCGATCAGCGGCGCTTTGCCTCCTCCAGCCGCACGGTCAGAGCGTCGCTCAGGCAGGCCCGCGCGGCGGCGGCGACGGCCGGATCCTCCTCCATGCCGCGGCGGACCCAGCAGCGGGCGGTGATGCGGTCGTCAAAGCGCCGCTCCTCCTGAAGCAGCGCGTAGGCCGCGGCGTCGCGGCGCTCCGCCGGCAGAGTGGCGAGGTGGCGCTGGTGCAACCCGCGCGCCCGCCCGTCCAGTGCGGCGAGGTCCGGCACCGTGCAGATCATCCGGCGCAAGGGCGCGCCGGCCGTGGCGCAACGCGGATCGGCCACGATGGGGAGCGGCGGAGGCGCAACCTTCGGAAGCGGGGACGGTGGCGGGGCGGGAGTTGGAAGCCCCGCCGGAACGGCGACCGCAATGGAGGGTTGCAGTTCCGGGACGACGGCCGGCCCGGAGACGACGCGGACGGGGGTTCCGACCGTCACCATCTCGAACAGGGTGGCGATGTCGGCGGGCAGCATGCGGAAGCAGCCGCCGCTGGCCCGGCGGCCCACCGAATCCGGCTCGTTGGTGCCGTGGATGGCGATGGCCGTCCAGCCGAGGTCGAGCGCGAATTTGCCCAGCGGGTTGGACGGTCCCGGCGGCACCGACGCCGGCAGTGCCGGGTTTTCCCGGCGCTGGTTGGCGGTGGGGCGCCAAGTCGGGTTGCGCCGCTTGCGCAGGACTTGGCTGTCCCCCAGCGGAATCGCCACGCCGGACCGCCCGATGGCGACGGGGAAGGAGCGCGGCGGACGCCCCTCCTCCAGCAGATGGAGCCGGCGCTCCGTCAGGCTGATGACGATTCGCCGTGCCAGAGGGGTTTCGGTGGTGGTTTCGGTGGTGGTTTCGGTGGTGGCGGCGCGGTCCTGGGCGCGTGGAGTTTCGGGCGAAACAAGCGCGAGGGCAATCGCCAGGGTTGCCGTCGGGACAAGATGCCACAAGAATGTCGCGGTGCGCTGCATGGGAAAAGTTCAGCGCATCCGCCCTAAAAGCGCGTAAACATGCCGTCAGGGACCAAGCAGCAGGAACGCCGACCATGGACACCATCGAACAGACGCTGGCCGTTGCGACCGAACACCACCGCGCCGGCCGCACCACGGAAGCGGAACGCCTGTACCGCGAGGTGCTGGCGGCGTCGCCCGGCCATCCGGACGCGTTGCACCTGCTTGGCGTCATCGGGCTGCAGGGCGGGCGTCCGGCGGAGGCGGTGGACCTGATCGGACAGGCGGTGGCCGGCGACCCGACCTCACCCCTGCTGCACGCCAATCTCGGCCACGCCCTGCACGCCACCGGCCAGCCCCGCGACGCGGCGGTGAGCTTCGCCCGCGCCCTGACCCTGCTGACCAACGAGGGCGAAGGCTGGGGCAACGTGAGCGCGCTGGCCGGGCTGATCCGCCGCTACGATGACGAGACCCGCCGTGCCGCCGCCCAGGAGGTCGATGCGGGCTACGCCATGGGCGACGTGATGCGGCGCCATTCGCTGCTGTTCTGGCTCGATGGCGACGTCGCCCATTACGAGGCTCTGACGGACGCCGTCCTGGAAGACCCGATGCGCTTCACCGTGCCGTCGATCCATTACGCCTTCTGGGGCATGGCGATGCAGCTCTTCCAGGGCGCGGCGCGGCGCGGCGATGCCGGCGCCTTCCACACCGGGAACCTTACCGATTACTACCGTCTGATGGTGGACGAGACGGCGCTGCGCTACCACCTGCGCCGCCGCATGAAGCGCGCCACGCCGCGCGACGAGGTCAAGCGGATCGCCCTGATCACCAACCAGATGCTCGGCGCCGGGCACCAGCCCACCGCGGACGCCTTCGACTTCGCCCGCCGTCTGCAGGACGAGTTCGGGCGCGAGGTGGTCATCATCAACCCCAACGCCATGGCGATCACCGGCGAGAACGGTTTCGTCCCCGAGTATTCCTACAACATCACCGAGGAGTACGACGGGGAGCAGGTCATCGCCGCCTTCGGCGCGCGGGTCCGCATGATGTCCTTCCCGCAGAAGCGCTTCGACGAGGAGAAGGTGAACGCCATCGTCGATTACGTGGACGGCTTCGACCCCGACGTCATCGTCGCCTTCGGCGGGTCCAACGTGGTGGCCGACCTGTTCTCCGGCGCGCGCCCGGTGATCTGCCTGCCGACCTCCTCCGGCCTGCCGCTGTCGATGGCCCGGCTGGTGCTGGGCTATGGCGAGGCCGACACCACCCAGGGCTGGCCGGCGGACATGGCGGAGCGTTTCCGCCCCTTCTCCTTCGGCTGGACCCTGCCGCCCGCCGGGCCGGAGCGCAGCCGCACCGATTTCGGCGTTCCCGAAGCCGGGCCGCTCTTCCTCGTGGTCGGCAACCGCCTGGACCAGGAGGCCGGTCCGGACTTCCTGACGCTGGTCGACTCGCTGCTCGACCGCCTGCCGGAGGCCCGCATCGCCGTCGCCGGCGGCGTGGAATCGCTGCCGCAGCGGATCGCCGCCCTGCGCAACGCCGACCGCGTCCACACGCTGGGCGACGTGGACGATGTGCGGACGCTGCACCGCCTCGCCACCGCCTACCTGAACCCGCGCCGCCAGGGCGGCGGCGGCAGCGCGGCCTTCGCGCTGGCCGACGGTGTCCCGGTGGTGACGCTCGCGGCCGGCGACGTGGCGACCGTCGCCGGGCCGGCCTTCACCGTGGCCGACGACGCGGCCTATCTGGAGCGCGCCGCCGCCCTGGCCGGCGACGCCGCCTTCCGCGACCGGCAGTCCGCCGCGGCCCGCGCCCGCTTCGCCGCGGCCGGCGATCGCCGGGCGTCGGTGGAACGGCTGCTGGCCTACGGGCTGGAAGCCCAGACGGCGTAAGGGGAGCAAGGCGGGATCGTCGGCACATCGCCGGCATTCCCGCCTTGCGGACTCCCCCTCGCCCCCAAGGTGATTAGGGCCAGCGTCCCGTCTTCTCGCACTCCTGGGCGTCGTTTGCCGCTCTGATGCGACAGTAACTTCCAGCACCACCCGTGTCGCACAGGCGCGTCGCCTCGTGATACATACGCGTGCAATAGTTATCTTGTGCTGGTTTGGGACCGGCTTTCTTCGCACCGCCTAGAAACGCTCGCACATTGGCGTCGGAAGTAAGCTGAGCGGCTGTTTCTCCATTGTTGTTTCGTGCTCGTTGATCAGCGCCGCGTCCGACCAGATATTGCACGCTCTTCAGATTGCCTTTCCAAGCGGCAACCATCAGCAGCGTCCATCCATCGCTATTCCGGGCGTTTATATCCAGCCCCGAGTCAAGAAGCCGCGCCAACTCATCCTGCTGGTTGTACTCGATCGCCCAGCGTGCTTCCGTCCAGGCTTTCGCCGGATCGAATGCCGGCAATCCGCCGCCTCCGCCAACAGCCATCGTTTCGGTCAGCATCCGCTTGATCTGAGCGGAACTGGTAACGTCGAATGCTGTCTTGCCGTAGTTGGTCTTGATCGTAGGGTCAGCCCCACGGTTAAGCAACAGGCGCACAAAGGCGGGCTTGCCTTGCTCGGCTGCGATGTGCAGCAGAGTCCAGCCGTCACTGTTTTGGGTGTTGATATCGACTCCTTGCTCAAGGAGAGCGATCAGGCTCCGGTCGTCCTTCTGCCACATTGCAGAGTTGAGAGCACCGTACAGGTCATCCCAGTCATCGGCATACACAGGTGCACTGTTGAGGATAATCGCCGACAGCACGGCTGCTACCAGGAATTTCATCGCGTCCCCTTGGAGATGTTGTAAATTTGTTAATTATAAGAACAGAACTTACTCAGACCGCGCATTGTCTAACGCAGTCAAAGTGATCAGAAGTTCAGAGTTCTGACAATCGCCCCAACCCTCTCCCCAGGGGAAGAGGGGAACACAATACCAGCGGTCATTGATGATGGCCGCCGAGGCTCTTGATCCTGACAGGTCAGGATCAAGAGCCGCTGGTATAAGGGCTTGCTCAGGTGCGCTTGCCCCAGCCCGGCATCGGGAACACCGGATCCATCTCCGCGGAGCCCTTGGGCAGGACCACGGTCGGGCGCAGATTGCGGTTCTGCAGGCAGGCGGAGACGAGCTGGGTGTTCTGCCCCTTCTCGTCGAAGGTGATGGCCGGGCCGACCATCATCTTGTCCTTCAGGTTGGTCTGGCGCAGCGCCTCCAGCAAGGTGGCCGGCTCCGCGGTCCCGGCGCGCTTGAAGGCGTCGGCGGCGACCAGGATCGCTTCCAGGGTGAAGGCGACGTTGAAGGCGTAGCCCTCGAAGCGGTCGTTCGGATACTGCTTCTTGAAGGCCGCCTCGACGCGCTTGGTCAGCTCAGCCTTGGGGTCGTACCAGGGCAGGTTGGTGATGGCGTAGTCGGCGTACTTGCCCAGCACCTTGTAGAACTGCTCGTCATACAGACCAGGCGAGCCGGGGGAGACGATGCCCTTTGGCTCCCAGCGCTGCTTGACCATCTCGCGCACCAGCATGATGGCGTCGTTGGCGCGGGTGGTGACGATGGCGAGTTCGGCGCCCGTCGCCTTGGCCTTGGCCACCTCGACCGCGAGGTCCTGGGCCTTCGGGTCGTAGGAGATGCTGTCGACGATGCCGAAGGGCATGTCCAGCTTCGGGAACAGGGCGTCCATCGCCTGCTTGTTCGCCATGCCGAAGGTGTCGTTGGCGTGCAGGAACACCGCCGTCTTCGGGGTGACGCCGCTGACCGCGAACAGATCCTTCATCAGCGCCAGACCGTTGGTGACCAGCATGGTCGAGGTCGGGAAGTTGCGGAAGACGGTCTTGTAGCCCTGCTCGGTCAGACGGTCGGCGGCGGCGATGTTCATCACCAGCGGGATGCCGCGCTGTTCGCAGACCTGGGCGGCGGCGGCGGTCTGGCCGCTGTCGAAGGCGCCGACGATGACGTTGGCGCCGTCGTTGATCAGCTTCTCGGCGCGCGAGCGGGCGACATCGACGTTCGATTCGGTGTCGGCGGACAGGATCTCGACCTTGTAGCCGAGGTCGCCAAGGATTGCCGGCGCGATTTCGGCGCCGCGCTGGCAGGCCTGACCCGCCTGGGCGAGCAGGCCGGAGCGGGGCAGCAGCACGCCCACCTTCAGCGCGGCGCCCTGCGCGAAGGCCGGCGCCCGGCCGAAGGCGGCCAGCGCGCCGGCCGAGAGGGCGACCGAGGCCGCGGCGGTGCCGAACTGACGGCGGGTGAGTCCTCCCATGGACCCATTCTTGCTGATGCGATGATCGTTCATTATCGGGTGTTTCCCTGAGGCATGGTCCCGGAGCGGATGATTTCCCCGCAATTGCCTTTGTGTCAAAGTGGAATCCACCGGAAGGCGACACACGGACGAAACGGACCCCACCGAATGGCGACCATCGAGGAGGCGCTCGGCATCGCGCTCGACCATCTGAAGGCCGGGCGGCGGGCCGAGGCGGTGGAGTTGTACGGGCGAATCCTGGACGCCGATCCCGACAATCCAGAGGCTCTGCACCGTCTGGGCCTGCTCGCCGCGCTGGGCGGTGACCGGGAGCGCGGGCTGGCGATGATCGCGCGTTCGGTGGAGCGGGACGGCGGGGATGCCGACGCGCACTTCAACCTGGGCGCCCTGCTCCATGTCTCCCTGCGGACGGAGGAGGCGATCGCCGCCTATCGCCGGGCTCTGACGCTGCGCCCCGATTTTCCCGACGCCGAGTATCACCTGAGCGAGGCCCTGCAGGCCATCGGCCGCATCGGGGAGGCGCTGGAGGTTCTGGACCCGCTGCTGGCCCGCCACCCGCACTTCGTCCCCGGCTGGCGTCAGAAGGGCGACATCGAGGCCGATCTTGGCCGCCCCGGCGCCGCCGTGTCCTTCTACGAGATGGCCCTTGCCATCGACCCGCGCGACCAAGGGTCGCGGGAGCGGCTGGCGGCGCAGGCCGCGGCCTACCGCGCCCGCCGGGCGATCCTCGACGGCGCCGGACCGAACGGGCGGCTGGACCTGCGCGACGTCACCATCCTGGTCCCCTTCCGCGCCGACAGCGAGGACCGCAAGCGCAACCTGCGCTGGATCGTCTCCTTCCTCCTCAAGCACGCCGACACCACGGTCCTGATCGGTGAGGACAAGGCGGGGCCGAGCAACGTCGCCGAGGCGCTGGGGCCGGAACTGGCCGCCCGCTGCCGGCACCTTCAGTTGACCGGCAACGACACGCCCTTCACCCACAAGGCCCACCTGCTCAACCGCATGGTCGAGGCGGCGGACACTCCCATCGTCGCCCTGCACGACACCGACGTCGTGGTCGATCCCGTGCAGTACGTTCTGGCCCGCGACGCGGTGCGCGGCGGGGCGGCCATGGCCTTTCCCTACAACGGGCTGTTCTTCTGGATTCTCGGGCGGGAGGTCCATCGCTTCGGCCACACGCTGTCGGCGGCGCCGCTGAACGCGGTGTGCCAGCGTTTCCCGCTGATGCACCGGAACTCGCCGGGCGGTGGCGCCTTCTTCGACCGGGCGGCACTGCTGGCGGCCGGGGGCTACAACGAGCGCTTCGTTTCCTGGGGCTATGAGGACGACGAGATCGTGGTGCGGTTGCGCCGGTTGGGCCTGCGGGTCGAGCGGGTGCCCGGGCCGCTCTATCATCTGGAGCACGCGCGGCCCGAGAACTCCACCGACCGGAACCCCTTCATCGACGCCAACAAGGCGGAGCTGGAGCGCATCCAGGCCATGGACGCCGACGCGCTGCGCGCCGAAATCGCCGCCGGCCGCCTGCGCCGCCCGCTGTTCTCCAGCGCCGGATAGCGGCAGCCGGTCAGCCGGCTTTGTCCGCGGTGAACTGGTCGAACGCCTCCGTTGCCATGGCGGCGTACATCACCGAAGGGCCGGCGCCCATGTAGATCGCCATGCCCAGCGTCTCCATCACCTCCTCCCGGCTGGCGCCCTGCTGGACGGCGGCCTGGGCGTGAAAGGCGACGCAAGCGTCGCAGCGCGTCGCCACGCCGATGGCCAGCGCGATCAGCTCCTTCGTCTTGGTGTCCAGCGCCTTGGCCTCCAGCGCCGCCCGGGCGACGGCGGAGAATCCCTTCATCACCTCCGGGGCGCCGCCGCGCAGGTCCCGCACCGCGCCGGACATGTCCTTCGCCATCTGCGGCCAATCCTTCACCATGGCTTGCGCCTCCTTTTATTTTAGCTATTACTAATATACAGAAATCGCGTTGTGTTGCAAAGGGGAATGGGGAGCAACCCTGCCCTGCCCGCTGTTTCGGTGTGGCTCCCTTCATCACGCCAGCGACCGATCATGCCTCTGCGCTCCGCGCCCCCACTCGCCGACAAGGACCCCTTCGACATCGACGAGGCGTTCCGGCGCCTGCGCCAGGCCGTGGCCGGACGCCCGAAGGCCGCCATGTTCGCGCTGCGCGACCGCGGCTACGGCAGTCCCTTCGAGCAACTGGTCGGCAGCCTGATCTCCGCGCGGACGCGCGACGAGACGACCATCGTGGTGTGCGAGCGGTTGTTCGCGGTGGCGCGCACGCCGCAACAGATGATCGCCCTGACGCCGGAGGAGTTGACCCGCCTGCTCGACGGCGCGACCTTTCCCGAGCCGAAGGCCCGCGACATCCGGGCGCTGTCCCGCCGCATCATCACGGAGCACGACGGCGAGGTTCCCGACACGCCGGACGCCCTGATGGCCTTCCATGGAGTCGGCCCGAAGATCGCGGCGCTGACCCTGGCGGTCGGGTTCGGCATTCCGGCCGTGGCGGTGGACGTGCATGTGCACCGCATCGTCAACCGCTGGGGCTTCGTCGCCGCCCCGACGCCGGAGCGCACCATGGTCGCGCTGATGGAGCTGTTGCCCCGCCATTACTGGGTGGAAATCAACGAGCGGCTGGTGCCCTTCGGCAAATGGATCTGCACCGGCGACCGCCCGCGCTGCTCCACCTGCGCCATGCTGTCCATGTGCCGGCAGGTGGGCGTAACGACCCACCGCTGAGGCGGCGCAGCCCCTGGCTGCCACACTTCGCCGCAGGCCGCGACAATCGGTTGCGATTCATCGCGGTTTTTCTCCATTTTCGACACACCGCCACAGATATGCAGCCAAAGTCTTTTCAAGACCACGGCATGGAGCGCACGCGATGATCGTGAGAAACTGTTTGCCAACGGTGGCCATCCTTCGCACCGCCCTGGCCGCCGCCGCGCTCCTCGCCCTGGCCGGCGGTGCCGCGGCGCAGGACAAGCCCGCGGCACCGGGGCCGATCGTCAAGACCCTGCTTCAGGCCACCACCACAGCGGACGGCAAGGCCTTCGCCTACCCGGGCGGAACACCGCTGGTCACGGCGCGCCTGGTCGAGCTGCCGCCCGGCGGTGAGATCATCCGCCACCGCCACGCCGTTTCGCCGTTCATCTACATTCTGGAGGGCGAACTGACCATCGCCAGCGACAACATGCCGACGCAGGTCTACAAGACCGGCGATTCCTACATCGAACAGGCGGCGTGGCACAGCGGCCGCAACCTGAGCGACAGGCCGGTACGTCTGCTGTCGGTCTATCCCAGCGCGGAGGGCGTCGCCCTGTCGGAGCGCCCGCAGTAACCCCGTTCGCCGGAGCGGAGCGCGGCGGTTTGATTCACGTCATCGCGGGCGGCGGCGAAGCTCGGCCATGGTCGCCGCCCGTCCGTAGCCCATTCCATCCAGGGACCCCGCGATGATCCTCTATGCCCTGCGCTGCGCCTGCGGCCATGAATTCGAGCAATGGTTCAAGAACATGGCCGATTACGACACCTGCAAGGCCGATGGCCTGTCCTGTCCGTCCTGCGGCGGGACCGAGGTGTCGAAGGCGATCATGGCGCCGCGCGTCGGCGCGTCCAAGCCGGCGCCGGCGCCGATGCCCGCCTGCAACCCGTCCGGCTGCGGCAACGCCATGTGCCCGATGTCGCAGATGGCCTGAAACAGGGATGGCCTGAAACAGGGATGGCTTGAAAAGGCCGCAGCCTACCGCCGGCCGCGTCCGCCGCTGCTGAGCGGCGGCAGCGCGCCGGTCGTCAATTCCTCCCTTCGGCGGCCGCTGCCGAAGCTCGGTTCGCGGCGCTGATCGCGCGGGCCGTCGTTGCGCGGCGCCGGCCGCGCGGCGCTGGCCCGGCCGCTGCGCCACCACGCGAAGCCGATGCCGAGCACCGTCGCCCCGATCAAGCCCATCACGCCGTAGCGGGCACCGTTGGCGGCCCAGGCCGGCAGCATCGATCCGCTGTCCGCCGCCTCGACCACCGGCACCGGCTGACCGGACGGCGTGGTCGCGGTGACGCTGGCCCGCGGCGCGGCTTGCGGAACCGGCCCCTGTCCATGCCCCTGCGAAAACACCGTGGCGGAGGTTGCGGGGGCCGACGACGCGGGGGCGCCGGACGGGCCGCCCGACGAGGAACTGCTGCTGGTCACGGGCGGGCCGGCGCTGAACTGCGCGCCGCCGCCGACGCTGCCCGTTCCGCTGTCGATCCGCTGGGTGGGGGCGGCGCGGGGCACCACCTCCCGCTGCGGCTCGCGCGGCGCCTGACCGGGACCGCCGCCGCCGACCTTCTGCTGGGCGAGGTTCCCGACCGTCGCGGGAGCCTTGCCCTCCCGCTCGCCCATCATCTTGGCGATGGTCGCCTTGTCGAGCTGGTTGGTCACCGGCAGTCCATGGGCGGCCTGATACTTGCCGAGCGCAGCCTTCGTCTCGGCGTGCATCTGGCCGTTGGCCCGCCCACCGATGTTGTAGCCCTTGTCCTTCAGGATGGTCTGGGCCCATTGGATGTCCGCCGTCGATTGCGCCCGAACCGGAGCGCCCGTCAGCAGACCCACCGCCAGAACCGGCACCACCACAGCCAACGCGACCGCGCGGCGCGCGCGGTGCGAACCACCCGTCATGACCATCCTCCGTCCGAGACACCAACCGACCATCGCCCGCCCACTATCGTGGATGCGCGATCGTGTTACCAGATTGCGGCGGATTTCCGGGCGCGATTTTTGTGCGCCTGCGTTGCGGCGGCATCAGGTCCCCCTCCCCCTTGGCGCCTCCGGAAGGACCGGCTCATTCCCCATCCGTTAACCGATGCGCGCGCAAAAACGTGGTATAGATCCATCATGGCGCCTTATGGGGCGCTTTGCGGGAGGCCATGGCATGGCGACTCTGAGACACGCGATCCTGGCGGGCGGAACGCTGCTGCTGGCGGCCTGCGGCAGCACCCCGGCCTACCGGGAGTGGACGGCCACGGAGACCACGGCGACCGCCGCCTACGACGAGTGCATTGAGCAGGTGGACAACACCATGCGCCTGCGTGGCTATCCCTACCGCCCGTTGCCGGAGACGCCGCAGTTCCGCTACCGCAAGGAAATCTTCGCCCTGTGCATGCGGCGCAAGGGCTACACGGCGGACGATTGAGCCGTCTTCACGGCCCCGGCAGGCCGTAGCGCAGATACAGCACCCCGCCGATCAGCACCCCGGCCAGCACCACCGCGGCGTAGAATTTCAGGGGCAGCGGGACCTTCTCCCGCCGTCGCGGCCCCTTGGCCGCGGTCCTGGCCTTGGCGGAACGGGGCGCCGCCCTCGCCGGAGCGGCTTGCCGGCCCGCCCCGGCCGCCCCCCCCTGGTTCGGGTCGTGCAACTCGATGAGCTTCCAGTTGAACTCCATCCCGTCGCCGCCGGCCCCGGCGTTGTGGTCGAGCTGGATCAGGCGGAAATAGGCGCGCGGGTTCACCCGCACCATCAGGTTGAAGCGGGCGCGGGCGTGGTCGAGGTCCTCCCCGACCTCCAGCGTCTTCCAGCCCTTGCCGCGCGCCTTCTGGATGGCGAAGCGCGTCGGCTGGCCGGCGGCAACAGGCGCCATGATCGCAGCCCCACCCTCTTACGACCGAACCCCTTACACCGAGGTCGGAACGCCCTTCCTCCGGATCACATCGGCGTACCAATGGTAACTGGCCTTGGGACGGCGCTCCAGGGTCTGACGGTCCACCTCGATCAGGCCGAAGCGGCGCTGGTAGCCCTCGGCCCACTCGAAATTGTCCAGCAGGCTCCATACGAACCAGCCGCGCAGGTCGACCCCCTCCTCCAGCGCCTGATGACCGGCCAGCATGTGGCGGCGCAGGTAGCTGATGCGGTCGTTGTCCTGGACGAAGCCCTTCGGCCCGGTCTGCTCGGGATAGGCGGCGCCATTCTCCATCACATAGACCGGCGGGTTGCCGTATTCCTGCTTCAGCTCGATCAGGATTTCGGCGATGCCGTCGGGCTCCACCGGCCAGCCCATCCCGGTCGTCGGCGTGCCTTCCGGCGGGGAGCCGTAGCCGGTGCCGAACAGGCCCGCCGGGTCCGGCTGCTGGTGCATCCGGCTGTAGTAGTTGATGCCCAGGAAGTCGATGGGCTGGCGGATCGCCTCCAGGTCGCCGGCCTTGACCAGCGGGGCGAAGCCGTCGCGCAGCAGTTCCGGATACTCCCCGCGCAGCAGCGGGTCGAGGCAGGCGCGGTTCCACACCGCGTCCCACATCAGCGAGGCCGCGTAATTGGCGTCCAGCCCGCCGACCGGCCAGACCGGCTGGAGCGACAACACGGTGCCGAGTTGCCAGCCCCTGGCCCCGCCCGCCGCCCGCAGCGCCTTCAGCGCCATGCCCTGGGCGAGATTCTGGTGGTGGATCGCCTTGAAGTAATTGCCCTTGCCGATCAATCCCGGCGCGTGCCCGCCCAACCCGTGGCCGAAGATGGCGTGGACGGACGGCTCGTTCAGCATGGTCCAGTGCTTGACGCGGTCACCGATCCGCGCGGCGACGAGCTGGGCGTAGTCGGTGAACCAGCCGGCGATGTCCCGGTTGGTCCAGCCGCCGCGGTCCTGAAGCGCCTGGGGCAGGTCCCAATGGTAAAGGCAGGGCCAGGGCGCGATGCCCTTGGCCAGCAGCGCGTCGGTCAGCCGGTCGTAGAAGTCCAACCCTTCGGCATTGGCCGGGCCGGTGCCGGTCGGCTGGACGCGCGGCCAGGCGACGGAGAAGCGATAGGCGTTCATCCCCGCCTTCGCCATCAGGTCCACGTCTTCGGCGTAGCGGTTGTAATGATCGCAGGCGACGTCGCCGGTGTCGCCGTTCGCCACCTTGCCGAAGGAATGGCTGAAGCTGTCCCAGACGCTGGGGCCGCGCCCCCCCGCGGTCACCGCCCCCTCGATCTGGTAGGAGGAGGTCGAGGCGCCCCAGACGAACCGGTCGGGGAAGGCGGCCAGCACGTCCGACGGCTGGGCCACCGCGACGCGGCGCGTGGTCAGAAAGGCCCCGGCCGAGGCCGCCAGCCCGGTGGCCGCCGCCGCCTTCAGGAAACTCCGCCGCCGCATACCGAATTCCTCTCGCCGTCCGGATCGTCCGCGACAATGTAAGAAGACCGGGCGTCAGCGCAACAGGCGCCTCGCATCGGAATGCCCGTGTAACCGGTTTGGCCGGTGTAGGCGTAACCTGGACCGTGGGGTATGATGGCGCCATGAATGGACTCGTCATGTTTCTGCTGATCGTGGCGCTCGGCCTCGTCGTGGCGTCGCTGTTCTCCGGGCTGTTTTTCATGGCGCGCGGCGGGCAGGGCGATTCGCGCAAATCGAACCGGGCGATGCGGATGCGCGTGGCGCTCCAGGGGGTGGCGCTCGTGCTGTTCCTGCTCGCCATCCTGACCCACGGCTGATTGAGGACACCCGCAGGAATCATGGTCAAGCTGACCCGCATCTACACCCGCGGCGGGGACCGCGGCCAGACCTCGCTCGGCGACGGGCGCCGCGTGCCGAAGCACGACCCGCGCGTCACCGCCTACGGCACGGTGGACGAGGCGAACGCGGTCATCGGGCTGGTCCGGCTGCACACCGCGGACCAGCCGGAGATCGACGCCATGCTGTCGCGCATCCAGAACGACCTGTTCGACCTGGGCGCCGACCTCTGCACGCCGGAGGCGGAGGACCCGGCCTACCCGCCGCTGCGCATCCTGGAGTCGCAGGTGGAGCGGCTGGAGGCGGAGATCGACGCGATGAACGCCGACCTCGCCCCGCTCAACTCCTTCATCCTGCCCGGCGGCGCGCCGGCGGCGGCCCATCTGCATCTGGCCCGTACGGTCGTGCGCCGCGCCGAGCGGCTGATGACCGAGCTGGCGGACTTGGCACCGGTCAACCCGGCGGCGGTGAAATACGCCAACCGCCTGTCCGACCACCTGTTCGTGCTGAGCCGGAAACTGAACGCGAACGGAGCGGCCGACGTGCTGTGGGTTCCGGGCGCAAACCGTTGATGCAATTCCGCCTCCTTCGCGCTTGCGGCGTAGGCGGCGTTGACAGCCAAAACGTCAACTCCTATGGTCGCAGCGCTGTCACAAGCTGCCCGATTCGGCGCCAGCGGCGAAGGTGCGCCTGCATAATTCAAGAAAAGGGTGGGATATGAAGGTCCTCGTCCCGGTCAAGCGGGTGGTCGATTACAACGTCAAGATCCGCGTCAAGGCGGACGGTTCCGGCGTTGAGACCGCCAACGTGAAGATGAGCATGAACCCCTTCGACGAGATCGCCGTCGAAGAGGCCGTCCGCCTCAAGGAAGCCGGCAAGGCGACCGAGGTCATCGTGGTCACCGTCGGCCCGACGGCGGCGCAGGAGACGCTGCGCACCGCGCTCGCCATGGGCGCCGACCGCGGCATCCTGGTGCAGACCGACGCCGAGACGCAGCC
>NZ_JBFUHT010000031.1:0-57534 GCF_056402275.1 Azospirillum sp. P4_B5
GACCTGGTGGTCATGGCGAGGCTCCCAACACCCGATCCCATTCCGAACTCGGCCGTGAAACGCCTCAGCGCCGATGGTACTGCGTCTTAAGACGTGGGAGAGTAGGTCGCCGCCAGGTCACCACGGCACACGCCAMACCATCCAAGGACGTGGACGGAGCAGGGATCAAACACACTTGACAATCGGCTTCATGAACGGCAAGGCCGGCGCTTTCCCCTGTGGGAGGCGCCGGCTTTTCGTCGTGTCTGGCCGTCGCTGCGGGCCCCCTCCCTAACCCTCCCCCGCCGAAGGCGGGGGAGGGTTAGGGTTGCCGGAGCGGTGGTCGAGTTGGGTCAGGATCGTCTGGGCCTCGGTCAGCAGGGCGTCGCGGACGCGGATGTATTGGTCGAGGGAGGTCCCGGATCGTTGCCGCGCCTGCAAAGCGGCGATCTGGATGTCGAGCGCGTCGAGATCGCGGTCGATGCATTTCAGCGCGTTGCGCGCCCGTTGCTCTTCCTGCGCGTTCATGGCCACTCCTCCCGTGTCTGGTCTGGATTTCCGGCGAATCGCATCCGAACGAGGTACGGCTTTTTGTTTTGATCTCCCTGGCACTGCTTTTGCTGAACGAATTCCGTTCACGAGCGTCCGCTCGGCAAGCTGAGAGGGAGACTACGATGGCGTCACGCGGAATCAATGCCGGTTTGGTGATTACGGTCGCTCAGAGTGCCATCGACTTTCTGTGGTCGCATTGGGACGGCTCGTCCAAATCCGTCCGTTCGGCGCTGATGGCCTCGGAATTCTGGACGCTGCAAGCCTATGGCCGGCATGGCCAGTGGGTGCAGTCGGTCACCCGCGACGCGTTGGTCGAGTTTCTCGGCAATTACATCGACCGGCGCCTGGAGGTCGGCGACAGCGAGGACCGGGCGGTCGCCACCGCGGTTTACCGTCTCACGGGCAAGACGGTGGGTGCGGTCTGAGCGCAGGCTGAGGGCCGGGGTGCATGCTTTTTGTTCGGATGCCCATGGGGTGAGCAGTGCCTCCCATGGGCGTCCGGGAAGCGGATGTCACTCGGGGTCGGACCACAGCTTACCGCCGCTGGCCCAATCGCTCTTCTTCACGTCGTGGAAGATGACATCGACCGCTTCCGGGCTGCAGCCGAGCACCGCGACCGAGGCTTCGGTGAGCGCCTTGGCGTAGGCGCGCTTCTGCTCCGGCGTGCGGCCTTCGAAAAGCTGAACGTTGATCAACGGCATAGTCGTTCCATCCCCTTTGTTGCGGACCGCGGTCCGGAAAGCTCAGCTCCTGTAGTCCGGGCAGCGCCGGTCCAGGCGTCGCAGCAGCGCCGGCCATTCCAGTTCGCCTTCGGGCTCCGGATCGGCGGTGAGCTGCCGGTAGGTCTTGTCGCACAGCTCCGGCGCCGGCGACACCAGTTCCGCGCCGGCCGCCTGCGCGGCGAGCTGCATCCGGCACGCCTTGTCCAGCATGTCCATCAGGCAGAAGGCCTCCGCCACCGTGCGCCCGGTCACCAGACTGCCGTGGTTGTGAAGCAGCATCGCCCGGCAGGAGCCGAGATTGGCGACGAGGCGGACCTTCTCGCTGTCGGTCAGGGCCAGCCCCTCGTAGCGATGGTAGGCGAGGTCGCCATAAAAGCGCAAAGCGTGCTGGGACAGCGGGAGGAGCCCGTCCTTCAGCATCGACACCGCCACCGCCGCCTCGTTGTGGAGGTGCATGACGCAGCGCGCGTCCTCGCGCGCCGCATGGACGGCGCCATGGATGACGAAGCCGGTGGCGTTCACGAGGTGAGGGCTGTCGCCGACGATGGCGCCGTGGATGTCGATCTTGACGAGGTTGGAGGCGGTCACCTCGTCGAAGGTCAGGCCGAAGGGGTTGATGAGGAAGCGCTCCGGCTCCCCCGGAACGGCCAGCGAGATGTGGGTGTAGATCAGATCGTCCCAACCGCGCTCCGCGACTAGGCGGTAGGCGGCGGCGAGATCGACCCGCGCCCGCCACTCGGCGTCACTGATGCCGGTACCGGCGATGCGCGGTCCGGCATGGACGAATGATCCGCGGGTGTCGGTCACGGTCGGCTCCCGGTCTGTGCGATGAGCGGGGGAGCTTCGCATGGCGCGAGGTGGTTGTCCAAGCGTGGTGCTGGGACTATTCCGGATTTTGGAAATCACTGACCCGCCCCGGTTGCGGTCCCTTAGACTGTGGGGCTTTCCGCCGCCGAGTGCACACCGATGACCATGACCGCGCCAGTCTCCACCCCGTCCGACCGCAGCGCGCCGGAGGATGGCCGGATGGAGGACCAAGCGAAGCCCTCCATCCTCGTGGTGGACGACGAGGAGGGGATTTGCAGCTTCCTGTCGCGCGCGCTGGAGCGGCGCGGGTGGCGGGTCGAGGTGGCGGGCAGCGCTGAGGAGGGCGCCCGGACGCTGGAGCGCATCCACGCCGAGGTGATCATCCTAGACGTTGCCCTGCCGGGCCGCTCGGGGCTGGATTGGCTGAAAGAGTTGATGGCCGGCGGCTATGCTGGCGAAGTGATCCTGATCACCGCCTTCGCCGACATGGACACGGCCATCGACGCGCTGCGCTCGGGGGCCGCGGATTTCGTGCTGAAGCCCTTCCGGGTCGAGCAGATCCTGAATTCCATCGACCGCTGCGTCGAGCGCACCCGACTGACCCGCGAGAATTACGTGCTGCGCCGGCAGCTGTCGAAGAAGGACAGCGGGCGGGATGAGATCGTCGGGCGGTCGGACGCCATGGCGCGGCTGCGCTCCCTGGTGCAGCGGGTGGCGCCGACCCCGTCCACCGTGCTGATCCAGGGTGAGTCCGGCGTCGGCAAGGAACTGGTCGCCCGCGCGCGGCACGACCTGTCGCCGCGCGCCGACCGGCCCTTCGTGGCGGTGAACTGCGCGGCGATCTCCGCCGACCTGATCGAGGCGGAGCTGTTCGGCCACGCCCGCGGCGCCTTCACCGGGGCCAAGGATGCGCGCAAGGGCCTGTTCTACTACGCCCACGGCGGCACGCTGTTCCTGGACGAGATCGGCGAGCTGTCGCTGACCCTGCAATCCAAGCTGCTGCGCATTCTGGAGGAGCGGCGCATCCGCCCGGTCGGCAGCGAGCAGGAGGTACCGGTGGACGTCCGCGTGGTCACGGCCACCAACCGCGACCTGAAGGCGGAGGCCGCGGCGGGGCGCTTCCGCCCGGACCTGTTCTACCGGCTGGAGGTGATGACCCTGACCATCCCGCCGCTGCGTCAGCGCGCGGTGGACGTGCCGGAACTGGCCGCGCTGTTCATGCGCTTCCTGCCGGCGCGGCTGGCCGTCCCGCCGCTGACCCTGACGCCGGAGGTGACGCGGGCGCTGATGTGCCATTCCTGGCCCGGCAACGTGCGCGAGCTGCGCAATTTCGTGGAGCGGTCGCTGCTGCTCGGCGAATTCCCGCTCGACGATCTGGACACCGCCAACGCCACGGCGGTGGAGGCGGGACTGGCCGCGGACCCCAGCCTGTGCGCCGCGGCGGTGGCCGGCAACCCGCCCTGCGCCCCCTGTCCGGTCCGCCACGTTCGCATGGACGGCGACAGCGACGTGCTGCCTCTGGCCGAGGTGGAGAAGCGCCACATCCTGACCGTGCTGGCGCGCTGCGACGGCAGCAAGGCGCGCGCCGCCGACCTGCTGGGCGTGTCGCGCAAGACGCTGGACCGCAAGTGCGTGGAATGGGGGGTGTGACGCCCCAATCCCCGGCGCCCCGCTCCAATCCGCCCCGGCCCAACATGCTGAAGCGGCTGGCGGCGGCCTACGCGGAGTCGGTGCGGCTCAAGCTACTGGCGCCGCTGCTGGTCGGCGCGCCGGTTCTGCTGATGATCGTCTGGGCCTGGGGGACGCAGGGCTACGACCAGCTTCTGGTCAACAAGGTCAGCTCCGACCTGGGAACGGCGCGGCAGTTCTTCGACCGGGTGCAGATGTCGCTGCGCAACGGGTTGGAGGGGGTGGTGACCTCCCACCGGTTGGCCCTTTTGTTGGAGCGTGGGGTGCTGGAGCGCGGGACTCCCGCCGACCTGCGCCGGCTGCTCGACGAGGAGGCCGAGGAGCACGGGCTGGACTATCTGCTGCTGCTCGACGCCGGGGGCATGGTGCGGGCGGGCGGGGCCTTCGCCGTCCCGGCGGACCGCAGCGGCTGGTCGGTGGTGCGCGAGGCGCTGCACGGCTACGCGCAGCACGGGCTGGAGGTCTTCGCCCCGGCCGAGTTGGAGGCGCTGAACCCGGCGCTGCGCCGGGTCGCCCACACGCCGCTGGTACCGACCCGCGCCGCCCGGCCCGATCCGCGCAGCGTCGAGGATCGCGGGCTGGTGATCCAGGTTGCCATCCCCATTGGTGGGCCGGACGGGCGGCTGCTCGGGGTGCTGGAAGGCGGGGTGCTGCTGAACGGCAACCAGGGCATCGTCGACCGACTGAACACCATCGTCTATCAGGACGCCTCGCTGCCGCTGGGCAGCCAGGGCACCGCCACGCTGTTCCTGGGCGACACCCGCATCGCCACCAATGTCCGGCTGTTCGAAGGGCAGCGGGCGCTGGGCACCCGGGCGTCGCAGGCGGTGGCGGACAAGGTGCTGGACCGCGGCGAGCCGTGGCTGGGCTCGGCCTTCGTGGTCAACGACACCTATGTGTCGGGCTATCAGCCGCTGGCCGACACCGCCGGGCGGCGCATCGGCATGCTCTATGTCGGGTTCCTGGAATCGCCGCTGCGCGACACGCTGTACAAGGCGCTGGGCGGGCTGTTCCTGCTGTTCCTGCTGGTGTCGGGGCTGGGGACGCTGGTGGGTCTGCGCGGTGCGCGGGCGATTTTCCGCCCGTTGGAGCGCATGGCCGGCGTCATCGCCCGCATCGAGGGGGGCGAGGATTCCGCGCGCATCGGCCCCACCGCCAGCCGGGACGAGCTGGGGCGGCTGGCCCGCGCCTTCGACCATCTGCTGGATTCCGTGGCGGCGCGGCGGTGGGAGCTTCAGCGCTCCGCCGAGGAACTGGACCGCAAGGTGGCGCTGCGCACCGCCGCGCTGGAGGAGGCCAACGCCACCCTGCGCCGCGCCCAGCAGCAGCTGGTGATGAACGAGAAGCTGACCGCCATCGGCGAGCTGACCGCCGGGGTGGCGCACGAGATCAACAACCCGGTCGCGGTGATCCAGGGCAACCTCGACCTGCTGCGCGAGGTGCTTGGCGACGGGATCGAGCCGGTGCGCCAGGAGGTCCGGCTGATCGACGAGCAAACCCGGCGCATCCACGCCATCGTGACGAAGCTGCTGCAATTCGCCCGGCCCGGCGACTTCGCGGGCTACGCCGAGCCGACCGACGTGAACGGCGTGCTGTCCGACTGTCTGGTGCTGACCCGGCACAACCTGAACCGAGCGCGGGTCGTGGTGACGCTGAAGGCCCAGGCGGGAGGCCCGGTGGAGATGAACCGCGGCGAGCTTCAGCAGGTGCTGATCAACCTGATCGTCAACGCCATGCAAGCGATGCCCGTGCCCGAGGGCGGCCGCCTGACGCTGGACAGCCGCGACATCGGCCCGGACGAGCGTCTGCCCGGGGCGGAGCCCTTCGAAGGGGTGCTGGTGGGGGTCGAGGACACCGGCCACGGCATCGCGGCGGGCGATCTGGCCCGCATCTTCGACCCCTTCTTCACCACCAAGAAGCAGACCGGGACGGGGCTCGGCCTGTCGATCAGCTACGCCATCGTCCAGCGCTACGGCGGGCGGATCACGGTGGAGAGCGTTCCGGGGCGCGGCACCCGCTTCACCCTGTGGCTGCGGCGGCAGGCCGTCTATTCCGACCAGCCGACCGCGCCCTTCTTCGCCGCCCAGCGGATCACCGCGGGGGGCTGACCGGTCTTTTCCCCTTACCCCGCAACCGCCAGGAACGGGTTGACGCCGATGCGCCGGTACTCCTCCTCGCCAAGCAGCAGGTCGAGCGCCAGGGTGGCGAGGTCGTCGGCTACCGGGTCGAGGTCCGGCGCCTTCTCCAGGAACAGCAGCTTCAGATAGCTGTGGCAGGCGTCGCAGGTCTCCGCCCGCACCGCGCCGTTGGCCTCCGTGCCGTCCGCCCCTTCGACGAAGCGCTGGGACACGTCCTTGCCATCGCCGCAGGCCACGCAGGACGAGCGCACATGGTGCCAAGCGGTGTGGCAGATCCCGCAATGGAGATAGCGCAGGCCGCCGCTCTCCATGCCGACCTGCAGCACGCCGGCGACCGGCGCGCCGCCGCAGACCGGGCAGGCGGTGGCGGTGGCGTGGGTGGTCACCGATGCCGTGTCGAGCGCCGCGGCGTGGCGCGTCCAGGCGGTCTGGAAGGCCGCGGCGAGGAAGGGCGCGGCGGCGAGGTCGCCGTCCTCCAGCGCATCGCCGGCCCAGCGACCGGCCAGGGCATCCAGGGTGTTGGCGTCGGACGCGGCGAGCGCGGCCAGGGCCTCGCATGCGCCGCCGGGCAGGGTGTCGAGCTTGGTGGCCAGGGCGCGCAGGTCGGCGGCCCACTGCTCCTCCGGCGGCAGCGTGGCGGGGGTGGCGGCCACCGCCGCCTGGGCGTCGGCCAGCGTGGCGACGAAGCGCAGCCAGTCGCCCATGGCGTGCCCCTCCGCCAGCGCGCGCAGGCGCGCCGCCCGCCGGGCGAAGATCGCCACGTCGGGCAGGCGCAGCGGGGCCGGCGACTGGCCCGGGACCAGACCGGCAGCGGCCATGGCGGCGGCAGTCGCTTCGGACATCGCCGCTTCGGAAATCGGGGCGTCGGAGGAGGAGGCGGTCATGGTGGCTTTCCCGGTCACGGATCACGAACGATAAGAAGGGATAGCACAGCGCAAGAACGGTGCCAGGAGCGGAACCCATGTTCCTTCTCCCCTCTGGGGAGAAGGTCAGGATGAGAGGGCGCCCGTAAGGGCGGAGAAGCGCTGCATGATGGATGCGCCTACGGCCTGCGGCCGCCCCCTCACCCGGCCCTTCGGGCCACCCCTCTCCCCAGAGGGGCGAGGGGCTCCATTCACCCCCCGACAGATTGTCCTCCACACAAAGGTTGGGGACATTTTGTCCATCGCCGGCTGGACAAAATGTCCCTCGGTGGGGTGCGGGCATGGCCGGTCCGTCCGTCCGCCCCAGCAAATACCCTTCATTCCGCCCGTGGCTCCGGCTGGCACGGAATCTGCCCTTTGGGGGATGCGTCGTTCCGGCCGGGTCAACCCCGGACGGCGCGCGCGCCACCGGTTCCAGGCGCTCAAGCGCCGGGCCGGCATATCCGCACACCAGGGCCGACACCAGGGAGGTTTCATGCCCATCACACCCATGCAGGTATCACGGCGGCAGTTCTTGAAGGTCACGGCGGGCGGTCTCGCCGCCTCCAGCATGGGAGTTCTGGGCTTCCTGCCGTCCGAGGCGCTGGCCGAGGTGCGCCAGTTCCGCCTCGCCCGCGCCAAGGAGATCCGCAACACCTGCCCCTACTGTTCGGTCGGCTGCGGCCTGCTGATGTACAGCCTGGGCGACGGTGCCAAGAACGCCAAGGCCGAGATCATCCACATCGAGGGCGACCCCGACCACCCCGTCAGCCGCGGCTCGCTCTGCCCGAAGGGCGCCGGTCTGCTGGACTTCATCCACAGCCCGAACCGCCTGAAACACCCCGAGGTCCGCGAGGCCGGCTCCAACAGCTGGAAGCGCATCTCCTGGCATGAGGCGATCGAGCGCATCGCCCGCCACATCAAGGACGACCGCGACGCCAACTTCGTCACCAAGACCGCCGACGGCGTGACGGTGAACCGCTGGCTGTCCACGGCGATGCTGACCGCGTCCGCCTCCTCCAACGAGACGGGCATCCTGACGCAGAAGGTCATGCGCTCGCTGGGCATCGTCGGCACCGACGCGCAGGCCCGCGTCTGCCACGGCCCGACCGTGTCGGCGCTGGCCTCGACCTTCGGGCGCGGGGCGATGACCAACAGCTGGGTGGACATCTCCAACGCCGACTTCATCCTGATCATGGGCGGCAACCCGGCGGAGGCGCACCCGGTCGGCTTCAAGTGGGCGGTCGAGGCCAAGAAGCGCGGCGCGCGCATCGTGGTCGTCGACCCGCGCTACAACCGCTCCGCCGCGGTGGCCGACGAATACATGCCGATCCGCGCCGGCTCCGACATCGTGTTCCTGGGCGGCGTCATCAACTGGCTGGCCGCCAACGACAAGATCCAGTGGGAGTATGTCCGCGCCTACACCAACGCCGCCTACATCGTGAAGGAAGGCTACGGATTCGAGGACGGGCTGTTCAGCGGCTACGACGCGGCCAAGGGCCAGTACGACCGCTCGTCCTGGAACTACGAGGTCGAGGCGGACGGGAACACGGCGAAGACCGACCCGACGCTCCAGCATCCGCGCTGCGTGTGGAACCTGATGAAGGCCCACTACGCGCGCTACACGCCGGAGCTGGTGACCGACCTGACCGGCACGCCGAAGGACGCCTTCCTGCGCGTCTGCCAGCATCTCGGCTCCACGGCGGTGCGCGACCGGGTCGGAACGATCCTCTACGCGCTGGGCTGGACGCAGCACACGGTGGGCGCCCAGAACATCCGCACCATGGCGATGATCCAGCTCCTGCTGGGCAACATCGGCATGCCGGGCGGTGGCGTGAACGCGCTGCGCGGCCACTCCAACATCCAGGGCCTGTCCGACCTCGGCCTGCTGTCCACCAACCTGCCGGGCTATCTGACCCTGCCGTCGGAGAAGGCGCACCCGACCTTCGCCGACTACATCGCCAAGACCGCGCCGAAGGCGCAGGCGCCGGGCCAGCTCAACTTCTGGGCCAACACGCCGAAATTCTTCGTCAGCTTGCTGAAATGGTTCTGGGGCGACAAGGCGACGGCGGAGAACGACTGGGGCTACGACTGGCTGCCCAAGTGGGACAAGATGTACGACGTGCTGCAGGTCATGGACCTGATGCACAACGGCAAGGTCAACGGCTTCATCGTCCAGGGCTTCAACCCGCTGACCTCCTTCCCCGACGCGCGCAAGACGGCGGCGGACTTCGCCAAGCTGAAATACATGGTGGTGATCGACCCGATCGCCACGGAGACCGCTTCCTTCTGGCAGAACCACGGCGAGGTCAACGAGGTCGACACCGCGTCGATCAAGACCGAGGTGTTCCGCCTGCCCTCGACCTGCTTCGCCGAGGAGGACGGGGCAATCGTCAACTCCTCGCGCTGGCTGCAGTGGCACTGGAAGGGCGCCAACCCGCCGGGCGAGGCGAAGACCGACCAGGAGATCCTGGCCGAGCTGTTCATGGCCGTCCGCACCCTCTACGCCAAGGAGGGCGGCACCGCTCCGGAGCCGATCCTCAACCTCTCCTGGCCCTACAAGAACCCGCTGGAGCCGACGCCGGAGGAGCTGGCGAAGGAGCTGAACGGCCGCGCGCTGGCCGACATCCCTGACCCCAAGGATCCCACCAAGTTCCTCGCCCGCAAGGGAGAGCAGCTTCCCAACTTCGCCCTGCTGCGCGACGACGGCACGACGATGAGCGCCTGCTGGATCTTCGCCGGCAGCTGGACGCAGGCGGGCAATCAGATGGCCCGGCGCGACAACACCGACGCCGGCCTGGGCAACACGCCGGGCTGGGCCTGGGCGTGGCCGGCCAACCGCCGCATCATCTACAACCGCGCCTCCTGCGACCCGTCGGGCAAGCCCTGGGACCCCAAGCGCACCCTGATCGCGTGGAACGGCACCGCCTGGGCGGGCGCCGACGTGCCGGACTTCAAGGTGGATTCGCCGCCGGCCGACGGCATGAACCCCTTCATCATGAACCCGGAGGGCGTCGGGCGGCTGTTCTGCACCGACAAGCTGGTGGACGGCCCCTTCCCCGAGCATTACGAGCCGATGGAAACCCCGCTCGGCACCAACCCGCTGCACCCGAAGGTGGTCAGCAGCCCGGCGGTGCGCATCTTCAAGGCCGACCGCGAGCGTCTGGGCACCCATGACCAGTTCCCCTACGTCGGCACCACCTACCGCCTGACCGAGCATTTCCAGTTCTGGACCAAGAGCGTGCGGCTGAACGCCATCGCCCAGCCGGAGCAGTTCGTGGAGATCGGCGAGACGCTGGCGGCGGAGAAGGGGATCCAGGCCGGCGACTGGGTCCAGGTCTCCTCCAAGCGCGGCCACATCAAGGCCAAGGCGGTGGTGACCAAGCGCATCAAGGCCCTGAAGGTGGCGGGCCGCACCGTCCACCAGATCGGCATCCCCCTGCACTGGGGCTGGGAGACGGTGGCCAAGAAGGGCTTCCTGTCCAACACGCTGCCGCCCGCCGTCGGCGACTGCAACACCCAGACCCCGGAATACAAGGCGTTCCTCGTGAACGTCGAGAAGATCGGAGTGGCGTAAGTCATGGCACTGCAATCCCTCGATATCCTGCGCCGGTCCGCCACCCCGACGCCGCAGGCCCGCAACCCGCAGGAGGTGGCGAAGCTGATCGACACCACGGTCTGCATCGGCTGCAAGGCCTGCCAAGTCGCCTGCTCGGAATGGAACGAGCTGCGCGCCGAGGTCGGCACCTGCGTCGGCGTATACGACAACCCGACCGACCTGTCCTCGCAGGCCTGGACGGTCATGCGCTTCAACGAGGTGGAGGAGAAGGGCAAGCTGGAGTGGCTGATCCGCAAGGACGGCTGCATGCACTGCGCCGACCCCGGCTGCCTGAAGGCCTGCCCGTCGCCGGGCGCCATCGTGCAGTTCAAGAACGGCATCGTGGACTTCCACCAGGAGAACTGCATCGGCTGCGGCTACTGCATCTCCGGCTGCCCGTTCAACGTGCCGCACCTCAGCCCAGCCGACAGCAAGGCCTACAAGTGCAACCTGTGCTCCGACCGCGTCGCGGTGGGGCAGGAACCGGCCTGCGTCAAGACCTGCCCGACCGGCGCCATCCAGTTCGGCAGCAAGGAGGACATGATCGAGGTCGCGGCGACCCGCATCACCGACCTCCAGTCGCGCGGCTACGACCAGGCGGGCCTCTACGACCCCGCCGGGGTGGGCGGCACCCACGTCATGTACGTGCTGCATCATGCCGACAAGCCGGCGCTCTACTCCGGCCTGCCGGACAACCCGTCGATCAGCGCCGTCGTCGGCGTGTGGAAGGGCATGCTGAAGCCTCTGGCGACGCTGGGCGTCGCCGCCGCCGGCCTGTTCGGCTTCTTCCATTACATCACGGTCGGCCCGAACCGCGCCGATGACGAGGACGAGGCGGATCACGGCACGCCGCCGGTCCCGCCCGCCCAAGGAACCAAGCATAAGGAACGGGAGAACGCGCTGTGAAGACGTCGGAAAAGCTGATCCAACGCTACTGCGCCGCGGAGCGCATCAACCACTGGATGGTGGCGGTCTGCTTCGTTCTGCTGGCCATCTCCGGGCTGGCCTTCTTCTACCCGGCCTTCTTCTGGCTGACCGGCGTGTTCGGCACGCCGCAGCTCGCCCGCATCGTCCATCCCTTCGTCGGGGTGGTGATGGTCCTGGCCTTCGCCCGCCAGTTCTTCCGCTACGCCCAGCACAACCTCATCAACAAGGAGGATGTGACGTGGATGATGTCGGTGAGGGAGGTGATGAAGGGCAACGAGGTCGGCGACATCGGCCGCTACAACGGCGGCCAGAAGGGCATGTTCTGGGTCATGGTGCTGTGCATGATCCTGCTGCTGGTGTCGGGGGTGATCGCGTGGCGGCCCTATTTCGCGGGCTATTTCCCGATCCCGGTCATCCGCGTCGCGCTTCTGGTCCACGCCGCCAGCGCGCTGGTGCTGATCGCCAGCATCATCGTCCATGTCTACGCCGCGTTGTGGGTGCAGGGCACGATCCGCGCGATGGTCGAGGGCGTGGTCACCCACGCCTGGGCGCGCAAGCACCATCCGCGCTGGTTCCGTCAGGTGACCGGCAAGGAAACCGGGCATTCGTGACCGGCAAGTCCCTCTCCCCGGCGGGGCGAGGGCCAATCGCCCCGTCCGCCGCTTCTCCTCCACCGAGCAGGACACCGCCATGAGCCTCGCCACGGATTTCGCAGTGCCGTCCACCACCCACCGGATGACCGTCCTGCGGCTGGGTCCGGATGCCGCCCAGCTCTGCGACGACGCGGTGGTGGTGGAGGTGCCCGTCGCCATCGCCTACAACGGCATCGTCCATGCGGTGATGCTGACGACCCCCGACGACCTGGAGGAGTTCGGCCTCGGCTTCTCCCTGACGGAGGGGATCATTGCCGACGCGGAGGAGCTGGAAAGCCTGCGGGTGGTGGAGGGCTGCGACGGGATCGAGGTGCGCATGGAGATCCCGATGGAGCGCTTCATGGTGCTGAAGGGCAAGCGGCGCAGCATCGCCGGGCGGTCGGGCTGCGGCGTCTGCGGGGTGGAGAGCCTCCAGGCCATCGCCCGGTCAGGCCGCCCCGTTCCCTCGGGCGGGCGGCTGTCGGTCGGCGCGGTGGAGCGGGCGCTGGCCCGTTTCGCCGAGCGGCAGACCCTGCACCGCGCCACCGGGGCGGCCCACGGCGTCGCCTGGGTGGACGCGGCGGGGGAGATCCTGGCGGTGCGCGAGGATGTCGGCCGCCACAACGCGCTGGACAAGCTGATCGGCTGGCTGGTGCGCACGGGCGTGGACCGGCGGGGCGGCTTCGTCCTGACCTCCAGCCGCGCCAGCTACGAGCTGGTGCAGAAGGCCGCCCGGCTGGGCATCAGCGGGCTGGTCGCCATCTCCGCCCCCACCGGCATGGCCGTGCGCATGGCGGAGAGCTGCGGCGTGTCGCTGGCCGGCTTCGCCCGCGGCAACCGGCTGGTCGTCTACAGCCACGGCGACCGCTGGGTGTAGGCGGTTTCGGGACGGACGTCACGCAAAGGGGCGGCTTACTTCCCCTCGCCCTTTTCCCCACCCTTTTCCTCGCCCTCGCGCAGCCGCTCCAGGACTTGGCGCAGATCGCCGGGGTGGAGGGGCTTGTGCAGGAAGGAGCAGCCGCGGCGCTGGCCTTCCAGAAGCGCGCTCTGGGCCGTCTCGCCGCTGAGAACCACGGCCGGAATCTCCCGCCCGTACAGACGGCGCACCCGGTCGATCACGTCGAAGCCGGAAACCTTCCCAGGCAGCCGCAGGTCGGTCAGGATGACCGACGGCGGATCCGGCAGGGCGTCCAGCACCGCGAAGACCTCCCGCATGTCGCCCGCGGCGGCAACCGTGCAGCCCCAGCTTTCCAGGATCATCTGAAGGCCGGTCAGCACCATCGCCTCGTCGTCCACGGTCAGCACCGTCATCCCGGTCAGGGGTGGTGCCGTCGCGGTGGAGGGCGGCGGGGAAACGTGGCTGCACGGCGGCTCGGCAAGCGGGCTCGCGGCTTCCAGCGAGACGGAGAAGACGGTGCCGCGCCCGATGCGCGACCGCACCTCCACCTGAAGACCCAGAAGCTCCGCCAGCCGGCGCACGATGGCGAGGCCGAGGCCCAGCCCGCGGGTCGGATCGCGGTTGGGGTTCTGGAGCTGGTGGAACTCGTCGAAGATGGCGGTCAGCTGCTCTTCCGGGATGCCGAAGCCGGTGTCCCACACGTCGACGCGCCAGCGGTTGCCGCGCCGCCGCATGGCGAGCAGGAGGCCGCCGTGCCGGGTGTAGCGGATGGCGTTGGTCAGCAGGTTGCGCATCACCCGCCCGAACAGCACCGGGTCGGTTTCCACCGTGCCGGGGCACAGGCGGGCGCGCAGGCGCAGGCCCTTCTCCTCGCTCTGAGGACGGAACTCCTCCACGAGTTGGCCCAGAAGCTCGTCCAGGGCGACCGGCTGGGGGTCCGGCGTCACCGTGCCGGCGTCCAGCGTGGAGATGTCGAGCAGCGCGTTCAGCAGCCGCTCGCCCGCCGTCATGGCGTTGCCCAGCATCTCGGCGGTGCTCAAAGCCTTCTCATCGGTGATCTGGCTGCACAGCGCGTCGAGGAACAGGCGCATCGCCTGGAAGGGTTGGCGCAGGTCATGGCTGGCCGAGGCCAGGAAGCGGGAGCGCGCGGCGGTGGTCCGTTCGATCTCCGCGCGCATCGCCCGCTCCATACGGGCAACGACCCGGTCGTCGGGGGCCGCCTGGGTGGCCAGGGCCAGCACGGCAACCGTCTGTCCGCCCTCGATCAGCGGCACGCCCTGGAACGTCGCGGGATCGGCGTCGCCCACGGGCAGAAGCCCGATGCCGACCGGCTCCTCGGTGTCGCCGGAGAACAGTGGATCGACGGCGCCCAGCACCGCCGGCCAGACCGGTCCGAACCACGCCGGGGCCGGCAGCCCGCCCGCCGCCGGCTCCTTGCCGAGGAGGGCGCAGAGCGCGTCGTTGGCGAAGAGGGTGGCGGCGTGCGGCGGCCCGGTCAGCACGAAGGCCGGCAGCGCGGCGGCGCGGCAGATGCGCAGCGCGTTCTCCACGCACTCCGTCTCCGCTGGCGCGGCGTCGATGCTGGTGCTGTTCCTGTGCCGAGGCGTCACGTCGGTCTCTCTAACCGCTGGAGCTGAAGGTATAGCACCTTAACCTTTGGTGCACTGGGGATGAAAGCGCCTGAAAGCCCTATACGCTCCTATGCGGAAGGCATTGGGGGGGACAGGCGGGTGAGATGATCCTCCACCATGTATTTCCGGCGGAGCAGGGCCATCAGGCGGATCTTCAGGATGTCCATCGGCTGCGACTTGCCCACGAAGTCGTCGGCGCCGGCGGTCAGGCTGGCGGTCAGGCGGTCGTCGCCCTCCTGGCTGGTCAGGATGACGATCTGGAAGAACAGGCCGCGGCGCCGGCGGAAGCGGTCGAACCGCTCGCAGAGCTGGGTGCCGCTGGTGCCGGGCATCACGAGATCGAGGATCACGCAGTCCAGCCCGCCGTCTTCCAGCGCCGCCACCGCCTCGTCGGCGTTGCGCGCGGCGACGACGTGGCAGCCGTCCTCCTCCAGCTCGGCGCGCAGGAACTCGCGGTAGGTCGCGCTGTCGTCCACCACCAGGATGCGCGCCCGCTGCAGGATGTCGGACACGGTCGGTGGGGCGTTGCGCCGGTCGAGCAGCGCCATGGCCTGCTGCACCACGCCCTGGGAATCGGCGGGGTCCACCCGCTGCACGTCGGCGGGAACGCCGGCCTCCGTCGCCCGCTCCGCCGACCCCAGCAGCATCGCCGGGGCCGGGCAGCGCCGCCGCAGTTCCGTCAGGGTGCGGGCGGCCTCGCCGTCGGCCTCCACCATCAGCAGGTCGAAGGGACGGCGCGACAGCTCCGCGACGGCGGGTTCCACCGTTTCGACGCAGCTCGCCTCGATGCCCTGCTCCTCCAGCATCAGCTTCAGGAGAAGTCCCTGCGTCTGCGAGGCGATGACGATCAGCGCCCTGGGTCCACTCATGAGGGCTCCACTCCCGTCGAAACCAGTTCCAGCAAACGGGCCGCCACCTTGTCGATGGGCAGCTCCTCGGTAACGCCTCCCAGCCGGACCGCAGTCCCCGGCATGCTGTGGATGACCGCGGTGGAGGCGTGCTCTGCGATGGTGTAGGCGCCGGCCCGGCGCATGGCGGTGAGGCCGCGCGCCCCGTCCTCCCCCATGCCGGTCAGCAGCACGCCGATGGCGGCGGCGCCGAAGGCCGAGGCCAGGGAGGAGAACAGCACGTCCCCGGACGGCCTCTGGCCGCACACCGGATCGCCGTGGATGAGCCGCATCCCGCCGGGCTCGGCGGTCAGATGAAGCTCGCCGGGGGCGACATAGACGTGGCCGGGCCGGTGCTGTGTGTCGGAGGCCAGGGCCACCGGCAGCGGCGTGACCGACCCCAGCCAGGAGGCGAAGCCGGCCACGAAGGGGGCGCCGATGTGCTGCACGACGAAGACCGGCAGGGGGAAGTTGGTCGGCAGCCCGCGCAGCAGCTTCACCAGCGCCGCCGGTCCGCCCGTCGAGGCGGTGATCCCCAGAGCGCGGAACTGCCGCTTCGCCGTGGACGGCGGCAGGGGCGGGGGCGTCGGGACGGCGGCGCCCTTGCCGCGGCCGCCGTCGCCACGGGTTCCCTCGTCGCCGTTGCGCGGCCGCCCGCGCTGCCGGATCACCTTCACCTGGCTCATGATGGTGAGCTGCGTGCAGAGATGCCGGGCGACGGTCTGGTAGTCGGCGCGGGCCATGCTGCCGGGCTTCTCCACCACCGCCAGCGCCCCGGCCTGGAGCGCCCGCATGGGGATGTCCAGGTCGCGCACGTCGGAGGCGACGACGACGATGGGCACGGGATGGTCGCGCATCAGCCGCTGCGTCACCGCGAAGCCGTCAATGCCCGGCAGGCGGATGTCCAGAGACACCACGTCCGGCCGCAGCGAGTCGACCATGCGCAGCGCCTGTTCGCCGGACGCGGCGATGCCGGCCAGCTCCAGCCGCGGGTCCTCGCCGATGACGTGGGCGAGAAGCTGCTGGACGACCGGCGAGTCCTCGACCACCAGGACGCGGATCTTGCGGGCGCCGGTCACAGCAGCCGCCGGATGCCGGCCAGAAGCTCGTTCTGGTCGAAGCGGGTCTTGACGATGTAGGCGTCGGCGCCGAGGTCCAGCCCGCGTTCACGGTCCTCGTCGCTGGCGCGCGAGGTGACCAGGATCACCGGCAGGTCGGAGGTCATGGGGTTGCCCTTGACGGCCTGGAGCAGGGCGAACCCGTCCATCCTCGGCATCTCCACGTCGCTGATGATCAGGTCCACATCCTCCAGTTCGCCGAGCGTTTCGACCGCCTCGCGCCCATCCACGCACAGCGTGACCCGGTAACCATGGGCTTCCAGGATGCTCTTTTCCAGGGTTCGCGTGGTGATGGAGTCGTCCACAACCAAAATGTGCGGCCGCCGCCGCGCCGACTCGTCGACCGGGCGGACCAGCGGCGGCAGCGCCATGCCGGGGCGCGGCGACAGGGCAGCGGGATTCAGCACCAGGGCCGGCGATCCGTCATCCATCAGCACCGTGCCGAGGAAGCGGGCGGCGTCGATTCCCACCTCCTCCGCCGGGGTGACCACCGAGTCGCGGGTGGTCATCAGCGCGTCGACGACCAGCGCGACCCGCCGCCCGGCGGCGCGCAGGACGACCAGAGCCAGCGGCGTCCCGTTGCCGGGCGGCATGGCGCCGTCGTAGCCGAGCAAGGCGGCCAGCGGCGTCACCGGAACGTCCTCCTCCTCCAGCCGGATGGTCGGGGCGGCGAGGTCGGTGAACAGCGTGTCCGCCGGGACGCGCAGCACGCGCGCCACATCGTTGCTGGGAATCGCCAGGATGTCGTCCTGAACCGCCACGAAGACCAGCCGCTGGCTGAGCAGGCTGAGCGGCACCTCCACCGTGACGACGGTCCCGCCGCCCTCGCGCGCGGCCAGCGTCACCGAGCCCTGGAGCCGGGTCACCTCCCGCCGCACGATGGCGAGGCCCATGCCGCGCCCGGCGTATTCGTTCGCGGTGGGGGCGGTGGAAAAGCCCGGCTCGAAGATCAGGTCGAGCAGCCGTTCGTCCGGTGCCGCGTCCGCCTCGTCGGCGCCCAGCAGGCCGCGCTCGATGGCGTGGCGGGCGATGGCCTCGCGGTTCGGGCCGCGCCCGTCGTCCTCGACGCGCAGGACGAGGCGGCGCCCGACGACCGAGGCTTCGAAGCGGACGGTCGCCGCCGCGCGCTTGCCCGCCGCCACCCGCTCCTGCGGGGTTTCGACGCCATGGCTGACGGCGTTGCGCGCGATGTGCAGCACCGGGTCCTTCAGCCGTTGCAGGACCACCCGGTCGGCCTGGGTCTCCAGCCCGCGGATGTCCGCCTCGACCTCCTTGCCCTGGGCGCGGCTGATGTCGCGGATCATCCGCCCGAGGTTGCTGAACTGCGACTCCGCCGGCAGCATGCGCAGCTGCCGCACCTCGTCCTGGAAGCCGCTGCCCCAGCGTCGCAGCGACCAGAGATGGCGGTCATGGGCGCGGTGCGCCGCGTCCAGCGAAGCGCCGAGCGCGCGGAAGCGCCGCTCGAAGGAGGACAGCCGCAAGGCCGTCTCGTCGCCCGCGAAGCTGATGGGGCCGGCCCCCGCGGCGTCGTGGGAGCCGCCGCGGAGCAGGCGGGGCCGCATGGCGTGCCAGCTCCGTTCCAGCGCCCGCCATTCGCCGCGCAGTTCCCGCAACTCGGCGACCAGGGCGGACTGGTTCTCGATTTCCGGCAGGAGGCCGGCGGCGGCGGTGAACAGCCGTTCCAGCCCGGCGCTGCGGATGCGGACCAGGGCCGCGCTCTCGGCGGGACCGGCGGAGCGGCCCGGGCGCGGCGTGGCGGTCGGAGGGGCGGCCGGAGAGGTGCTCCGGGCGCCATCCGCGGCGGGAGAGGGGCGGCGCTGGACCGGTTCCGGGCCGCCGCCTTCGCCGCCCATGCGGGTCAGTTCGGCCAGAACCTCGGCGATGTCGACCTCGCCGCCGCCGCGGGTCGCCCAGGCCACGACATCCTCGATGGCGTCGAGCGCGCGGCGCACCACGTCGCGGGCCGCCGCGTCGAAGGGCACGGTGCCACGCTGGATGGCGATGAAGGCGGCCTCCAGCCAATGGGACAGCCGCTCGACCTCCGGCAGGTCCACGGCGCGGGCGGCGCCCTTCAGGCTGTGGGCGCGGCGGTGGATCTCCACCAGATCGGGGTGGTGCGTTGGGTCCTTTTCGACCGCGCGCAGGGCCTCGCGAATGGCCGCGAGATGCTCCTTGTGCTCCAGATCGAAGGCGGCGAGCAGGCGCGCGCGGATGTCGTTCATGCCGCCCGCGCCTTCCGTGCGTCCTTGTCCGTACCCTCGCCGCCGCGTGCCGTCGCCATGGTCACACGCGGTAGTTCCGCACGGCCTCGACCAGACCCTGGCCGAGATCGTTGAGGTTGGTGGCGGCCCCTTCGAGCTGGCGGGTGCCGGCGGCGGTCTGGCTGCTCGCCTCGCGGATGTTCTGGAGCGCCTGGATCACCTGCTCCAGGCCGATCTGCTGCTGGTTGGTGCCGGCGACGATCTGCTGGAAGGCGAGCACGCTCTCCTGCACGCTCTCGGCGAGGTCGCGGATGGTCGACTGGGTGGCGTCGGTCTGGCGTTTGCCGGCGCCGACGCGCTTCACCGCCTCCTCCGTCAGCATGACCGAGGCGTTGATGCCGTGCTGGATCTCGCTGAGGTTGGAACGGACCTGGGCGGTGGCCTCCTTCGACTGGTCGGCGAGGCTCTTGATCTCGCTCGCCACCACGGCGAAGGTCCGGCCGTGCTCGCCGGCGGCGGCGGCCTCGATGGCGGCGTTGAGCGCCAGCAGGTGGCAGCGCTCGGCGATGTCGTTGACGGTCAGGATGATCTCGCCGATCGCCTGGGTGCGCTCCGACAGGATGACGATGTTCTCGGCGACCGCTTCCGCCTGCTCGCGGATGGCGTCCATCGCCTGGTTGGTGTCCTCCACCGCCTTCAGGCCGGTCTCGGAGTTGGAGGCGGCGACCTGGGCGTTCTGCGCCACGTCCTGGGCGCGGCGGTTGATCTGCGCGCCGGACTCGGTGATCTCGCTGAGCGTCGCGGTCGTCTCCTCGACGGCGGCGAGCTGCTGGGCGACGCTGGCCGCCTGCTGCTGGGTGGAGGCGCGGATCTGCGCGGTGGCGGCGTGCATGCTCTCCGCCGTGGCGCGGGTGGTCTTGGCCATGCTGCGCAGGTTGCCGGTCATCTCGTTCAAGTGGGTGCCGAGTTCGGCCAGCTCGTCGTCGCCGGGCACGACCACCGTCTTGGTCAGGTCGCCCCTGCCGACCTGGGTGACGTAGCCGATGGCGGTGCCGAGCCGCTTGGTGACCGAGCTGCCGATCAGGATGGCGATGGCGACGGCCAGGGCCACCACGATGATCAGCGCCAGGATCGAGGAGCGCACGGCGTCGTCATAGAGGGCGCGGATGTTCTGGCGTCCGGCCTCCGACAGGCGGCTGATGTCGCTGTGCAGGCTGGCGAGTTGGTCCGCCATGGCCACCCGCATCTCCTCCACACGGGTCAGACGCGCCAGCGCCTCCGGCTCGGTCCCGGCGGCCACCCGGTCCATCAGCGTGTTGGCTTCCTCCAGCATGCGACGCGAATGCTGGTCGAAGCTGTTGATCTGGGCGACCAGCTCGCCCCAGATGCGGCGGCGGTCCTCCGTGGTGCCGTCCTCGGCCCGCGCGCCGGCGATCCTCTTGAGGTTGTCGATCTGCTCGAACATCACCGCCGAACCGTCACGATAGCGCTGGCGCAGCTGCGTGATGTCCGGCACGCCACCCTGGATCTGGGCCAGCGCCGCGGCGTGGGTTGCCGCCTCGCGGTAGCTGCGCAGATTGCTTTCGGTCACCTCGATCTCGCGCACCGCCTCCGACACCTGGATGTCGTAGGTGGCGATGCCCATCATGACCTTCATGCCGTCCGCGAAGCGCATCATCTGGAACGCCGCCAGCAGCCCGGTCAGCAGGCAGACGACCCCGAAGCTGAGCATCAGCTTGTGCTTGACCTTCAGTTTCATTCTTCTTTCATGCTCCTCAGCGTCTCCAGGATCGCCGGCACGTCCAGCACGGCGACGCGGCCCCGGGTGATGGCGGTGACGAAGGGGCCGGCTTCCGGCGGCGCCTTCAGGCTGCTTTCCAGCTCCGTCACCGTGTCCACGGTGCGCAGGCGCAGCGCCACCGGCCGTTCCCCGCCGCGCAGCACGACGGCAAAGCCGCCGCCCGCGGGGACCGCGTTGCGCCCGCACAGCCGGTCCACGTCGAACAAGCGCATCACCCGCCCGTCAATGGCGATCAGCCCCAGAAGCTCCGGCGTCGCGTGGGGGACGCGGGCCACCCGCGGCAGCGGCACGATGCGGGACAAATGGCGCAGGTCCAATCCGTACAGCCCGTCCGCCCCGCGCCCGACCAGCAGGGCGACCGGCGCCTCGGCCTCCGCCGCGGCGTCGGCCTCGTCGGCGGAGGGGACGCGCGCCAGATCCTCGGCGCGGCGGCGCAGGAGCGCGTCGGCCCAGGCGCCGCCCGGCGCCGCGGCCTCCTCCGCCTCCCGGCCCTGGCGGGCCAGACGCGTGCGGACGGCGGCCCAGTCGATGCCGCCCGTCTCCTTGGCGGCCTCCTTGGCCGATCCTCCGGCTTCGGTCCGGTCGTCCATCACGGCTCCTCACCCGAGAACCAGAGGTCGATCATGCTGCGCAGCTCGGCCACGGTCAGGCCGCCGCCTTCGGCCACCAGCTCCGTCGCGTCGTGGGCGGCGACGGTGGCGCGGGCGTTGCGGAAATGGCGCTGCGCCGGGGCCAGCTTGCCGCGCCGCCAATAGGCCAGCGCCAGATGATAATCGGCGAGAGCGAAGTCGGAATCCAGATACAGCGCCCGCTTGAAGGCGGCGATCGGGTCGCCGACGCCCAGCTCCTCCTCCAGCAGGCCCAGCCGGAAATGGACCACCGGGTCGAGGCGGTTGCGCTCCGCCAGGGCGATGCAGGCGTCCAGCGCCGCCGCCCGGTCGCCTTCGGAGGCGGCCACGGCGAGGGAAGGCGCCGGCTTCGCCGTGGTGGCGCGCAGCCGCGCCACGGGGGCCGTCGCCGCGCTCCGCTTCTTCACGGGCTTCGACTCGGTGAACTTCGGTTCGGCCGCGGGGGGCGGTTCGACGGCGAGGGTCGGCGTGAAAACGGGCAGGGCCGCCGCGGGGGCGCCGCCGGGGCGCGGCTTGCGGTAGATGGTGGCGCCCGGCACCGGCACGGGGGTGAACAGGCTATTGACCTGCTGCCCCGTCTCCGCGTGGCCGACCACCAGCCAGCCGTTGGGCACCAGCACCTCGTGCAGGTTGTCCAGCAGGCGGGTGCGCGTCGGCTCGTCGAAATAGATCATGACGTTGCGGCACAGCACGACGTCCAGCGCGCCCAGGCCCCGCGGGTAGTTGGGCAGCGGCCCGTCCACGAGGTTGAAGACCGAGAAGCTCGTCCATTCACGGAAGCGCGGCTTCACCGCCCACAGATCGCCCTTCCGGTCGAAGCATTCCGCCAGGACCGCCGGATCAAGGCCGCGCACCGCCCAGTTCCCGTAGACGCCGCGCCGCGCCGTCTCGATGAAGCTGGCGTTCAGGTCGGTGCCGACGATGCTGACCTGCCAGTCGCGGAGCTGGTCGGCGAAATGCCGCTTCAGCAGGATTTCGAGCGTGTAGGCCTCCGGCCCGATCGAGCAGCCGGCGCTCCAGATGCGCAGCAGGCGGCTCTCCCGGTTGCGGCGCAGACATTCCGGGATGGCGACGGCGCACAACGCCTCGAACTGCTCGGCGTAGCGGAAGAAGAAGGTCTCGCCGACCGTCAGCTCGTTGATGAGCGCCTGATACTCCGGCCCGGCCGGCCCTTCCGCAGCGAGCAGCGCCAGATAGGCGGCTAGGCCGAGAGTCGGCTTGTCCGACAGGCGGCGGTTGATGCGCTCCGCCAGGGCGGCGTCCTTGTCGGCGTAATAGGCGAGGCCGGTCGCCCCGATGACGGCGGCCTTGATGCGGAGAAAGACGGGGTCGTGCAGAATGGCGTCGATGCGGTTCATCGGACGGCCTCTCCGGCTTCATCCGCCGGATCGCCCGCCGATTCGGTGGCGCCGAGACGGGCCAGCCGCTCGCCGGCCATGGCTTGGAAGGCGGCCAGCAGCCGGCCCTCCGCCTCGGTCAGCAGGCGCGACGGGTCGATCACCGTGGCCGTTCCGGCGCCGTGGGGGATGGTCGCCACGGCGCAGCCGTTGAAAGTCAGGCCGGCGTCGGTCGGCGTCCTCTCCGCGTCGGGGATTGACAGGATGTCGAGCACCCGGTCGGCCAGCAGAGCCAGCGGACGGCCATCCCAGTCGGTCAGGAACAGCGGGGCGTACAGCTCCGGCGGCGCGGCGTCGAAGCCGAACAGCAGGTCGAGCCGCAGGACCGGGACGGCGCGGCCCTGGTAGCGGAAGAGGCCCGCAACCACGGCGGGCGCCGCGGGCGGGCGGTCGAGCCGGGGCAGCGGCAGAAACCGGCGCACGGCGTTCGCCGGCAGGGCCAAGGTCCTGCCGGAGACGGAAAAGATCACGTACCGTGTCGCGGATACTGTCGCAGCCATCGCGGGCGCACACCTTCCTATGTCGTCAGTCCGTTGCCGGGTCCGGGAAGCGCAGCCGGGCCCTGGACCCTATATCATCGGGTGGCGCCGGGGGGGCTTGAAACCGGCGCAGAACATGCCGCATCGCACCTGGGATGGAAATACCACCAAAGGCAAAAGCCTCAGCCCAAGGTGGCGGTATGACGCCGGTCATATCGCGGGCGCCGGTAGTGTCTCAGTTTGAATTTGGTTCGTAGGCGAACGCCGAGTGAAGGGCGTTCGCATCCGGCCGCGCCTTCCTATATGCTTAGCGGAAAGCAGGTATGGAGCTAGCGCATGTCTGGAATGAGTGAGTTCATCGAATGGTGCAAGAAGGAAGTTCAAGAGCTTCAGGCCCACCTAAAGTGGCTTGAGTCGGATGGCGTGATGCTGCGCACAAGGTCGGCGGATACCGGCTGGGAGGACGCAAAGCCAGATGCGATTGCGTCGACCAAGCGAAAGATCGGCGATTTGGAGCGCATCATCGCTCGGCACCCTGAGGTGGAATGAACATGCCCAAGGGACCCCAAGGTCAGAAGCGCCCTGGCGACGTAATCGGGGCGGCTATCATGGTGGCGAAGATCGCCACCGGGGAAATCACCGAGTCGGAGGCGACGGCGGCCGACGATGGTAAGGACCCGGCCGCGAAGGCACTAGGCGCGAAGGGCGGGAAGGCTCGCGCAGCGAGAATGACGCCAGAGCAGAGAGCGGAGATTGCGCGCAAGGCCGCGGCGAAGAGGTGGGGGAAGTAGGCTGATAGACATTCTGTCTGCCATTCACCTTGATCGACATAGCGTCGATCAAGGTCGTTGACAGGCGGAATGTCGATCAGCTATCTACATCGACACAATGTCGATGGAGATAGGCTATGTCAGGTATCGCAAACATACTCGAGCGCTCGGAAGCAATCCTTGCGGGCGAGCAAGTCCCTGCGCGGACAAACTCGTTCGCACGGTATGCCGTTTCGAATTTCCGTGGCGGTATTGGCAAAAGTACGCTTGCATTCAATCTTGCATACGAAGTGTCTAGGAAAAATAAGACGCTGCTTTTGGATACATGCTCACAGAGAAACTTCACGCAAAACCTGATGGGAGACGATATATTTAACGTAGATACGACAATTTACGATGCGCTAGTTAGCGCGGTGACTGGGGGCGAAATTCCAGATACAGATGATCTTATAGTATCTGTTCCGCCGCACTGCACTTCATTCAAATCTGGAAAGCCAACATATCTAATCCCTGGGTCAAGTGAATTGTTTTTGTTCCCGTCCCTTATGTACGGGCAGCTTGCGCAGTATGCACAGCTGCGCGGCGATCAAAAGGCAAAGGCCAGCAAGTCTATCCTCCAGTCTCTTGATAGGGTCGTCAAGCACGCGAGCACTAAAGCCAGCCCTGGAAAAATCCTCATCGATACAAGCCCGTTCTTCGGCGGAGCAACCCATTTGGCGTGGGAGGCTACTGATGCGCTGATTATCCCTGTGCGCGTTGATCAACATTCAGTTGAAGCCCTTCGCCTCACCCTCGAAATGCTTACGAAGCAAGAAATGGACTTTCATCGCTTCAATGAGCAGTCTCAGATACAGCACCAGCCGGTCGTTCACGCCATCGTTATGACGCACTGTGGATGGAATAGGCAGAAGGCTAATACGCCAGACTCGTCCACGCGCTTTTTCGTTGAGCGCGCCTTGGAAATAGCGAGGGAATTTTCAAGTGTATTCTCAGAAGCTGACCCAGCAGACTGCTTCTATCTGATGGATGACTTTCATTCTAGTGGTCGAATTAGCGGAAAGCAGAGAATTCCTCTTTCGGAACTCAAGGCTGGGAAAAAATTTATGGTCGACGGGCAGCGCCTTGAGGTTAACCCCGCGGTTGACCGCTACAAGAAGGAGATCGCCAATCTTGCCGCAGCGCTTTAGCGCGACAATATGCTTGACGCTAAGCGTAGAAGTTCATATTGTAAAGGCATCCACGCGGTGCCCTGAAGGATGAGCCTCTGCCATGAACAAGCTGCCCCTCGCCAAGCGCGTTCAAATCCTCTCCATGCTGTGCGAGGGCTCGTCCATGCGGTCGATCTCCCGCGTGACGGACGTGTCGATCAACACCGTGACCAAGCTGCTGGTGGATGCGGGGGAAACCTGCCTCGCCCTGCATGACGAGCTGGTGCGCGACGTGCGCGCCAGCCGCATCCAGTGCGATGAAATCTGGTCGTTCTGCTACGCCAAGGAGAAGAACGTCGAGAAGGCTAAGGCCGCTGGTGAGGATGCCGGCGACGTGTGGACTTGGACGGCGCTGGACGCCGACACGAAGCTGATCGTCTCCTACTTCGTCGGTGACCGTTCCGGCCAGTCAGCTATCGCCCTCATGGACGACCTGCGCGCCCGTCTGGAGAACCGGGTGCAGATCACCACGGACGGCCACAAGGCGTACCTCGAGGCCGTGGAAGGCGCCTTCGGCGGGGATGTGGACTATGCCCAGCTTATCAAGCTCTACGGCGACGTTCCGGAGGCCCACAAGGGCCGCTACAGCCCTGCCGATTGCACCGGCATCAAGAAGAACCGGGTGGAAGGCAGCCCCGACATGAAGCACGTTTCCACGTCCTACGTGGAGCGTCAAAACCTCAACATGCGCATGGGGATGCGCCGGTTCACCCGCCTGACAAATGCCTTCTCCAAGAAGCTGGAGAACCACATTCACGCCCTGGCGCTGTACTTCATGTTCTACAACTTCGTCCGCATCCACAAGACGCTGAAGGTCACTCCGGCCATGGCCGCGAAGGTCACCGACCGGCTGTGGAGCATGGAAGACATCGCCCTGGCCATCGACGCACGGACGGAGCCACCGAAGAAGCGTGGGCCGTACAAGAAGAAAGTGGCGGAGACGGCGGAGTGATCCGCCGCACTTCCTCCCAGCGCCAGAAGCCGAAGGGGTCGCCGTCACACCGACCGCGGCCCCTTCAGATTTTCTGCCCCGGAAAATTCAAAGTGAGACACTACCCGGGCGCCGGAAGGCTTGCTGTTTTCGCAGTTGCGGTTACAAACGTCTCCGGCCGCCGTCCGGCTCGCGGCCACCGACCGGAGGGGCGACATGATCAAGGTTGTTCGAGCGAAACTGCACTGCCTGCGCGTCACCGACGCCAACCTGAACTATCAGGGGTCGATCACGCTCGATCCGGAGCATTGCGAGGCGGTCGGGATCTACCCGCTGGAGTTCGTGGAGATCTGGAACAAGAATTCCGGCGCGCGGATCAGCACCTACGTCATCTATGGCGAGCGCGGGTCGCGCTGCTGCGTGCTGAACGGTTCGGCGGCGCGGAGTTGCCAGCCGGGGGACGAGGTCATCATCGCCGCCTCCTGGTATTGCCAGCCGACGGAGCTGGCGACTCTGCGGCCGCGCGTGCTGACCTTCAACGCCGACAACGGCATCGACCGCTCGCTGACCTACGACGTGACGGCGCTGGACGGCGGGCGCTTCGATTTCGCGATTCGCGAGGGCGCCTTTCTGGAGCCGGAACCGGCCTGACCCACGGGCGGCGAGTCCTCGCAAACAAAAGAAGCGGACCTGAGCGAGTCCGCGCGCAAAGCGAGCGCTTCGGCGACTTGCGCGTGTTTTGCGAGGAATAGGCCGTGAGTCCCACTTGAACGCGCGGCAATTTTTGCCTACTCTACCCGGGTGGGAGTGCGGACAGCGAGGAGTGCGTGTCATGGGCGTCAGCGGCATAGGGGGCTATCAGCAGCAGCCTTTCACGACACCGTTAAGCAGCGGGCCGGCGGCCCTGCAGCAGACACGGGGAACCGACGCGAACCAGCAGGCCCAGAAGGCCGAAGAGGATCGCCGTCAGCAGGTCCAGGCCCAGGACCAGCAGGCGCAGCAGAGCCAGCAGGCCCTGTCGTCGGGCGGCAACACCACCCCGACCCGCGGACAGAACCTCAACATCTCGGTCTGATCGCGCGTCGTCCAATCGGGGCCCGCCCGGCTGGTCCGGGGCCGGGCCCGCAGGGGAAAGGCGGCCAGCCATGGACATCCGAAGCGTTTCCGGCATCCAGGCGAACCGGCCGACTCCGGCATCGGCGGTCCCGACGCCGCCGTCCGTGGCCGATGCCGCGGCACAGACCTCACAAACCGCGTCCAGCGCTGCGGACCAATCCGGCCCGGCGGCGTCCCCGTCCGATCCCGTGGTGGTGGCCGGCGGCTACATCAGCCCGGTCCTGCGCTACGACCAGGGCGCCCGGCTGGCCGTGATCTATTTTCGCGACCGCTCGTCGGGCGAAACCCAGAACCAGATCCCGGCACAACAGGTGGTGGAGGAATACCGCCGCACCGCCAGCCGCCTGGGCGTCGTGACCGGTGCGGCGGCGGAAGGCCACGACACGGGCAAAGGGACCGCGGCATCCGGCGGTACCGCCACGCCGGGCGGCGCCGGACGGAGCGGCGGACCCGGATTCGGCGTCACCACCTCGAGCGGCGGCCCGTCCACCGGAACGCCGCCCGCGACGGGCGCCAGCCCGGCGGGAACCGCCCCGGCCGCCGTTCCCCGTGCCGCGGGGTCCTACGGCGCCGGTTCGCCGGGCGCCATCGTCTCCGTCACCGTCTGATCCGGCAGCTCGAAGCGGGCGACCAGCGGCGCGTGGTAGCTTTCCGGGGAGTGGCTGACCGTGGCGTGGGCGACCAGTTCGTCGCCCAGCGCCTCGTTGTGGATTTCGGCGGAGCGGAACCAGCCCAGCAGGGCGCGCGACACCAGCAGATGGTCCAGCATCACCGCGTCGCCGCCGTGCAGCACGGTGAAGCGCCGCTCCTCCGGGACGGAGCGTTCCAGCGGCACCAGCGACCGCCCGGCGAGATGGCCGTTGCCGGTCTCGTCCAGGTCGGCGCGGATGATGCGGACAGGGGTCTGCTCGATCTCGGCGTTGAGGTCGCCGGCCACCAGGATCAGCGCCTGCGGGTCGGCGTCGAACACCCGCTCCACCGCCAGCCGGGCCTCCAGCGCCTGCCCGGCCCGCTTGATCGAGGCCAGATAGAAGCCCTCCGCCCAGCCGCCGACGCTCTTCCAGGTGGAGGCGTTTTTCTTCTGCCCCGGCACCGGCGCGGCGATGGGCGCGCGCAGATGCAGGTTGAAGACGTGCAGCCGCCGCCCGCCGGGCAGCTCGATCTCGCCGTGCAGCACCGGGCGGTCCCAGGTTACGGCGTCGCCGCCGGGCTGGGCCGGGTCGGCGGTGACCATGCGGACCTGCGGGGACGGCACCAGATCGTGCCGGTACTGCCGCGCCGCCAGGATCGGCCAGCGGCTCACCAGCACGAGGTTGTGGCGGTCGGCCAGCCTGGTCCCCTCGCCGCCGGAGGTCCGGTGGAAATCGGCGTAGGGGCCGCCCTCCAGCAGCCGGTTCAGAGCGCGCAGGGTCCGCGGCTCCCCCTTCGCGTCGCGCTGGCCGTTGACCTCCTGAAGGCACAGGATGTCGGCGTCCAGCCGCTCCAGTTGCGGGCGCAGGACGGCGGCGCGCTCCTCGAAGGAGAGGTCGCCGGTGTCGTCCAGGCTTTCCAAGTTGAAGGTGGCGATGCGGATGCTGCTGCGGATGCTGCGGCTCATGACCCCTCCCCAGACGCCCGGCCCGCCGCGGCGCGCGGACGCGCCAGGAACAGGTGGTTGCGGTTGATGCGCCGCCGCCGCCGCCGGTGCGCGCTCAGCATCGCCGTGGAGGCGACGAGCGTGGCGTCCAGCCCGGCCTCGGCCATGCGCTGGGGGGTATCCGTACCATAAATCCGGTAGTGATAGGGATGGCCGAAGGCGGCCAGCCGCTTGGCCGGCGTGTCCATCGCCGGGTCCTCCCGCGTCGGCCCCTTGGGGTCGTAGGGGAACAGCAGGACGGCGCGGCCCGATGGTTTCAGCACGCGGGCGATCTCGCGCAGCGCGGCGCGGTCGTCGGGGACATGCTCCAGCACGTGGCTGGACAGCACGAGGTCGAAACGGCCGTCCGGGAAGGGCAGGTTGGTCAGGTCGGCCTGCACGTCGGCGGCCGGGTTGAAGCGGTCCAGCGTGACGTAGCGCCGGCCGTGCCGCGCCCGCAGCAGCGGTTCCAGGCAGGGTTCCGGTGCGGTGTGCAGGATGCGCAGCGAGCGGCGCAGCACGTCCGTCCGCTCCGCCAGGAAGCTCCACAGGAAGCGGTGGCGCTCCAGCGACCCACAGTCCGGGCAGCGGGCGTTGCGCCGGCCGCCCAGCCCGAAAGGCAGGAAGCGCGCGGCCTCCCGCCCGCAGAGCGGGCAGAGCAGGGGGCCGGCGGCGGGGATCAGGCCGCCGGTGCCCTCGTAGCGCGGACGCTCGTACAGCGATTCCCGCCGGTAGACGGCGGCCTCGTCGAGATTTTGGTCCGCGATGGCGGGCAGCAGGCGGGACAATCCATGGAGCATGGGGATCAGAACAGTTCCACGTCGCCATCGATCCCGGTCTTGCGCAGCCGGTCCATGAAGGAGGTCTCGGACCGCGCGATGTCGCGCACCGTCTCCTCCCCGATCAGGCGGCGCTGGGTGCGGCCCGTGGTGGGGTAGAAGCGCACCGCGCGGGCCGTCGTGCCGCCGACGTCCCAGCTCATCGTCGGGATGCCTTCCGCCGCCAGATACTCCATGACGAACTCGACGTTGCGCTGGCCGATGCCGGCGCTGCGCGGGGCGCCGTTCACGCTGGCCCCGCCGAAGATCTTGGCGCGCAGCCGGTCGCGCCGCCCCGTCGCCGCCAGCAGCCGATTGATGAGCTGCTCCATGGCCGCGCTGCCGTAGCGGGAGGAGATGGACAGCCGGTCGCCGTTGTGGTCGGGCAGCAGGAAGTGGTTCATCCCGCCGATCGCCGCGACGGGATCGAACAGGCAGGCGGCGATGCAGGAGCCCAGCGTGGTGGTGATGACGACGTTCGCGTCGTCGCTGACCACGCAGCCGCCGACCACGATGTTGACCACCTCCGCGCCCAATTGCCGGTCATGGTAGCGGTTGGCCGCGATATCCGGCGTGTCGGAACCCTGCTGATATCGGCGCGCGCGCGGGCTGATCGGCATCCAGAACCTCGGTGGGACATTCGGTCGCAGTGTACAACCGTCCCTCGCCCTCCGCCAAGCGTTGTGGTTGCGGACCCCTGCAATCGGCGGCTCTTACAAGCCGGCGATCCACAATTCCAGCAGATCGGCCTGGAGCTTGCGGGCGCGGGCCAGCCAGGCGCGGGCCTCCGCCGGGATCTCGGCGATGCGGCGGTCCATCGTCCGGTCCATGGCGGCGCGCTGCGGCTCGTCGGTGACGAAGAAGGCGAAGCCGAGCGTGCGCCCGCTCGCCGTGGTCAGCGTTCCGGCCAACGCCTTGGCGTAGGCCAGCGTGCCCGATTTGGCGCGCACGCCGGGGGGCAGGACCTTGCCCTCGTCCTCGCCGGGCAGAAGGGCCAAGGCCGCCGGCCCGGCGCCGCGGATCAGCGCCATGGTCTGGGCCGGGGTGATCCGTGATGCGCTGCTGAGGCCCGAATGGTTGAGCAGCCGCAGCCCCGTCCAGTCGGTGCGCGGAGCCGCCAGCATACCCGGCGCGGTCAGCACCGCCGCCGACTCCGGCAGCGTCCGCACCGCCGGGTCCAGCCGCCGGGCGGCGGCCAGCCCGATCAGCTCCGCCGACAGGTTGTTGGAGTAGCGCAGGACCTGACGGGCCAAGACTTCCAGCGGCTCGCTGCGGTGCAGGGCGGCGAGCGTGGCGGTCGGCGGCGCCGCGCCGGGGGCCGGGGCGGGCAGGGCGATCCCCGCCTCTGCGGCCAGCCGGCGGAAGACGTGCGCCGCCGCCAAGCCGGGGCGGGTGACCGGAAGCCACAGGCTGGCCGCCATGCGCGGTTGCGGGGCGAAGCGCCAGCGCTCGCCCTCAGGCTCGCCATCCGCGGCGGCGAGCGGGGTGAAGGCGGCCCCGGACCCGGCACCCAGCTGCACCGTCACGCTGTCCAGCGGCACGCGCCCCGCGTCGGACACCGACCATGCGCTGACCCGTACCGGCTGGCCGGCGGCGGCGGGGCGCGCCCAGTCGAAGCGGAAGCGGTTGAAGTTCAGCGACAGCGCCCCGACGCCGGTGTTGTAGCCGGCGGTCCAGGGCTGACCGGCGTCGATCTCCGGCAACTCGGGCAGGGCGGAGGTGTCATAGAGGAAGCGCCCGGTCACCCGCGCGACGCCCAGCGCGCCGAGGTCGCGCAGCAGTTCCGTCAGCCCTTCGGTGGACAGCGACGGGTCGCCGCCGCCCTTCAGGATCAGGTCGCCGTCGAGCACGCCGTTTCCCAGCCGCCCCGTTATGTGCAGCGTGGTCTCGAACCGGTGGTCCGGCCCCAGCACCGCCAGGGCGGCGGCCATCGCCGGCAGCTTGGCGACCGAAGCCGGGGCGAAGGGCTTGGCCGGCTGCCGCTCCGCCAGCACGGCGCCGCTGCCCGGATCGAACAGCACGTAACCGACGTCATCGGTGGAAAAGCCGTTGCGGGCGATCGCTTGGCGGTCGTCCGGACCGGTGGCGGCGGCGGGGGACGCGCAGGCCGACACCGCGGAGACGCAGGCCAGCAGCAGCAGGATGGAAAAGGTCGGAATCCGCATGGCGCACAGTCTAGCGCAACCTCCCGGTCCGCATCCGCGTCAATCGTGTGTCGGGCCTGGGGCGGGTCCGGAATCTTGCTGCGCAGATTATCAGCTTACCGTACGATGAAGGTCTAATAAGACGCCACGCCTTTGGGGAAAGAGTTGCCAAGCCCATGATGTCACGGCGCCGCAGCGTCACGTTCGAAGTGGTTGTCGAACAGGGCGGAAAACCCAACATCGATGGGGTCTTTCCCGACGAGGCCGCGGCCCGGGAACGCGCGGCGTATCTGCTTCGTCTTGCGAAATTTCCGGTTGTCCGAATTTTAAAGGTGAATCAGGCGGACAAGGAAGAGGTCATCTTCCAGAAGTCCACCGCCGGCGGTGGCAAGCCGACCACCATCTCCCCTATCGACGAGACCGACGTCGGCCCCGCCAATCTCTGCACCGACGCGCTCCAGCTCTTCTCCTTTGAGAGCCGGATGCTGCTGCTGCGCCTGCTGCGCGGCTATTGGGACGATCAGGCGGTGATCCCGGCCGAGCAACTCCACCGCTATTACCCGCTGCGCTATTTCGAGCGGGAGGCGCTGCTGTTCAACCCGGCGGTCAGCCGGCTCGCCACCCTTCAAGCGCCGCTGCTGGGCGTGAAGCCGTTCGACCGGCACGACCAGCTCATGCGGATGTTCACCACGCTGAAGGAGATGGCGCAGGCGTCGGACATGCTGGCGCCCTTCGACGCGGCGCTGGCCCGCGGCGGGGTGGGCGGCCTGCTGGCGGCGGCGGCGGAGCGCCCGCCGGAGGAGCGCGACCGGCTGGTCACCCACGCCTTCGCCGCGGTGCTGGAGCCCTGCCGCGACTGGCCCGGCAAGGTCAAGGCGCTGCTGCGCTTCCACCGCGAGGACGGGGAGGAGGAAGCGAACCGCCGCCTGCTCGACCAGATGCTGGCGGAAACGGTCGACGGGCGGGAGCCGGTGCGCGCGCTGATCGGCTACGCGCCCGACCTGGGGGCGGCGCTGCACAGCTTGGTGGCGGCGGTGCACGGCGACCTCGACGACCGGCTGCCCCACACGGATGAGTTGCTGGCCCTGTCCAACGCGCTGGGCGGCGGCGGCTTCGACGAGACGCGGCGGGCGCTGCTGCGCCGCATCCAGGGCGGTCTGGCCGGCCTGACCCCGCTGACCCGCACCGGCACCGCCGCGGAGGGCAAGGCCTTCGGCGTCATCGTCGACCGGCTGACCAACTTCGACGGCTTCCTGGGCGGTGCCGGCATGGCGGAGGCGCTGACCCGGCGCGCCAAGACGGTGTGGAGTTCCGGTGGGCAGGACGCCCCCTTCGACACGGCGGTGCAGCGTCTGGCAACCCGCCTGCCGGCACCGGCCCAGCGCATCGGCTATCTGCTGGACCTCGCCACCAGTCCCTTCGGACGGAACAAGCTCAGCGTCCTGATCCGGCAGGTCGCCACCGAGTTCGAGAGCATCACCTCGGCCCGCGAACTGGTCGCGCCCGGCGTCAGCACGGACGACGTGCGCAGCGGCCTGGGCCGCCGCCTGCGCGCCGCGGGCATTCCCCGCGCGCTGGCCGAGGGGCTGATCGCCAAGATCGCCGCGATTCCGGACGGCGAGCGGTCGCTCGGCCTGCCCTTGCTGGCCGCTCCGGCGGCCGCCGCCGTGACGCGGGCGACCCAGGAGACGATTCTGATCGACGTCCCGAAGGTGGCGGCGGAGCGGCTGGTGCTGTTCTGGCGCGGCCAGACGCGGGCGATCCCGGAGGACGGGACCCAGCTCGTCATCGGGCGCTCGTCGCAATGCCAGTTCGTCCTGGACATCGCCTCGGCCTCGCGACGGCACGCCGCGGTGTCGCGCCAGGACGGCGTCTTCATGGTGGAGGATCTCAGCCGCAACGGCACCCAGATCGCCGTTCCGGGGGTGGTGGAGCCGCGGCGGCTGAAGCCCGGCGAACCGCTGGCGCTGCCGCCGCGTGGCGAGATCGTCATCGGCTCCGCGGAGCTGGGCGAGGAACCGGCGCGCATCGCCTGGGAAATCGTCAAGCGCTGAACGCCTCGTCCAACGGCCGCAGCACGGGCCGCCAGCCGTCGCCGCGCACCGCCAGCGCGCCGACCAGTCCCGGCGCCGGGCGCAGGTCGAACAGCGACCACTCCGCCGCGTCACCGGCCTCCAGCGCGCCGTCCAGGCTGAGCAGGCGGGCGGGGCGACCCGGAGTCAGCTCCACCGCGAAGCGGTCGAGCGGTGTGGACAGCCCCTGGCCGGTCGCCTTGATGAAGGCCTCCTTGCGGGTCCAGCCGTTCAGGAACGCCTCGTCCCGCAGCGCGTCGGGCAGGGCGGCGAAGGCGTCGCGCTCCTCCGGTGCGAAGAAGCGCTCGGCGATTCCGGCGGCGTCCGGCAGGCGGCGCAGCCGTTCGACGTCCACGCCCAGCTCCACCGCTTCATGGGGAGCGATGGCGATCAGCACATGATCCTTGCAGTCGGCGAGGTTGAAGGCCGGGCCGCCGGGCAGGAAGGGCTTGCCCATCGGCCCATAGGCGAAGGCCAGAGTCGCCGGGTCGCGGCCCATCGCCTGCCCGAGCCGATGGCGCAGCAGCCCGCGCCGCAGCGCGCAGCGGGTGCGCAGCTCCTCGGTCGCGAAACGGGCGGCCCGCGCCGTCTCGTCGGGGGAGAGCAGGGCGCGGAACGCCTCCAGCCGGTGCGCCAGCCCGCGCAGGTCGGCATAGCAGAGCTGAATCTCTCCCGTTTTCCGCATCGGATGTCCCCATTCATCGGATTCGGGACTATAACCGCGCTGGCCCCGCGCGGCGATTGCGCTATCATGCGCCTCCCTTTTGCCGGATCTGGAACCATGGTCGATACCGCTCAGCTTGCTCCGCATCTGTCCAACGTCGTCAAGGACGCCGCCATTCCCGAGCTGCCCAACCACTACCGGGGCAAGGTGCGCGAGAATTACGACCTTCCCGACGGGCGGCGCGTCATCATCGCCACCGACCGGCTGTCGGCCTTCGACATCATCCTGACCGCCATCCCCTTCAAGGGGCAGGTGCTGACCCAGATCGCCCGCTACTGGTTCGAGGCGACGAAGGACCTCTGCCCGAACCACGTCCTGGAATATCCGGACCCCAACGTGGTGGTCGCCAAGCGGCTGACCATCATGCCGGTGGAGATCGTGGTCCGCGACTATCTGGCCGGCACCACCGGCACCTCGTTGTGGACGATGTACAAGAAGGGCCGGCGGGAGATGTACGGCCACGTCTTCCCCGACGGGCTGCGCGAAAACCAGAAGCTGCCGGAAACGATCATCACCCCGACCACCAAGGCGTTCGACGCCGGCCATGACGAGGAGCTGACCGCCGCCCAGATCGTGGAGCGCGGGCTGCTGACCCAGGCCCAGTGGGACGAGGTGACGGAGAAGGCGCTGGCCCTGTTCGCCCGCGGGCGCGAGATCGCGGCGGCGCGCGGCCTGATCCTGGTCGACACCAAGTACGAGTTCGGCTTCGACGAGGCCGGCAACATCATCCTGGCCGACGAGATCCACACGCCGGACAGCAGCCGCTACTGGTTCGCCGCCAGCTATCCCGAGCGGTACGAGGCCGGGCAGCGCCCGGAGAGCTTCGACAAGGACTTCGTGCGCAGTTGGGTGACCCAGCGCTGCGACCCTTACAAGGACGCCATCCCGGAAATCCCGGCGGAGGTCGTGCTCGAGGCCGCCCGCATCTACATCGAGGCGTTCGAGACGATCACCGGCCAGACCTTCCAGATTCCGCAGGCGGTGACGCCGGCGGTGGAGCGCATCCGGGCCAATCTGGCGCCCTATTTCGCGAAGCCGTGATGAAGATCGCCATCCTCGACGATTACCAGAACGTCGCGCGCGATCTGGCGGAATGGCATCGCCTGCCCAACGGCAGCGCGCTGACGGTCTTCGAACGGCCGATCCCGGCGGCGGAGCTGGCGGGGATGCTCGCCCCCTACAGCGTCCTGGTGATCATGCGGGAACGCACGCCGTTCCCCGCGTCGCTGATCGACGCGCTGCCGAACCTGCGGCTTCTCGTCACCACGGGCGGGCGCAACAACGCCATCGACCTGGAGGCCTGCAAGGCCCGCGGCATCACCGTCTGCGGCACCGGCATGGTCGGCACCCCGACGGCGGAGCTGACCTGGGGCCTGATCCTGGCGCTGACCAAGCGCATCCCGCAGGAGGAGCGCGGCCTGCGCGCCGGGCGCTGGCAGGCCGGCCTGACGCAGGGCCTGGCCGGCAAGCGCCTCGGCCTCGTCGGGCTGGGCCGGCTGGGCACCCAGGTGGCGCGTGTCGGTCAGGCCTTCGGGATGGAGGTCGCGGCCTGGAGCCCCAATCTGACCGACGAGCGGGCCGCGGCGGCGGGTGTCGCCCGGCTGGACAAGCGCGACCTGTTCGCCACCTCCGACATCGTCAGTGTCCATCTGGTGCTGGGCGAGCGGACGCGCGGCGTGGTCGGGGCGGAGGACATCGACGCGATGAAGCCCTCCGCCTTCTTCGTGAACACGTCGCGCGCCGGTCTGGTGGATGGGGACGCCCTGCTGGCGGCCCTGCACGAGCATCGCATCGCGGGCGCCGGGTTGGACGTCTTCCCCGTGGAGCCGCTGCCGGTGGACAGCCCCTGGCTGGAGGCGCCGAACACGGTGCTGACGCCGCATCTGGGCTATGTCACCCGCGAGAACTACGACGTCTTTTACCGCGACGCGCTGGACGACATCCTCGCTTGGCACGCCGGCGAGCCGGTGCGGATGCTCGCTTAAGGACGGGACGGTGTTGCCCCGCCCTTTCCCAATGGTTGGGGGAGGGCGGGGCCTTGCGCATGGGCGCAAGCCTCAGATAATTCCTAGGCCTCCGTGTCTTTCCCGGATCGGCCTTCCAGGCGGCGCCGTCCCGCCCCGCCCGTCCGCTTTTTCGCCCTCGCAGCACGGATCGTGGGATTACAGCCGCGGCCAAGACGTAGATGGAAGGCGACCCCGCCACTTGCGGGGCGCGATTCCATTCCCAAAATGGGTGTGGAGCCTGCGGCAGGGGCTGAGATGGACGAGGTCGTGTGTTGCGAGGCGCGGGCCTTACCGGGGCTGCGTGTCCGTGGGGTGGGGCAGCCACCGGTCCCGGCGGCGATTGGCGCTGTGGGTATTGGCACTGTGGACAAGGCGTGCCGAATTTGATTGGAAGTCTGTTGGTTCACGGCCATCCCGGCGCGGACCGCGGCTGGCCGGGACAGGAGACGGAAGGTTTGCCACCCATGGAGACAGGAATGAACATCTCGGACCTCTTGTCCGCACACAACGTCATTCTCGATGCAGGGCCGGCCAACAAAGGAACTCTGCTCGACCTTCTCGCCACCGAGGCGGCCAGCCGCATCGCGGCACCCAAGGAGGATATTCTCAAGGCCCTGCAGGCGCGGGAACACATCGGCTCAACGGCGCTGGGCAAGGGCGTGGCGCTTCCCCACACGGAGCTGCGTGGGACCGAGAGCCCGCTGGTGCTGTTCGCGCGGCTCCGCAAACCCATCGATTTCGAGGCCCGTGACGACGAGCCGGTCGACCTGTTCTTCCTCGTGCTCTGGCCGACCGCGACCCGCAAGGGCCTGCTCCCCGTCATGGGCGAGATCTGCCAAGCCCTGCGCGACCCGCAATCCCTGCGCAAGCTCCGGCAGGCGGAGACGCCCGACGCGGTGGTGGAACTCGTCCGGCAGGCGCTTCCCCCCAACGCCGAGCGGGAGCTTGACGACGAGGATTTTTGACCGAGCGATTTCTGACCTGACGACGTCCGGCCGGCGCGGCGAGGGACCTCCATCCTTCCTATATTCGTAAAGCCGACAGTTCTCAGCATTTTGGCCCCTCCGATTGCCCGAGACCCCCTTTGTCACAGACCATGTCCGACGCCCTGTTGCTCCTGGCCGCCACCGGCCTTCCGTTTGTTGGCGCGATCGTCGCTGGGATGCTGCCGACGCACGCGCGCAACACCGCGGCGTGGTTGGCCGGTGCGATCGCGATCATCGGGCTGGGGTTGGTGTGGGCCGCCTATCCGACGGTGGCGGCGGGCGGGGTGATCCGCCATTCGATGGCCTGGATGCCGTCGCTCGGCCTCGACCTCACGCTGCGGATGGACGGCTTCGCGTGGCTGTTTGCCGGGCTGGTCTTCGGGGTCGGCGCCCTCGTCGTGCTGTACGCGCGCTATTACATGTCGGCCGACGACCCGGTCCCGCGCTTCTTCGCGTTCCTGCTGGCCTTCATGGGGTCGATGACGGGGGTGGTGCTCTCCGGCAACCTGATCCAGCTCGCCTTCTTCTGGGAACTGACCAGCCTCTTCTCCTTCCTGCTGATCGGCTACTGGCACCACACGGCGGCGGCGCGCGACGGCGCGCGCATGGCGCTGACCATCACCGCGACGGGCGGGCTGTGCCTGTTCGCGGGGGTGCTGCTGCTCGGCCACATCGTCGGCAGCTACAACCTCGACGTCGTTCTGGCCTCGGGCGACAAGATTCGCGGGCACGCGCTCTACCTGCCGGCGCTGGTCCTCATCCTGATGGGCGCCCTGACCAAGAGCGCGCAGTTCCCGTTCCATTTCTGGCTGCCGCACGCCATGGCGGCGCCCACCCCCGTCTCGGCCTATTTGCATTCGGCGACCCTGGTGAAGGCCGGCGTCTTCCTGATGGCCCGCCTGTGGCCGGTGCTGGCGGGAACGGAGGCGTGGTTCTGGATCGTTGGCAGCGCCGGTCTGGCCACCCTGCTGATCGGCGCCTATGTGGCGATCTTCCAGAACGACCTGAAAGGACTTCTGGCCTATTCGACCATCAGCCATCTCGGGCTGATCACGCTGCTGCTCGGGCTCAACAGCGAACTCGCCATGGTCGCGGCGATCTTCCACATCCTCAACCACGCCGCCTTCAAGGCGTCGCTGTTCATGGCCGCCGGCATCATCGACCATGAGACGGGAACCCGCGACCTCCGGCGCCTGTCCGGCCTGAACCGCTTCATGCCCTTCACGACGCGGCTGGCGATGGTGGCGGCGGCGGCCATGGCGGGCGTGCCGCTGATGAACGGCTTCATCTCGAAGGAGATGTTCTTCGCCGAGACGCTGACGGCCCAGGGGTCCGTGACCTTCCTCCTCGACATCCTGCCCTTCGCGGCCATGGTGGCCAGCGCCTTCGCCGTGGCCTACTCGTTGCGCTTCATCCACGGCGCCTTCTTCGGCCCCGACCCGGTCGACCTGCCGCACCTGCCGCACGAGCCGCCGGCCTGGATGCGGCTGCCCGTCGAGATCCTGGCGCTGGCCTGCATCATCATCGGTCTGCTGCCCGCGGCCACCGTGGGGCCGTATCTGAACATGGCGGCCCACGCCGCGCTCGGCGCCGCGACGCCCGAATACAGCCTGGCGGTCTGGCACGGCTTCAACACGCCGCTGGTGATGAGCCTGCTCGCCCTGGCGGCCGGCGTGACGCTCTACTTCCTGCTGCAGCCGCTGTTCCGGCGGAACATCGACGGCCCGCCCTTCATCAGCCGTCTGGAAGGCCGCCGCATGTTCGAGCGCAGCATGGTCTTCCTGTCCTGGCGCCTCGCCCGGTCGCTGGAAGGGCTGCTGGGCACCCGGCGCCTGCAGCCCCAGCTGCGGCTGGTCGTCTGCGTCGCCATCCTGGCCGCGGGCTGGGCGGTCTACCGGCGCGGGCTCGGCCCCGGCAATCTGGTGCCGCAGGGCATCGACCCCGTGCTCGCCCTGATCTGGGTGATCGGCGCGGCCTGCGCCCTGGGGGCCGCGTGGCAGGCCAAGTTCCACCGCCTCGCCGCGTTGATCCTGCTCGGCGGCACCGGGCTGGTCACCTGCGTCACCTTCGTCTGGTTCTCCGCCCCCGACCTCGCGCTGACCCAGCTGCTGGTCGAGATCGTCACCACGATCCTGCTGCTGCTCGGCCTGCGCTGGCTGCCCAAGCGGCTTCCCGGCACCGGCACGTCGGAAGTGATGCGGACGGGCCGCCGCCTGCGCGACCTCGCCATCGCCATCACCGCCGGGCTCGGCATGGCCGGGCTGGCCTTCGGCGTGATGACCCGCTTCCCGCCGGAAATCCTGGCGCAGCATTTCCTGGAGCGCGCCTACACCGAGGGCGGCGGCACCAACGTCGTCAACGTGATCCTGGTCGACTTCCGCGGCTTCGACACGCTGGGCGAGATCGCCGTGCTGGGCGTGGTGGCGCTGACCGCCTACGCGCTGCTGCGCCGCTTCCGCCCAGCCCCCGACAGCGTGGACGTGCCGGAGCAGCAGCGCGACCAGAGCGCCTACGACATCGCTCGGCCGGAGCGGCGGGAGGGCGACACGGTGGCCGACTGGCTGCTGATCCCGTCGGTGATCGCGCGGCTGCTCTTTCCGGTGGTCGCGGTGGTTGCGCTGTTCCTGCTGCTGCGCGGCCACGACCTCCCCGGCGGCGGCTTCGCCGCGGGTCTGATGGCGTCGATCGCGATGATCCTGCAATATATGCTGGGTGGGACTCAGTGGATCGAGGCGCGGCTGCGCGTGCTGCCGCTGCGCTGGATGGGGCTCGGGCTTCTGCTGGCCGCCGGTACCGGACTTGCCGCCCTGCTGTTCGGCCGGCCCTTCCTGACCACTTACTTCACCTACGCCGATCTGCCGCTCATCGGGGAGATCCCGACGGCGAGCGCGCTCCTGTTCGACATCGGTGTGTTCGCGCTGGTCATCGGCGCCGTCATGCTGACGCTGATCGCGCTGGCCCGCCAGTCGGTCCGCGGCCATCGCGCCGCGGCGCCGCGCGCCCCGGTGGTGAATGCTCCCGCGGTGCCCGGCCCGACGCTGAGCGGCGCCCCCGTCGCCACCACGACCAATGCCCCGACCGCCGCAACCGGAGACGATTGATGGAACTTATCCTCGCCCTCGGGATCGGGGTGCTGACGGGCTCCGGAGTCTGGCTGCTGCTGCGTCCCCGCACCTTCCAGGTCATCATCGGCCTGTCGCTGCTCTCCTACGCCGTCAACCTCTTCATCTTCTCGACCGGTGGCCTGCGCACGGGGGCGGCCCCGGTGCTGGAGCGCGGCATGGCCGGCAGCCTCGCCACCCACGCCGACCCGGTGCCGCAGGCCCTGGTCCTCACGGCCATCGTCATCAGCTTCGCGACGACGGCGCTGTTCCTCGTCCTGCTCCTCGCCGCGCGAGGCCTGACGGGAACCGACCATGTGGACGGTAAGGAGAAGTCCCGGTGAACGGGTGGATGGATCATCTGGTGATCGCGCCGATCGTCATCCCGCTGCTGGTCGGCGCGCTGCTGATGCTGATCGACGAGCGGCGGCGGGCGCTGAAGGCCACGCTCGGCGTGGCGTCGGCGTCGGCGCTGCTGGCTCTGGCGGTGCTGCTGCTCTATCTGACGGACCACACCGCCACCGGGGCGGACGCCACCGTGCGCGTCTACCGGCTGGGCGACTGGCCGTCGCTGTTCGGCATCGTCCTGGTGCTCGACCGGCTGTCGGCGATGATGCTGGTGCTGACCGGCATCCTCGGGCTGTCCGCCCTGGTCTTCGCGCTGGCGCGCTGGCAGAAGGCGGGGGCGCATTTCCATTCGCTGTTCCAGTTCCAGCTGATGGGGCTGAACGGCGCCTTCCTGACCGGCGACCTGTTCAACCTCTTCGTCTTCTTCGAGATCATGCTGGCCGCCTCCTACGGGCTGGCGCTGCACGGCTCCGGCCTCGCCCGCGTCCGCGCCGGGCTGCATTACATCGCCATCAACCTGGCGGCGTCCCTGCTCTTCCTGATCGGGGTGAGCATGATCTACGGCGTGTCCGGCACGCTGAACATGGCCGAGCTGGCCGTGCGCATCGCCGGGATCGCGCCGGAAGACCGCGGGCTGCTGGAGGCCGGGGCGGCGATCCTCGGCGTCGCCTTCCTGATCAAGGCGGGCATGTGGCCGCTGGGCTTCTGGCTGCCCAACACCTACACCACGGTCGGTGCGCCGTCCGCCGCGATCATCTCGATCCTCAGCAAGGTCGGCATCTACGCCATCATCCGGATTTGGCTGCTGGTCTTCGGCGACAGCGCCGGCACCTCGGCCGGGTTCGGCGGGCACTGGCTGCTGATTGGCGGGGTGCTGACCATCGCCTTCGGTTCCATCGCGGTGCTGGCGACGCAGAATCTGGCGCGGCTGGCCGGGGCCAGCGTGCTGGTGTCCTCCGGCACGCTGCTGGCCGCCATCGGCGCCGGGCAGGCGGCGGTGACCGGCGGCGCGCTGTTCTACATGACCAGCTCCGTCCTGGCGATCGCCGGGCTGTTCCTGCTGATCGAGCTGGTCGAGCGCGGGCGCATGGTCGGCGCCGACGTGCTGGCCGTGACGCGCGAGGCCTTCGGCGAGGGCGAGGACGAGGAGTCGGACGACGACGACGCCATCGGCGTGTCGATCCCGGCGATCATGGCGATCCTCGGCATCGCCTTCATGGCCTGCGCGCTGCTGCTCGCCGGCTTGCCGCCGCTGTCCGGCTTCCTCGCCAAATTCGCCATCCTGGCGCCGATGCTGGCGCAGGGGGCGGAGGGGCTTCCCTTCACCACTTGGGCGCTGATGGCCGCGCTGATCCTGTCCGGCCTGGCGACGGTGGTCGCGATGAGCCGCACCGGCATCGACGTCTTCTGGGCGTCGCCCGCCGGCGACCTGCCGCGCGTGCGCCTCGTCGAACTCGGTCCGGTGATGATGCTCCTGGCGCTCTGCGTGGCGCTGACCGTCCAGGCCGGGCCGGTGATGCGCTACATGGAGGACACCGCCCGCTCCCTTCACGGGCCGGAACGCTACGTCCAGGGGGTGATGACCACCGCCGCGCCGGGAACCGGCAAGGGGGTCGCGCCATGAAGCGCTGGTGGCCGTACCCGCTGCTGACCGCCGCGCTTGTGGCGATGTGGCTGCTGCTGACCGAGAGCGTGGCGCTGGGCTCCATCCTGATGGGCGGCATCCTGGCGACCGTCGCGCTCTGGGGCTTCCGGGCGCTCGACCCGCCGGGCGGGCGGCTGAAGCGGCCGCGCGCCGCCTTCACGCTGGCCGCGCTGGTGATCGCCGACATCGCCCGCTCCAACCTCGCGGTCGTCAAGATCATCCTCAACCCGCGGAAGACGGAGCGGGTGTCCGGCTTCCTCCACATCCCGTTGGACATGCGCGCGCCCTACGGTCTGGCGACGCTGGCCTGCATCATCACCGGAACGCCGGGGACGATCTGGGTGGAGTACAACTCCGCGAACAACACGATCCTGCTCCACATCCTCGATCTGGTCGACGAGAGCACCTGGATCGACACCATCAAGGGACGGTACGAGAAGCGCCTGATGGAGATCTTCGAATGACCGCCACGCTGCTGCTCTGGTCAATCTTTCTGGCGCAGATCATGCTGGTCGCCGCGATGGCCTGCGCGACCTTCCGCGTGCTGCGCGGGCCGCGGGCGCAGGACCGGGTGCTGGGGCTCGACACGCTCTACGTCAACGCCACGATGCTGCTGCTGACCTTCGGCATCCGCACCGGCAGCACGCTCTATTTCGAGGCGGCGCTGATCATCGCGCTGCTCGGCTTCGTCGCGACGGCGGCGCTGGCGAAGTTCCTCATGCGCGGAGAGGTGATCGAATGACGCATCTGGCCGACCTGCCGGTCTGGGCGGCGATCCCGGTGGCGCTGTTCCTGCTGCTCGGCTCCGCGCTGGCGCTGATCGGGTCCATCGGGTTCGTGCGGCTGCGCAGCTTCTACGAGCGCGTCCACGCCCCGACGCTGGGCACCAGCATGGGCATCGGCTTCGTGCTGCTGGCCTCGATGCTGTGCTTCACCGTGCTGCAGTCGCGACTGGTGCTGCACGAGATTCTGATCGCGGTCTCCATGCTCGTGACCACACCGATCACGCTGATGCTGCTCGCCCGCGCCGCCCTCTACCGCGACCGCAGCGAGGGCAGCGGCGACGTGCCAGCGGCCCCGCCGGCCCCGCCGGTCCAGACCGTCGCTCCGCCGGCCCCGGACGCCGCTCCGCCGGTGTAGACTTTCCTTCAGTACGTCAGGTCGCCTCGACCTTTGGCGATCAGGTCGCCTCGACCTGGGCGAACATGCCGGAGTCGTTGGTGAAGCTCTTGAACTCCAGCCCGTTTCCGGAGGGATCGAGGACGAAGAAGGTCCCTTGCTCCGACGGCTTGCCGGGGTAGCGGATCTGCGGCTCCAGAAGGAAGGTCGCCCCGGCGGCCTCCAGCCGTTCCCTCAGCGCATCCCACACCGGGCGCGGCAGCACCGCCCCGAAATGATGCAGGGGCACCGCCTTGCCGTCGACCATGCTGGTCTCGGTCGAGCGCGGCTCGGACGAGCGGTGGGCGGAGATCTGGTTGCCGAAGAAGTCGAAATCGATCCACCGCTCGGTGGAGCGCCCTTCGCGGCAGCCCAGGACATCGACGTAGAAACGGCGGGTTTCCTCGATGTCCCGGATGGGAAAGGCGAGATGGAACGCGAACACCGGCGCACCCTTTTGACGTTGGTTCGGGTGGCCAGGGTAGACCGCGCTCCGTGGTGCCAACAAACGATTTAAGCGCGGGTCGATTGCGCGAAAACGCTGCGACCCCGTCAGGAACAGGGGCCGCAGCGGTTCCCGTTGTCAGAAGGCCAGACGGGTGTCGAGCATCACGATGTGCGCGCGGTCCTTCAGGTCGCCGCCGTCGGGGCGGCCCGCCTGCAGGGTGGACCGCACGTAGTCGTACTCCAGCCCGGCGGTGAAGCCGGGGGCGACGGTCCAGGTGACGCCGCCCTGCCAGATGTCCGCCTTGCTCGGCGTGGACATGGTCGCGCTGTCGTTGCCCAGCGCCCGCAGGTAGTTGGCGGCGAACAGCAGCGGCCCGGCGCTGTACTGCGCGCCGAAGATCCAGTTCTGCTGCGCCCGCGTCTGGGCAAGGCCCTCGGCGTAGCCGCTGTCGCCGCTGTAGGCGTAGCTGGCGCCGACCTTCACGGGGCCGTAGCCGACGTTGGCGCCGACATGGACGGAGTTCAGATCCTCGAAGGACTGGCTGACGACGCCGTCGGTCTGGCGCACCGCTTGGCCGGTCGCGTAGAAGGCGCTGCCCTCGACGCTGAAATCTCCCACCGCCGTCTGGAAGGCGGCGCCGGCCTCGACCACGTCGCGGAAGGACAGCAGGTCGCCCAGCGCGTCGGTCGTGCGGCGGTTGACCGATGTGTTGGAGTCGCCGCTGCGCGGCATGTAGGACACCGCCGCCGACAGGCCGCCGAAGCTCGGCGTGATGTAGACGAACTTGGTCCCGGTGTCGTAGGCGATCAGCGTGCGCATACTGGTGGCGGCCAGCGGCAGCGCGGCGAAGGTGGTGGAGCCGTTCAGGAACAGGATGCCGTTGCTGTCCGGGCTGCCGGCCACGCCCTCGACGTTCGGGCCGATCATCCCGTATTCATCCGACAGGCCGTTGATGACGCCGGCCTGGATCGTGCCGAAGGCGCCGTTGGCGAAGAGGAAGGCGCGGTCGTTCTCGATGTTGCGGGTCGAGACGGTCGGGTCGCCGTTGCCCGCCACGATGCGCAGCCGCGCGCCGTAGGTCAGGCCGTTGTCGGCGGTGGCCGTCGGGGTGACGACCAGGCGGTAGCGGTTGGCGAACTCGCGCGAGCGCAGGCCGTCGTCCTGTTGCTGGCGGATGTAGGCGCCCTGGAAATAGGCGTCGCCGCCGAGGATCAGGTCGAAGCTCGGCTCGGCCAGGGCCGGAGCCGACGTCAGGGCGGCGAAGGCGGTGCCGGCGAGAGCGGCGGCGCGAAGGGAGAAGGTGTTCATGGGCGTCGTCATTCCAGGGTCGAGGCTTGCGGGGCGATGTTTTGGTATCCCCTCTCCCCTCCGGGGACAGGGTTGGTACAGAACCAGCGGCGGCCGAAGGCGGTGAGGTTGTCGTCCTGCAGCCGGGCGAGGCAGAGGACTTCCACGCTGTCGGCCCAGCGCGGGTTGATGCGGCGGAACTGGGCGACGGCCGGGCTGTCCAGCTTGGCCTCGCTGATGGCGCGGGCTTCCTCGGTCAGGCCGTAGCCCTGCCACTGCCAGTCCACGGTGCCGGTGTCGGCGTCGTAGTACTGGGCGAAGCACTCCCGCCCGATGTGGTCGCGGAACGCCCGGTCGAGGGCGTCGAGGGGCTGGTCCGGATGCGGCGTGTGGCGGACGAACAGCATCGGCATGTAGCGGTAGGAGCGGTAGCCGACCGCGCTGTAGCTCCAGTACCACAGCCGCCCCGAACGGTCGGCGCGGGCACGGGCGACCATCTCGGCGACCATCGAGCGCACCAGCTCGTTCGACCCCCAGAAGCGGCGCTCCAGGATGCAATGGGCGGTGTGGAAGGCGCCGACGGCGGTGCCGCCGATCTCCGTCGCCTGCCGGTAGACGGTGGCGAAGCCGACCAGTTCTCCGGTCCCGGCGTCCTCCTGCACCACGCAGTGGTCGAGGTCTTCCAGCTCCTCGTTGAAATAGTCCTCGCCATAGCCTTCGAACCAGACGCTGAGCAGGGCGAACATCGCCGCCCGGCGCTCCGGCGTCAGGGCCGCCGGCGCGACGAAGCTGGTCCGCAGGGGAGGACGCGCCGCGGGCGTGGTCATTCCCCTGCTCCGGCCTCGGCCCCGGCCCCGGCACCGGTCAGATAGAGCGCCGCCCCGGCCTCGCGCACGTCGGCGCAGATGTCCTCATAGTTGCAGGTGATCTCCTCCCCGGCGGCGATGTCGCGGCGGGCGACGAAGCGCCGCCAGTCGCCGGGATCGGCCCGCCCGATGGACGGACCATCGGCGTGGTTGAGGAACCGGGCGTCGTCCCCCGGCAGAAGGACGCCGACCCCCTCGATCACGCAGCCGTGAAAGTCGATCAGCCGGGCGACCTGCGGAAACTCGGCCAGCACGGCGTCGTCGGGCTCCAGCAGGCGGTCGATGCGGGCGTCGAACGCCCACACCGGCGTGCCGGCGGCGACCGCCTCCTCGGCGAAGAGCCCCAACCCGTGGATCGGGCTGGAGGCGAGGCGGGTGGCGATGAGGAGCGGCATGGCGTCCTTCTCCGGCGATGGGGCTCAGGCGGCGGCGGTGGCCGGCGACCCGGCCGGAGCCTCGGCGTTGGACGACAGCAATTCGTCGAACTCGAAGCTGGCGGCGTCGTCCACGAACTGCTCGGCGATGGTCGTGCCGGGGTTCGTCAGGCAGACGCCGATGTAGTCGGCGAAGCGCGGCGGCGGGGTGAAGCCCTCGGCGAGCAGGCGGCTGTTGTCGAAGGCGATGTCCTGCGCGGTGAAACGGTGGTACTTGCGCCCGCCCGCCATCATCGTGCGGTGCAGGATGTCGCGCTGCGGGAAGGCCAGGCGGAAGGCGCGGTCGAAGGGCTTCCAGCCTTCCGGACCCTTCGGGTCGAAGAAGCTGTAGGGGCGGGTGCCCTCATGGCCGTGCGAGGCGAAGGCGGCCTGGAAGTCGCTCCAGGTCGTCCGGCTGCCGAGGCCGGCGGAGAGGTGGTAGAGGTTGTGCTTCAGCTCGGGCTTGCGCAGCAGGTCGTGCAGCCGGGCGGAGGCCCAGTCCACCGGAACGATGTCGATGAAGCCGTCCGGCGAGCAGGGCAGGACGCCGGTGCGGTCGACCAGCCGGAAGAACCAGAAGATGCTGGCGCTCGGGCGCACGCCCATCGCGGTGTGGCCGACGACGATGGACGGGCGGCAGACGACGATCGGCAGGTCGGGGAAGCCGGCGGCGAGCGCGCGTTCCGCCGCGGCCTTGCTGCGAGTGTATTCGACGATGTGCGGCGTGTCGTGGCCGGGCGCCGGGGCCTCCTCGACCATCTCCAGCCACGGCGTCTCGCCGCAGCAGAAGGCGGTGCCGATGTGCAGGAAGCGCTGGAGATGCTTCATGCGGCGGGCGCGGGCGGCCAGCGCCAGCGTGCCGTCGACGTTGATCTGCCAGACCGAGTGGCGGCTGTCGAAGGAGGTGTCGGCGGCGACGTGGACGATGTGGGTCACCGCGTCCAGCCGCGGGTCGGCGCTGGTCGCCAGCGACTGCAGGTCGCCCGGAAGGATCTGGCAGAGATCGGCGTAGGCCTGGGCCGTGGCGCGGTCGACGCAACGCATCAGGTTGGTGGCGAGACGGGCGCGGCAGGCGGCCTCGTCGGCGCCGCGGATCAGCAGCAGGCAATCCGCCGCGGTCCCGTTCTTGATGGCGTCGAGGTAGAAGGAACCACCGAGAAAGCCGGTGCCGCCGGTGAGAAGGATCATGGTGTGCCTCGGTCTCGCGTCTGGGGGAGGGGAGGGTTCGGTTGGTGGCCCCGATCCGCTGGTCTGGATCAGGCGGGCAGCAGGTCGGGGGCCGGAAGGGCGGGGGTGTCGAGCCGGCGGATACCGCCCTGCTCCACCTGGATCTGCACGTCGGCGGCGTCGAAATACGCGTCGTCGTGGGTCACGGCGATCACGGTGATGCCGCGCGCCTTCATCCAGGGAATGATCTCGCGGTAGAATTTCCGCCGGAAATAGGGGGACTGGTCGGCGGCCCATTCGTCGAGCACCAGCACGGGCTTGCGCTCCAGCAGAGCGGCGGCCAGCGCGAGGCGCTTCTTCTGCCCCTGCGACAGGTCCACCGTCGTGAAGGCGCGGTCCTCGACCGCCACCTTGTCGGACATCTCCAGCAGGTCGAGCAGCTCGTCGGCGAAGCCGTCCTCCAGCGACACCGCGCCGTAGAGCTGGCGGGTGACGTGGTTGTCGGAGAAGACGACCGAGAACAGGTCGCGGTAGGAGCCCAGCGTGTCCGCCGTCACCACCGCGCCGTCCACCGTCAGGCTGCCGCGCTGCGCCGGGTAGAGGCCGAGCAGCAGGTGGATCAGCGTGCTCTTGCCGGCGCCGTTGTGGCCGGTGACGAAGACGACGTCGCCGCGCTCCACCGTCAGGTCGATGGGACCGACGGTGAAGGAGCCGGTGCCGTCGCGCCCGGGGTGGCGGTACGACGCGCCGTCGAGCGCGATGGTGGCGAAGTCGACGAAGCCGGTCGGCGGCGCGTCCTTGACCCGGCGCTGCGCGGGACGGGGCGGCGCCTTCAGCTCCGCCTCCACCGCCAGATAGGAGCGGGCGGCGGTCTCGGCGCTGATGTAGGAGGGGTAGGAGGCGACGATGGTGATGACCGGGTAGGCGATGAAGGCGGCGGCGTGACCGGCCAGCACGACGGTCGTGATGTCGGTGTTGGTCACCGCCGGCAGCAGGAAGATGATCCCGGCCAGCGCCGCGTAGTAGGTCAGCTCGCTGAGCGTGAAGTAGTGGCTGTACTCGGCGCCGAAGCGATGGCGCTCCGTCCGCAGCGCCTCGGCGCAGGCGGTGGCGTCGGACAGCGCGTTGGCGGCGCGGCGGCGGTTCAGCTTGCACTCGCGCAGGGTCTGCAGGATGTGGTCCGACCGTTCGGACAGCGCGCCCTCGGCCTCGTGGATCGTCTCCGACAGCCGCTCCAGCCGCAGGACCGAGCGTGTGATCAGGATGCCGCCAACCGTCAGGAAGGCCAGCACGATCAGCACCGCGGCGTTCGACAGCGAGGCGAGGTAGAGCAGGCACAGCACGATGGCCGCGACCGACTGGAAGCTGATGACCAGCGTCGGCACCGCCTGGGCGAGAAGCTGCAACTCCGGCCCGGCGACCTGGGCGAGGCGGGTGGAGCCGACCGCCATGGCGTCGGGCAGGTCGGCGGCCACCGCGCGGCGCAGCAGGTCGACGCGCAGGATCGCCAGCGCCGCCTGCATCCGCTTGGACGCCGCGCTCATCATCCAGCCCTGCGCGAACCGCCAGGAGAAGGCGGACAGCAGGAAGATGAACAGCAGACGCTGCAACCCCTCCGGATCGTCCATGATGACCAGCGCGCTGTTCAGCGAGGTCAGCAGGGCGAGGTTGAGGGCCGCCGCCAGCACCGCCAGCAGCATCAGCGGCTGCATGTTGCGCAGGGCGTCGCGTCTCAGGATGCGCCAGAGGTCCATCGCCGGCTCACTTGGACTGGATGAGGTCGAGCAGGCGGGACGGCGACATGGTCGACAGGATGGGGGCCGAGGCGGCCTTTCCGTCCTTTGCCGGTCCTGCGGCAGCCCCCGCCGGCTCGGGCTTGACGCCGGGAACCGGCGCGGTCGGTGAGCGGGGGGCGGCGGGTTCGGCCCCGGCGGTGTTCAGGCTGGGCATCTGGCCGACCGGCACCTGTCCGGGCGTGCCGTCGCCGCTCAGCGAGGGAAGCTGCGCGGCGGGCGGCACGGGGAGGCTGCTCGGCGGCAGGGCCATGACGCTCGGCGCACCCGCATGCGGCGCGCCGGGGGCGGGGGCGCCCGGCATCGGGAGGGTGGCGCCCTGGCCCGAGGCCGCGTCGAGGATCAGCGGCAGCCCGCCGCTGGCGGCGTTGCCGATGACGACGATCTTGGCGTTGGGCGAATGGGCCAGCTCCAGCGTCGCCTCGATGCCGCGCCAGCGCAGGTAGTTTTCGGTCAGGTTGGCCTGGACCGTCTCCTGGAAGGCGCGGATGCCCTGGCCTTCGAGCTGCTTGCGCTGGCTCTCGAACAGCTCGCGCTGCAGGCGGAACTGGTATTCCTGGGCGGCCTGGTCCTGCTGGATCTTGCGCTCGATCGACACCATGATCGCTTCGGGCAGCGAGACGTTGCGGATCAGGATGTCCTGGATCAGCAGGTAGCCGGTCTTGGTCCGCCCGTCCGGCTTCGGCGTGTCCTCGGCCCCGATGATCTGGGCGTACATCACGCGGTCGGCGACCTGCTCAAAGGTCTCGGTCTGAACGCGCAGGCGGCGGTGGGCGTAGAGTTCGTCGGCCTTGAAGCGCGACACGATCTCGCGCGAGACCGACCCGACCTCCGGCACCAGCAGCACTTCCAGATAGTTCGGCCCGACGTTCTTGTGCAGGGCGGCCAGCATCTCCGCGTAGGGGCGGTAGCGCACCGTGATCTCGATGCTGACGTTCAGGCCGTCGTTGGCGATCGCCGAGTAGGAGCGGGTGTCCTCCTGCAGGCGCAGGTCGTAGACCTCGATCTTGTCCCAGGGGAAGATGACGTGCACGCCCTCGGCCAGGGCCGGAGCCATCTGGGTACCCTGGTGGAAGCGCTTCCACAACACGCCGCCGTGGCCGGCGGGGATGAAGACGACGATCGACGGCGCGAAGTAGAGGAAGATCAGAATGCCGACCAGCAGCGTGCACAGCAGCGACCGGCGGTGCTCCTCGTACCAGTTGCCGAGCAGCGCGCGCAGGCGCGACTTCGGCTGCGGCGTCGCGTCGGCGTCGTCGTAGGTGAAGGCCTGGTCAGCCATGTCACGCGGTCTCCTGGAGCAAAGCCGTGGCGGGGCGGGACGCGGACTTTTCGGCCGGCATGTCCATCTGCCCGTTTGTCATGTGAATGGTCACGTCGCAGACCGACGAGGCGTTGCCGTCGTGCGACACGAAGATCACGGTGCGGCCGAGCGCCCGCAGCTTGCCGATGATCTCGTTGGTGAAGCGGGTGCGGAACTCGGCGTCCTGGTCGGACGTCCATTCGTCGAGGATGATGATTGGACGCCCCTCCGCGACGGCGACGGCCAGGGCGACGCGGCGGCGCTGGCCCTTGGACAGATCGCGGTTCAGCAGGCCGTCGCCGGTCTCCGGAACCAGATGGTCGATCTTCAGATAGGCCAGCATCTCGCGGAACAGCTCCGCGTCGAAGGTCGGCCCCTGCGGCAGGCGGGTGAACAGGTGGTGGTCCTGGAACACCGCGCAGAACAGGTCGCGGTAGGATTCCAGCCGGTCGCCCTCCACCGCCTGCCCGTCGAGCAGCACCTGCCCCTCGTCCGGGCGGAACAGCAGCGGGATGACGCGCAGCAGGGTGGATTTGCCCGACCCGTTGGCGCCGACGATGCCGACGACGCTGCCCGCCGGGATGGTCATGTCGATGGGACCGATCACGAAGGGCTCGGGCCGCAGGCCGGCGCGGTAGGCGAAGCGCACGCCGCGCAGCTCGATGGCGGAGAAGCGGCGCGGCGCGCGGGCCAGCTTCGACGGCGCGTACTCCGCCGCCGGCATGGCGGCGAGGAGGGTGGTGAGCTGGTTCGCCGCATCCTCCGCCGCGATGTAGTCGGGCACGGCGTTGAGGAACTTCGACAGCGGCCGGGCAAGGAACAGAATGACCGAGGTCACCAGTGGAAGCTCCGCCGCCGACAGCGCGCCCATGCGCGGGAAGATGAAGACGAAGACCGCGGAAAAGCCGATGACGATGGTGGCGATCCAGGAGAACAGCTCCCCCAGATTGCGCCCGTGGCGCCGCTTCAGATCCTCCCATTGGGCGACGTCGGCCTCGACCGCTTGGGCCAGCTCGTCGCGCCGCGCCTTGCCCAGCTTGATCTCGGCGTTGCCGCCGACGATCTCGGAGAAGCCCTGGAGCATCCGCACCTCGGACTCCTTGGCTTGGCCCAGCAGGGCGCGGGTGCGCTGCGCCTCGCGCACGTACCAGCCGCCGATCATCGCGCCGGCCACCAGGAGCAGCGTGGCGCCCACCGTGGTCAGCGTCCACAGGTAGAGGTAGGCTACGACCGCCACCAGCATCATGTTGGCGGCGATCGACAGGTTGGGCAGCAGCGCCGCGATGCGCTCCAGATGGTGGTTGCCGAGGTCGAAGGAGCGCCGGGACTGCATGTCGAGGATGTCGGCGTGGTTGCCCAGAGTGACGGTCTGCAGGAAGCGCCGCCGCACCCCGGCCAGCGCGCTGAAGCCGGTGGTCAGCACCAGCCCGACGAAGCGCTTGCTGAAGGCGTAGGAGACCAGCAGCGACAGGCAGAAGATCAGGAAGGGCGTGTCCAGCACCTCGCCGCGCATCCAGCCGTTCAGCTCGGCGCTGAGGCTCATCAGGCTGATGAGGTTGGCGGTGGCGGCGACGCAGCCGGTCATCACCAGCCGGGTCAGGATCTCACGGTCGGCCAGCCCGATCAGGGGCAGCAGGGCCGAGACGGGCCGGCTGGGGGCGACGCGCTTGGTTGTCTTGCTTTTGCTCATCGCTCCGCCTCACTCCGCCAGCCAGGAGTCGAGGATGCGGGTGATCGTGCCGTTGTCGCGCAGCTTGACGAAGGCGGCCTGCAACCGCTCGGCCTTCTCCTTGCGCGCCTTGGGCATGGCGATGTAGCGGGGGATCAGGCCCAGCGGCTTGGGCAGGACGCGCACGTCCTTCAGCCGTCCGTCCTGCTTGGCCATGTGGTTCAGCACATGCAGGTCGCCGACGATCACGTCCACCCGGCCCAGGATCAGGCGGCGGAAGTTGACCACGTTGCTGCTCGACGGGACCTTTTCCAGATAGGTCGCGGCGTCGAAGTCCGGCGCGTAGGCGAAGCCGTCGACCACGCCGATGCGGTGGGGGGTCAGGTCCTCCAGCCGCTCGAAGGCGATGGGGGAGTCCTTGCGCACCATGAAGACGGTCGTGCCGGTGCGGAACGGGCCGATCATGTTGTACTGCGCGAAACGGGCGGGCGAGGCGATGAACTGGAACCCGACGTCGGCGGTGTTCTCGTCCATCGACCGGACGACCTCGGTCCAGGACAACGGCCGGTGCACCGGGGTGATGCTCAGCTCCTTCAGCAGGGCGACGACGATCTCGGTGTCGATCCCCGTGCGGGTGCCGTTGAAGGAGTAGTTGTAGGGCGGGAAATGGTCTTCTGACGCGATGGTCCAGTATTCGGCGCGCGCCGGGAGGATCGCGGCGAACAGCGCCAGCAGGACCGGCAGCAGGAACCGCAGGACCGGGCGGAGGATGGACGCCGTCGCCGCCGTCATGCCTTCGCCCGTTTCTTGCTGCGGGTGGTCAGCAGGATCATGACGAGAAGGGCGCCGGGCGGTGTCAGAACCACCGCCAGGAAGGCGTAAAGCAGGAAGCCGCCGCGGCGGCCGATCCCCAGAAACCCGACCAGCAGGCAGAGACCGATGTAGATCAGCTCGAACACGGCGATGCTTCCTTCTTTGCCCGGCGCCCCGGCGTCGTGCCCTTAGCCGGCCTTCTGGACCGGCTGCTCTTCCATCTGCGGCGCCGCGGCGGGAGCCTCGCCAGCGTCGCCCTTGGCGGCCTCGAACTCCTTGCGGAAATGCTCGCGCATCGTCTCCACGTCGAAGTCCAGCAGCGTGCCGCCGGTCTCGAAGTGCTGCGCGAACACGCGGCCGAGCGCCTGGGTGGCGGCCAGCGACAGGGCCGGCATGACGGCGACGCCCAGCGCCGTGCCGATGAACGGAACGGCCTTCACGGCGGAGCCGAGCACGCTGGAGCTCAGCGCGCCGGGCATGACGCCGCCCATCAGCGCGCCGATGATCGCGCGGGTGCGCTCCTGCGCGAACTCAATCTCATAGAGCTTGGCGAGCTTATGGATCAGGTTGAGCTGGGCCACGCTGACCGCGGCGACGTCCGCGCCGGGAACGGGGATGAGTCCGAAGGCGCCCGAGGCGTAGCTGTGATACTTGATCAGTTCCTGGGCGCGCTTCTTACGGTCTACCATGATCCGAAACCTTTCGAGGGTCAGGTGGGGTTGATTTTAGGTGGAAACGATAAGCTCAGACACACGTCATTGGACGTTATGCGTCGCAAATTTGGCATTCCGAAAGAAACAAAGCATCGCCAATCAACCGCTACCTAAGCGATTGGTAAAAGAATACCCCTATTACCGCTGGTAAATTAGAGAGTGGTTCTCGGGACTGTCGTTGGGCAAAGAATGACTGCCCAACGATCCAATCTGTCCCAATGACTTGATACATTTTTAGTGCTTAACAACGCATTAAATGCCTATGACCGTTGTCAGGGTTTTTGTCGGAACGTGCGTCATCTTTCTGCTAATTGTAACAAAGTTCATCATGAGCTTTTCTTTGTGCATCATAAATCTCTACCTTTGCGGGAAGCGAATCGGCAGATCGAGAGCGCGCGCCGGAAGCTCGTTGCGCGTGCCGGCGATGACCGCCGCCCCCAGGACCAGGACGGTGTCGCGCACCGGCTGTCCGTCGATGGTCTGCGTGGGCAGGGCGACGCGCAGCAGCAGGCCGTCCCGCGACGACGACGGAGCGTGGCCTTTCAGCAGGCGCAGCAGCGCCCACGGTCCGCGCTCGGCCAGGGTGATGGTGTCGCCGGTCGCCGCGGCGGTTCCGCCCGCCGGCGCACCCTTCGGACGGAAGGGCGACCCGGCGGCCCAGCGGGCGCTCAGCAGGACCGGCTGGCCCGGCGTCCAGGCGAGCGTCCCGCCGTTGGCCGAAGCCCCCACCGCGCTGGCGCCGGAACGCACCGACCAGTCGATGATGTGCTCCGCCCCGACCTCCTGCGCGCGGTTTGCGCCGTAGGTGAGGCGGACGCTGACGGGGGCCGGGCGCGCGATGGCCTCCAGCAGCGGGCGGGCGGCTTCCATCCGCTCCATGAAGGCGGCGACCTCGGGGGTCGCGGTCCGCATCACCGCGGCCCGGTGCTCGTCCAACTGCCGGTAGAAGCGGCGGACGTCCTGCGGGTCGGCGTCCGGCGCGCCGCGCGCCTGTTCGGAGCCGACGAAGGGGAAGCGCCCGGCGAGGGTTTGCGCGAAGGCGCTGGACAGCTTCGACAGGGCGACGTCGCTGTCCGGAATCGGGGCTTCCACCGGCATTCTGGGCGGGATCGGCAGATGCGCGACGACGGCAGCAGGCTCCTCCACGACGGCGGGCGGCGGAGCCGCGGGCTCGGGCAGCGGCGCCGGGCGCGGGGGAGGCGGGGGGGCTGCCGCGACCGGCTTGGCCGGCTCTGGTTTTGGCGGTTCCGGCTTTGGCTCAGCGGGCTTCGGCGGCTCCGGCTTCGGCTCGGCCGGCTTGGCGGCTTCGGCGGGCGGAGTGTCGGGAACCGGGGCGGGCAGGGCGGCGGCCAGGGCGTCCGGCAGCGCGGTCACCGCCGGGTTGAGAACCAACGCCCCGCCGTCACCCACCGCGAACAGGGCTCCGGTCTGCGGCGCGTCCAGCGCCAGGACGGCGGCGCGGGCGCCGGTCGCGGCGGTGGACAGGGCCTCGGTGATGCGGTCGGTGGTGTCGCGGCCCGGCAGATCGGCGATGGCGGCCTTCTGGAGCATCACGCGGATCGCGTCGGGCAAGCCGCGGGCGGGCTCCTGCAGGGCGCCGGCGATGGGCCAGGCGACGGCCTCGGCGACGGCGCCGGTCAGGCGGCGGGCGTCGTCCACATCCTCGGCGGTCGGCGTCTCCGGCAGGCCGCGCAGCCGCTCGGCCAGGGCCTCGGCGCGCTGGCGGAGCGGGTTGCGGCCGTACAGCTCCTCGGCCAGCGGGGCGGCGAGCTGGACCGACTCCGCGCGCACCGCCGCGGCGATGGTCCGGGCGTCCAGGTTGGGCAGGTCTGCGCCGGCGGCGATGCGCGTGATGTAGCCGTCCGTCGCCGTCATCGGCGAGCGGGGGACGGCGCCGTAGACGCTTTCGGCCAGCGCGTTCAGCTCGTCGAAGCCGCTGTTGCGGCGGAAGCGGTCGTAGCGCTCCAGCGCGTCGCGCCGCCCGCCGATGCGGTCGAGCTGCTCGGCGAGCCGGCGGAAGGCGGGCAGGTCCTCCACCCGCTGCGGGTTGGCGACCGGCGGCAGGTCGGCCATGGTGGCGCTGGGCAGCAGGGCGTCGCGGATCGGCCGCAGCACCGAGCGGCGCAGCGTGACCGAGGCGAGCCGCTTCTTGTCCTCGTCGAAGGTGCTGACCAGCGAAGTCGGCAGCAGCGGCGTGGCGAGGGAACTACGCTCCATCACCGCCGTGGCGGCGATCACCCGACCGGCGAGAGCCCCGTCGGTGACGGCGTCGCGGGCCAGCAGCGCCCGGCGCAGGTCGGCGGTGGCGGCGGCGACCGGCGGGCTGCCGGCGGACACGCTGGACACGCCCTGCCACGCGGCGACCGACAGGCCGGCGACCGAAGCGGCGAGCGCGGCCTGGGCCATCCGGCGGCGCTTGTGGGCCTGCTGGTAGGCGGCGTCGGATGGCCGTCCGTAGCCGGCCTCGGCGAAGGCCCGGCCCGGCAGCAGGTTGCGGGCGAAGACCGGGCGGCGCCCGCCGGTGGCCGGGGCGTAGGCGCCGGTCAGGGCGATGCCGCGCAGCGGGAAGGGCTCGGTCTGGTCGTCGCCGCCCCCATCTCCTCCTAGGGCGCCGTCAAGGAACAGCCCCAGCGGATGGCGCAGCGTGTCCAGGGCTGCCGGCAGCAGCGGCAGGCGCACCCCGGCGGTGCCGGCGGCGAAGGCGTCGGCCTCCAGAACGGCAATGTCGGCGGCGATGGCCTCGAACGCCTCGTCGATGCGGCGCGGCTCGAAGGGCTTGGCCCAGTCCTGGGGATTGGTCCATCCCAGCACGCCGTCCAGCAGGGCGGACGGCATGGCGGCGCAGAGGTCGGTGAAGCCGTTCAGGGCCTCGGCGCGGACCACGACCACATGCACAGGGCCGACTACGCCGATATCGTCGCGCAGAGTCCGCAGGCGTTCTCGCAGGGCGGCGCCCCGCTTGGCCAGCGCGTCGCGCGGACCGGGGCGTTCGGCGGCGGCGCGCAGCTCGTCGGCGCCGACCATGAGCAGGATGCCGTCCAGCGGGCGGCGCATCGGCCGCTTGCGCATCGCCGCGACCAGCGCCGGCCAGGACGCGCCCAGCCGGGTGCCGTCGGCGGAATCGGCGCCGGCGTGCAGGATCGCAGCACCTTCGCAGAACCACCAGCAGCCGTTCTCGCCGTTGCCGTCCTCGGGCCAGCGGACATGGGTCGGGTCGGTGGCGAGCAGGGCCGGGCCGCCGACTCCGAAGGCGAGGAACCACGGAATGTCGCCGCGGCGCAGGGGGCCGCGCATCTGCCGCGTCAGGATGTCCAGCCCCTCGCCATAGACGCGGGCGTTCGCTGGCGTGTTGGCGGCGGCCTTCGTGGGGGGAGGGGCCTCGGCGCGGACGCGCAGCGGCGCCGGCGGGGCGGCCCGGCGCGCGGGCGCCTTC
>NZ_JBFUHT010000032.1:0-54489 GCF_056402275.1 Azospirillum sp. P4_B5
GGCCCAGGCGACCAGCGCCGCCACCGCCAGCGCGCCCAGCCCGCCGCCGGCGACCGCGTAGACCGTGCGCCGCGCCGCCGCCTGGATCGGCTCGGCCGGCGTGCCGAGCGCCAGGAGCCAGCCGGGCGCCGCCACGGAGCCGGCTTTCGCCGACAGCACCTCCTGCCCCTGCTGGGTACGTGACAGGAAAAACTCGTCGCCGATCTTCAGCGCCTGGGCAAGAGACTCGTGCGCCGGCTTTCCGACCGCCGGATCGAAGGCCGTTTCGGACCTCGTCCGGGCGATGAAGCGCCCATCGCGGTCGAGAAGCGCGACGATCCAATTCGGCGTCGCCACCTGATCGACCAGGACCTGACGCAGGGACCAGGCCCGCACATAGGCGGTCAGGACCAGCCGCACCTCGCCCACGCCCCAAACCGGCACACTGACCGCGAAGACCGGCTCCACCTTGCCAGCGGGGTCGGTTATGACGCCGCTGATCCAGACCTCTCCCGACCGGAACACACGGTCCGTCTGGGCCAATCGGGCCGCATGATCGATGGCGTCCGCTTCCGGCTCCTGCGGCCGGTGGAGCAGGTTGACCTCACCCTGGCGGTCGCGCACCTCCAGGGCGATCCAATCCGGACGCTGGCGCAGCGCACGTTCCGACCGCTCCCTCCAAACGGCGCGGTCGCCGATGTCCAGCGAACGGGCCGAGGACATGATTTCGAGCGCGCTGCGCGTCATGAGGACGCGCCCGTCCACCGTCCGCACCGCTGCGTCGGTGGCATGGCGGATCAGTTCCTCGACCGACCGCTCCTGTTGACGGTCGACCAGCATGATCGCGGCCACCGCAAAGGCGACGAGCGGAAGAAGCGCCAGCAGGGCCACGAAGGGGAGACGAAGGCGCATACCCGATTTTCACAAACCGTTGACGCCGCCCACTATAGACAGGCACTCCGGCGACTCCCACAAAATCCGCCCACCTATCACTATTTTCAGTAGGAACCATTTTCAGTTCTTGAAACCATCAAATGAAAGTTGGACACACCACAAAAGGTGGTGATGTGCGGCGTATAGAGCCGCAGGGTGCCACAGCCCTGAATTGTCCATGACCAAATGTCGATGGCGGGCCTGCGGGAATTCGATTTGCCGCGGAGACAGGCGGGCGGCACATTGGTCCAATGCCTGATTCCATGCCCCATTCCGCTTCCGCCGGCCGGAGCGGCGACATTCGTTTCGGCGAGTTCGTCGCGCTCATGGCTCTTTTGATGGCGCTGACAGCGCTGTCCATCGACATCATGCTGGTCGCCTTGCCGGACATCGCCAGCTCCTTCGGGGTGGTGCGGGAAAATGACCGTCAGCTCGTCATCACCGCCTACATGCTGGGCTTCGCGGTCGGGCAGCCCTTCCACGGGCCGCTGTCCGACCGGTTCGGGCGCAAGCCGGTTCTGGCCGCCGGTCTGGTGATCTTCGCCATCGGGTCGCTGGGCGCTGTCTTCGCCCCCAGCTTCACCACGCTTCTGGCCGCTCGGGCGCTGCAAGGCTTCGGCGCCGCCGCGCCGCGCGTCGTCGCCATCGCCATCGTGCGCGACCGCTTCGTCGGGCGCGACATGGCGCGGGTGATGTCCTTCGTCATGATGATCTTCATCATCGTGCCGATCATCGCCCCGGCCCTGGGCGAGGGAATCCTGCGTCTCGGCACCTGGCCGTGGGTGTTCGGCGCACTGTTCCTGGCGGCCGTGGCCGCCTTCGCCTGGTCGATGCTGCGGCTTTCGGAAACCCGCGCGGCGGAGGATCGGCTGCCGCTGTCTCCCGCGGCGCTCGGCCATGCCTTCCATAAGGTTATGACAACGCGCGCGACGGTCGGCTACACCGCGGCCATGGGCCTGCTGTTCGGCGGGTTGCTGAGCTACGTCGGCAGCGCGCAGCAGATTTTCGTGGACGTCTACGGGCTGGGGACGATGTTCCCGGTGGCTTTCGGCGCGATCGCCGGGGTGATGGCCCTGGCTTCGCTGGTCAACGCGCGGCTGGTCGGGCGGGTCGGCATGCACCGGGTGTCGCACGTCGCCCTGATCGGCTACGCGCTGACCGGCGTCGCCATGGCGCTGCTCGGCTTTCCTGAGCATCCGCCGCTGCTCGGCCTCGGCCTGTTCATGGCCGCGATCTTCTTCTGCTTCGGCCTGATCGCCCCCAACTTCAACGCCATGGCGATGGAGCCTCTGGGCCATGTGGCGGGTATGGGATCGTCCTTTGTCGGCTTCTTCAGCACCGGCATGGCGGCGATGGTCGGCTGGATCGTCGGCCAGTCCTTCGACGGCACCGTGCGCCCGCTGACCATCGGATTCACCGTGCTGGGCGTGCTGGCGCTGCTGACCGTCCTGCTGACGGAGCGCGGAACCCTGATGCGCTCCACCCACGCCACCGCCGCGGCGCAGCCGGGAGAGTGACGTCCGAAATGGACCGCGGCGGGGCGTGCCTCTTTCCTTGCCGCCGGTGTGTCCGATTCGGCATAACGTGCGCGACGCCCTGAGAAGGACGCCGAGCGGGCACCGGCCCATCACGCGCGGGAGGGGACTGTGTTCCGCAAATTCGTCTATCTGCTGGCCCTGGCGCGCGAGCAGCATTTCGGCCGGGCGGCGGAGGCCTGCCACGTCTCCCAGCCGACGCTGTCCAACGCCATCCGCCAGCTCGAGGACGAGTTGCGCGTGCCCATCGTGGAACGCGGACAGAAGTTCTCCGGCTTCACCCCGGAGGGTCTGAAGGTGCTGGAATACGCCCGCCGCATCGTCGCGGAGCGGGACGGGCTTTATCAGGAGCTGACGGCGCTGGGCCAGGGCCTTTCCGGCCATCTGCGCATCGGCGCCATTCCCACCGCCCTGCCCGCCGTCCCCCATGTTCTGGCCCGCTTCGCCGAGCGCTACCCGCAGATCCGCTCCAGCGTGCGCTCGCTCAGTTCGCGGGACATCCAGCGCGACCTCGACGGGTTCGAACTGGACGCCGCCGTCACCTATCTCGACAACGAGCCGCTGAGCAACGTCCGCACCGTGCCGATGTTTTCGGAGCGCTACTTCCTGCTGGCCCAGCGCCGCCAGGTGCGGGAGGGCGCCACCAGCATCCGCTGGACGGACGCGGCGGAGCTGCCGCTGTGCCTGCTCACCCCCGACATGCAGAACCGGCGCATCGCCGACACCGCCTTCCGCATGGCCGACCGGACGGTGGTTCCGCTGATGGAGACGAATTCCATCGTCACCATCTACACCATCGTGCGCAGCGGTCTGGCCGCCAGCGTGGTGCCCAGCCAGCTCCTGACCCTGGTCGCCCGCCACCCCGATCTGGTGGCCCTGCCGCTGACCGAGCCGGACCTGACCTACGCCGTCGGACTCGTCTACGCCGACCGCGAGCCGCCGGCCCCGCTCGCCAGGGCGCTGGCTGCCGTCGCCGCGGAACCGGGCCTCGCCGAGCGCGTGCGCGCCCTGACCGACGAGGCGCTGGCCCCCTGGGGTCTCTAAAAAGGGCTATGATCTCAACAGCATAACCGTGCCGCCCGTGTGGTGATAGCGAAACCCTATCACCGCATCAGAAAATCAAATTTGCCCGCCTCCCCCAATGTCCGTAACGCTGACGGACAAGACACCAACGAAGCGCCGCCGATCCAGGTGGGCGCGGGGGAGGAGACCATGAACGCCCGATCTCCATGGAGCGAAGAACGCGCCACGGCGGTGATCGCCGCCAACCGTCACCTGCGCGGGGCCCTGCTGCCGATGCTGCACGCTCTTCAGGAAGAGTTCGGCTGCATCGACGAGGAGGCCATCCCGCTGCTGGCGCGTGAGCTGAACCTGTCGCGCGCCGACGTGCACGGGGTGGTGTCCTTCTACCACGAATTCCGCCGCAGCCGTCCCGGCCGCCACACCATCAAAGTTTGCCGGGCCGAGGCCTGCCAGTCGATGAACGCCGACGGGCTGATCGACCACATCCGCCGCCGCCTGAAGGTGGATTTCCACGAGACCACCGCCGACGATGCCTTCTCGCTGGAGCCGGTCTTCTGCCTGGGCAACTGCGCCCTGGCCCCCGCCGTGATGGTGGACGAGACGCTGCACGGCCGGGTCAGCCCGGCCCGCTTCGACGCCATCACCGCCTCCACCCTGGCCACGGAGGTTGCACGATGAGCGAGCCCCTGCACACCGTTTATGTCCCGCGCGACGCCGCCGCCCTGTCGGTGGGCGCCGACGAGACCGCCGCCGCCATCCGGGCCGAGGCCACCAAGCGCGGCATCCCGCTCCGCATCGTCCGCAACGGCTCCCGCGGGATGCTGTGGCTGGAGACACTGGTCGAGGTGGAGACGCCCGAGGGCCGCGTCGCCTACGGCCCGGTGATGGCCGAGGACGTGGCCGGCCTGTTCGACGCCGGCTTCCTCGAAGGCGCCGACCACGCGCTGGCCCACGGCCTGACCGAGAAGATCCCCTACTTCGCCAAGCAGGAGCGGCTGACCTTCGCCCGCTGCGGCATCATCGACCCGCTGTCGGTCGAGGATTACCGGCTGCACGGCGGCTTCCGCGGGCTGGAGCGGGCGCTCGCCATGACCCCGGCGGAGATCGTGACCGAGGTCACCGAATCCGGCCTGCGCGGCCGCGGCGGTGCCGGTTTCCCCACCGGCATCAAATGGAACACGGTGCTGAACGCCCAGGCGGACCAGAAATACATCTGCTGCAACGCCGACGAGGGCGACAGCGGCACCTTCGCCGACCGCATGATCATGGAGGGCGACCCCTTCTGCCTGATCGAGGGCATGACCATCGCCGCCATCGCGGTGGGCGCCACCGAGGGCTACATCTACATCCGCTCCGAGTACCCGCACGCCGTCGCGACCATGCGCGAGGCGATCCGGCTGGCCTATGACGAGAAGTGGCTGGGCGACGAGATCCATGGCACCGGCCACCGCTTCCACCTCGACGTCCGCGTCGGCGCCGGCGCCTACATCTGCGGCGAGGAGACCTCCATGCTGGAAAGCCTGGAGGGCAAGCGCGGCACCGTCCGGGCCAAGCCGCCGCTGCCGGCGCTGGAGGGCCTCTTCGGCAAGCCGACGATCGTCAACAACGTGCTGTCGCTGACCTCGGTCCCGATCATCCTGGACAAGGGCGCCAACCACTACCGCGATTTCGGCGTCGGCCGGTCGCGCGGCACTCTGGCCTTCCAGCTCGCCGGCAACATCCGCCGAGGCGGCATCGTCGAGAAGGCCTTCGGCGTCACCCTGCACGAGCTGCTCTACGAGTTCGGCGGCGGCACCATCACCGGGCGCCCGATCCGCGCGGTTCAGGCCGGCGGCCCGCTCGGCGCCTACCTGCCGCCCTCGCTGTTCGAGCTGCCGAAGGATTACGAGGCCTTCGCGGCGGTCGAGGCGATGGTCGGCCACGGCGGCATCGTCGTCTTCGACGACAGCGTGGACATGGCCAGGCAGGCCCGTTTCGCCATGGAGTTCTGCGCCGCCGAATCCTGCGGCAAGTGTACCCCCTGCCGCATCGGCGCGGTACGCGGCGTCGAGGTGATGGACCACATCATCGCCGGCGAGAAGGTGCAGGCGAACATCACGCTGCTCAACGACCTGTGCGAGGTCATGACCGACGGCTCGCTCTGCGCCATGGGCGGCATGACGCCGATCCCGGTGCGCAGTGCCCTGAAGCACTTCCCCGAGGATTTCACCCGCAGCCCCGCGGCTGTCGCGGCCGAGTGAGCGGAAAGGACCAGACCCCATGTCGATCCCCATGCCCATCCAAGACATCGATTACGGCACCCCGGCCCGCGAGTCCGCCACCATGGTGACGCTGGACATCGACGGCCGCACGGTGACCGTGCCGGAAGGCACCTCGGTGATGCGCGCGGCGATGGAAGCCGGCATCTCCGTGCCGAAGCTGTGCGCCACCGACATGCTGGACGCCTATGGCTCCTGCCGCCTGTGCATGGTGGAGATCGAGGGGCGGCGCGGCACGCCGGCCTCCTGCACCACGCCGGTCGCCCCGGGCATGAAGGTGCACACCCAGAATGAGCGTCTGGGCCGGCTGCGCCGCGGCGTGATGGAGCTGTACATCTCCGACCACCCGCTGGACTGCCTGACCTGCCCGACCAACGGCAACTGCGAGCTTCAGGACATGGCCGGCGCGGTCGGCCTGCGCAACGTCCGCTACGGCTACGAAGGTGAGAACCACCGCGCCGCGGTGAAGGACGAGAGCAACCCCTACTTCACCTTCGACCCGTCCAAGTGCATCGTCTGCTCGCGCTGCGTGCGGGCCTGCGGCGAGGTCCAGGGCACCTTCGCCCTGACCATCGACGGGCGCGGCTTCGACAGCAAGGTGTCGCCAGGCGCGCTCGAACAGTTCATGGACAGCGAGTGCGTGTCCTGCGGCGCCTGCGTCCAGGCCTGCCCGACCGCCACCCTGACCGAGAAGTCGCTGATCGAGCTGGGCCAGCCGGAGCACAGCGTCATCACCACCTGCGCCTACTGCGGCGTCGGCTGCTCCTTCAAGGCGGAGATGAAGGGCACCACCGTGGTTCGCATGGTCCCCCACAAGGACGGCGGCGCCAACGAGGGCCATTCCTGCGTCAAGGGCCGCTTCGCCTGGGGCTACGCCACCCACGCCGACCGCCAGACGAAGCCGATGATCCGCGAGACCATCGACGATCCGTGGCGCATCGTGTCCTGGGAGGAGGCGATCACCTACGCCGCCACCCGCCTGCGCGCGGTCCAGCAGAAATACGGCCGCGGCTCCATCGGCGGCATCACCTCGTCCCGTTGCACGAACGAGGAGGTGTACGTCGTCCAGAAGATGATCCGCGCCGCCTTCGGCAACAACAACGTCGACACCTGCGCCCGCGTCTGCCACTCCCCGACCGGCTACGGCCTGAAGCAGACCTTCGGCACCTCCGCCGGCACGCAGGATTTCAAGAGCGTCGACAAGTCGGACGTGATCCTGGTCATCGGCGCCAATCCGACGGACGGCCACCCGGTCTTCGGCTCCCGCATGAAGAAGCGGCTGCGCCAGGGCGCCAAACTGATCGTCATCGACCCGCGCCGCATCGACCTCGTGCGCAGCCCACACGTCTCGGCGACGCACCACCTCCAGCTCCGTCCCGGCACCAACGTCGCCGCGATGAACGCGCTGGCCCATGTGATCGTGACCGAGGAGCTGGTCGACCGCAATTTCGTGGCCGACCGGTGCGACCCGATGGAGTTCGCCCGGTGGGAAGCCTTCGTCCGCGACCCCCGCCACTCCCCGGAGAACACCGAGCAGTACACCGGCATCCCGGCGGCGGAGATGCGCGCGGCGGCCCGGCTCTACGCCACCGGCGGCAACGCGGCGATCTATTACGGCCTGGGCGTCACCGAGCACAGCCAGGGCTCGACCGCCGTGATGGGCATGGCGAACCTCGCCATGGCGACCGGCAACATCGGGCGTGACGGCGTTGGCGTGAACCCGCTGCGCGGCCAGAACAACGTCCAGGGCTCCTGCGACATGGGCTCCTTCCCGCACGAGCTGACCGGCTACCGCCACGTCTCCGACGACGTGGTCCGCCAGCAGTTCGAGGAGGTGTGGAACGCCGCCCTCGACCCTGAGCCGGGTCTGCGCATTCCCAACATGTTCGACTCCGCGGTGGACGGGACCTTCAAGGGGATCTTCGTCCAGGGCGAGGACATTGCCCAATCCGACCCGAACACCCAGCATGTGTTCGCCGCCCTGCGGGCCATGGAGATCGTCGTCGTGCAGGACCTGTTCCTGAACGAGACCGCGGCCTTCGCCCATGTCTTCCTGCCCGGCACCTCCTTCCTGGAGAAGGACGGCACCTTCACCAACGCCGAGCGCCGCATCAACCGCGTCCGCCCGGTGATGCCGTCCAAGACCGGCAAGCAGGAATGGGAGGTCGTCTGCGATCTGGCCACCGCCATGGGTTATCCCATGTTCTACCGCAGCGGCGCGCAGATCATGGACGAGATCGCCCGCCTGACCCCGACCTTCTCCGGCGTCAGCTTCGAGAAGCTTGACCGGGTGGGCAGCGTGCAGTGGCCCTGCACCGACGAGGAGTCGGTCGGCACACCGATCATGCACGCCGACGGCTTCGTGCGCGGCCAGGGCCGCTTCATGATCACCGAGTATGTCCCGACGGAGGAGCGGGCGTCCCGCTTCTACCCGCTGATCCTGACGACGGGCCGCATCCTCAGCCACTACAACGTCGGCGCCCAGACCCGCCGAACCGCCAACGTGGCGTGGCACCCGGAGGACATCCTGGAGGTCCACGCCCACGACGCGGAGGAGCGGGGCATCCGCGACGGCGATCTGGTGTCCATCGCCAGCCGCATCGGCGCCACCACGCTGCGGGCGCGCATCTCCGACCGGATGCCGCAGGGGGTGGTCTACACCACCTTCCACCACCCCGTGACGGGCGCCAACGTGGTCACCACCGAGAATTCGGATTGGGCCACCAACTGCCCCGAATACAAGGTGACCGCGGTGCAGGTGACGCTGAGCAACCACCCGTCCGATTGGCAGATCCGCCGCGGCGATCTGGTGGAAGTGGCGGCGGAGTAAAGCGGCAACGCGCAGCGGAGGACCAGCCATGCTCACCCACGCCCATTCCCTGCCGGCCAGCGGCACCGGCTTTCCGGAAACCGCCGATCTGGCGGCGAATCAGGCAAACGTGACGTGGCTGGTCGCCGAGGAGACTCCGGTGGCGTTCGAATACAACGGACGGTCTCACGCCGTGATGATGGCGACGCCCGCCGATCTCGAGGACTTCGCGCTGGGCTTCAGCCTGTGCGAGGACATCGTCGGCAGTGCCGCCGACATCGACCGCATCGACGTCCGCCCGGTGGAGAACGGCATCGTCCTGTCCATCGAGGCCGACCCGTTGCGTCTTCTGCGCGGTTCGCTCCGCCGCCGCTCCATGGAAGGGCGGAGCGGCTGCGGCCTGTGCGGAATCGACAGCCTCGCCAACGCGGTGCGCGAGCCGCCGAAGGTGACGGCGGGCTTCACCCCGTCGGTGGCGGCCGTGGCTGCCGCCTTTACCGCCCTGCCCGACCACCAGCCGATGAACCGCGCCAACAAGTCCCTGCACGCAGCGGCCTGGGCCGGGCCGAACGGGCGCATCGTGATGGCGCGTGAGGATGTCGGGCGGCACAACGCACTCGACAAGCTGGCCGGCGCGCTGGCCCGCGCGGGCATCGACCCGTCCGGCGGCTTCGCGGTGATGAGCAGCCGCTGCAGCTTTGAGCTGGTCCAGAAGGCCGCGACCATCGGCATCCCCATGCTCGCCACCATCTCCGCCCCCACGGCGCTGGCGCTGAAGCTCGCCCGCGCCGCCGGCATGACGCTGGCCGCCCGCGCGCGCGGCAACGGCGTCATGCTGTTCCGTTGACGAAGAAAACCAAATTTCCGGGAGCCGACCCATGGACACCACACGCGAACTCGTCCGCATGGCGAACCAGATCGCCAGCTATTTCCAGTCCTACCCGCAGGACGAGGCGGTGACCGAAACCGCCGGCCACATCCGCGCCTTCTGGGAGCCGCGCATGCGCCAGCGCCTGCTGGATCACAGCAGCGCCGGCGGCGAAGGCCTGCACGAGATCGTCACCAAGGCGGTCGAGCGGCTGAAGCGGCCGACGGTGGGGAGCGCGTAACGGCTCATTTCCCCCACCCCGGCCCTCCCCCGCTTCGCAAGGGAGGGAGAAATTGTCCCCTCCCCTGCAAAGCGGGGGAGGGTTAGGGAGGGGGCAACGCGCCTTCGTTCCCTAAGCCCGCTGGCTCAACAACCCCTTCAGCACGCGCGACAGCAGATCCGCGAGTTGGAACTGGTCCGGCCCCGGCAGGGCCGCGATGACCGCGGCGAAGTCCTTGAGCGGATCGTATTCGAGAAGCGCCAGAGCCTTCTCGGTCGGGTGAAGTTGCACGACTCGGCGGTCTTCCGGCACTGGGACCCGCGTCAGCAGTTCCTTCGTCACCAGAACCTCGACCATCTGGGACGCCGCGCCGCGGGTCGTCGCGTGGAAGTCCGCAAAGGCGGAAACGGTTCGTTGGCTGTCGTTGGCGCGCGCGAAATAGCGCAGCGCCGTCCATTGCGACGGCTTCAGACCCTGCGTATAGCCCATGCTGTCGGCAATGTGACCGATGTGCATCATGACCTCGGCGATCGCCTGCGCCGATGCCAGGGACGGTGGGCTTTTCGACATGGCAGCGGAGTCTCGACAGTTGCCGGAGAAAGACGGCGCCGCAGAACGAAAAGCCGGCAACGCGTCTGTACGTTATAGAGACTATATGGTCACCAAACTAACATACTGCAGTAGGCAAGTCCATGACTCCCCACCCCCGACGACGGGGCGCACACTACGGCATCGCGACAGTAAACGAAACATTGACCTTAAATGCCATTCAGCACAAGGTGTCGCACCCCCTGTGGCGCCGGCCGGAACACCGGGCCGGTGCGAAGACAACGCAGGGCACCCACCACCTCGTGTCGGGGCTGCGCCGCGCGTTTTGTCTGGCGTTGCGCCGCGACTCGCCTATATATGCGCGCCATGACCAGCACGCCCCCGTCCATTCCCGGTTTCAAGACCAACCCGGCCTCCTCCCCCAAGGTGGGGATCGTCAGCCTGGGCTGCCCCAAGGCGCTCGTCGACTCCGAGCGCATCCTCACGCGCCTGCGCGCCGAAGGCTACGAGATCTCGCCGTCCTACGACGGCGCGGACGTCGTGCTGGTCAACACCTGCGGCTTCCTCGATTCCGCCAAGAAGGAATCGCTGGAGGCCATCGGCGAGGCGATCAAGGAAAACGGCCGGGTCATCGTGACCGGCTGCATGGGCGTGGAATCGGATATGATCCGGCAGGTCCATCCGGACGTGCTGGCTGTCACCGGTCCCCACCAGTACGAGCAGGTCGTCAACGCCGTGCACGACGCCGTGCCGCCGGTCCACGACCCCTTCACCGATCTGGTGCCGCCGGAAGGGCTGCGGCTGACCCCGCGCCACTACGCCTATCTGAAGATTTCCGAGGGCTGCAACAACCGCTGCAGCTTCTGCATCATCCCGTCCCTGCGCGGCGATCTGGTCAGCCGGCCGGTCGCTTCGGTCCTGCGCGAGGCGGAGAAGCTGGCGACCGCCGGCGTCAAGGAACTGCTGGTCATCTCCCAGGACACCAGCGCCTACGGCATCGACCGCAGGTACGCCGAAGAGGACTGGTACGGGCGCAAGGTGAAGGCGCGCTTCATCGACCTCTGTCGCGAACTGGCGAATTTCGACGTCTGGGTGCGCCTGCACTACGTCTACCCCTACCCGCATGTGGACGAGGTGATCCCGCTGATGGCGGAGGGCCGCATCCTCCCCTATCTGGACATCCCGTTCCAGCACGCCTCCCCCACCGTGCTGAAGGCGATGCGCCGCCCGGCGGCCCAGGAGAAGCAGCTCGACCGCATCCGGAAGTGGCGGCAGGAATGCCCGCATCTGGTTCTGCGCTCCACCTTCATCACCGGCTTCCCCGGCGAGACGGAAGAGGACTTCCAGTTCATGCTGGACTGGCTGAAGGAGGCGCAGCTCGACCGCGTCGGCTGCTTCAAGTACGAGCCGGTCGACGGCGCCACCGCCAACGACCTGCCCGGCGCCGTTCCGGAAGAGGTCAAGCAGGAGCGCTGGGAGCGCTTCATGGAGACCCAGAAGGCGATCAGCGCCGAGCGGCTCCAGCAGAAGGTCGGCTTCACGCTGGGCGTCCTCATCGACGAGGTCGACGAGGAGGGAGCCATCGGCCGTTCCTACGCCGACGCGCCGGAGATCGACGGCAACGTCTTCCTGAACGGCGAGACGAACGTGAAGCCGGGCGACATCGTGGACGTGACCATCGAGCACGCCGACGAGTACGACCTCTGGGGCTCCATCGAACGCGCCGAGTAAGGGTTTCGCCAAAAGAAATAGGGCCGGGACGGCGATGCCTCCCGGCCCTTTTGCTGTCCGCAGACTCAGGAGCACACTCAGTACAGCCGCCCGCCGTTCGGCACGCCCTGCCCCGGCCCGACCAGCACCACTTCGCCCTCGGCATCCGGGAGACCCAGGCAAAGAACCTCGCTGGTGAAGGGGCCGATGCGCTTGGGCGGGAAGTTCACCACGCCCAGCACCTGCCGGCCTACCAGCTCGTCGAGCGTGTAGTGGCGCGTGATCTGGGCGGAACTGCGCCGGGTCCCGATCTCCGGCCCGAAATCGATGGTCAGCTTGTAGGCGGGCTTGCGCGCCTCCGGAAAGGGCTCCGCCGCGGTGATGGTGCCGACGCGGATGTCCACCTTCAGGAAATCGTCGTAATTGATGGTCACGGGAATCGTCCCTGCCCTGTTGCGGTTGTTACGGTTTCATTCGTCGCGGGCAAGGCTAGCATCGGCGGCGCCGAAGCTGAAACGCGAAAGGGCCGCCCCGGTGGGCGGCCCCTTGCGGCACTCTCCGGCGGGAGAGGAGCTTACTTCTTGGCGATGGCGGCCTTGACCTCGTCCAGGCTCTCCGACACGCGCTTCGACAGCACGTCGGCGGCCTCGGTGTTGGACTTGGCGACCAGCTCGGCCAGTTCCTTGATGTTCGACAGGGCCTTCTCGAAGGCGACCTTGACCATCTCGGCCTGCTTGGCGGCCTTCTCTTCCGGCGTCCCGGCGGCGGCAACCTGGTTCACATAGCTGCCGGCCTCCTCGACGGAGGAGCGGACGATCTCGGCCTGGCGGCGCAGAACGGCCTGCAGACCCTCGATCGCGAGCTGGTTGGCGGCGGTCACCGCCTCGATGTTCTTGCGCTGGCTCGCCAGGATGGACTCGATGTCCAGGCCCGGCACCTTGTACTCGCCCAGCATCTTGGACAGGTCGAATTCGAGGAACGGGTTACCGGTCTGCTTGGCCATGGTTCTCACCCCCGACGAAAGGATTCATTAGGCGTGCTGCGGCGCAGCAAACCTGTGGCGCGACTATGCAGATTGCCAAAAAGATAGTCAACGCCCTTGTGCGTCGCACCAGGGGTTACACTGCGTCCTACGGAACCTCAACCGGCGGACGCGCTTCCCGGTTCCCTGGCCGGTTTCCCGGCGCCCTGCGGCGCCGTTTGCGATTCGGAGGAAGAGGCGCGTCCGGATCTGCGGCGTAATGCCCCAGCCCAGCGCTCCGCCCGCCGCAGTTCGGAATCCAGCGCCGCCATGGTCCGCGACAGGTCGGCGCTGTCGTCCTCCAGGAAGACGCGCATGACCCGCGCCTGCACCGCGCCCAGCCCGGCCACGAACAAGGGGCCGCCGGTCCGGTCAGCCTCCACCCCCGCGGCGCGCAGCATCCAGGCCATCGACCGTCCGAAATGGCGGGAGAAGGCCAGCGCGGTCAGCGGTTCCCGCCGCAAGTCGCGGACAACCGAGCGCAGCCCGTCCCGGTAGGGGAGCAGCGCGTCGTAGCGGCGCATCATCACGTCGAACAGCCGGTCGCGGGCGCTCTCGTCCGGGCCGACCGGAGCATCGTCGGCGAGAACCGCCGTGTCGGCGACCCGCGACACGGCGGCCAGCACGTCGGAGCGATCTGGGAAACGGCGGTAGAAGACGTCCGGCGCCACCCCGGCGGCCCGTGCGATCGCCAGCAGCCCGGTGTTGCGCCAGCCCTGCCCGGCGGCGAGCCGCATCGCCGCGGCGGCCACCCGCCGGTCCAGTTCGTCGGCGCCTTGCCCTTCCGCGGCGTTGCCCGCGGTGTCGGGGGCGTCAGGATCGGTCTTCCAGCGGGTGTCGGCGGTATCGTCCATGGGGGTCGAACCTTATGGTCAGCCTATCCCTATGATGTGGGACGCCGGCGCCGCACCTCAACCGGGGCGGCAGAAGGGGAAGGGCTCGACCCGCTTCATGTAGGTGGGAATCCAGCCGCATTGGCCGGCGGGGTTGGGCAGGCGGATGGCCTCGATGGTAGGCCAGACCTGGGCGACCACCACCACCAGCGCCACCGTGCCGACGATCCAGAGGCGCGTCCGGGCGCCATCCAGCAGGCCGGGCAGGCGCAGCAGCACCCAGGCCGCGGCGAGCCCCATCAGCGGGTCGGTGTAGGCCGCGTAGGCCCGCTGGAAGCCGCGCAGGGAGAACAGCGTTTCCAGACCCCAGGCGACCAGCAGCAGAAGCGCCGCCTGCGCCGCGGCCACACGTTGCCCTCGGCGCCACAGGACGATGCAGCCGCCGATGATGAACCATTCCACAACGACGGTCTGCGGGATGTTGTCGGGGTGAAGGACGATGGTGCGAATCGCCAGCGTGCGCCACAGCCCCTTCGCCAGCAGCGTCACCAGCCCGTCGGACAGCACCTGCTCCTGCCCCTGGAGCGCCGCCTGATGCTTCCAGGTGGTGAAGACGAACATGTGCTCGATCAGGTTGGCGACGGCGATGACGTTCTGTTCATGCGGGCGGATCGTCAGGGCGAGCACCCCGAGCGCCAGCCCGAGCGCGACCGCCGCCATGGCCGCCACCGCGTAGGACAGGCGCACCCGCCACACCGCCGCGTAGACGGCCATGCCGAGGACGACCCAACCGACGACGATCCCCTGATAGACCCCCGACAGCCCGACGCCGACCGGCCGGTAGGGGTATAGCGACTGCCCGGCGCTGGCGATGCCGTGCTGGATCAGGGCCACCGCGGGAAGCGCCGCCGCGCCCGCCGCCAGCGCCAGAATGCCGGCGGCGATCCAGTGGTGTCTGCCCTCCCCCGCGAAGCGGCGCCCGAAGGCCAGCGCGATCACTGGAATGCCCAGCGCCAGGAAGATCGCCTGGATCTTCGTCACCACCGCCAAACCGGCCAGCAGACCGGCCAGCCCGAGAAGCAGCAGGGGCCGCCAGCCCGGTGCGGTGCGGACGGCGACCAGCACCAGAAGAAGCGCCGTGACCACGAAGGAGGCCGACAGCAGGTCGGTGCGCATCTGCCGCGCCTGGGTGGACAGGCCGATGCCGAAAGCCGTCACCACGGCGGCCAGGAAGGCCACCCGACGGTCGCCGACCAGCGTACGGACGAGGTTGGCGTAGAGCAGCGCGAAGCCGGTGGTGATGAGAATGGACAGCGCCCGTCCTGCCTCCACCAGATTCTGCCAGGCGGCGTCGTAGGCGGCGGTGTCGGCGGCGGGCGGCAGGCTGGACAGGGTGACGACCGGCATCAGCCCCAGCGCGTGCAGCAGCCGGTACCAGACCTCGATCACCAGGAAATAGGTGTAGCCGGGATGATCGAAATACTCCTGGGCCAGCCCCTCGTTGAACAGCAGCCCATGATAGGCCAGCACCAGATCCTGGTCGGCGTGCGACCAGTAGGGCGTACGGAAGCCGATCACCAGAGCCGACACCACCATCGCCGCCGCCAGCGCCCCGCACAGCCCCCACCATGGCCAGCGCTCCAGCACGCCGGCGCTGGGCACCCCAGCCGGACGGTTGGGCCTGACCGTATTGGGTGACGTGGCGCCGCGGTCTGTGGATGACATGATCGGAGTATGCCCAGAGGTTACACGCCAGCGGTTTGTGCACGATTCCGGACGGTTTTGGAACCGCGGCAGCGGCGGGCTGTTTTTTGCGGGCCTGCAACTCTTGATCGCCCAACCCCTTTGCCTGAAGGAACGGTGCCAGCCCAATGCCTGATTCCGACGACCGCCCGTCACCCCGTTCCGCCGCCTCCGTTTCCCGCAATGACCAGGGGCACGATCCTGACGGGGCGGGACCGCCCTCCGCCGGCCGCGCTCTGGTCATCCTGCCGGTCCTGCCCACGCATGCCGACGATGGAAACGTCGCGGCGCGCCAGCCCGACGCGCGACTCTCCGAAGCGATTGCGCTTGCCCAGGCCATCCGCCTGGAGGTGCCGCACGCCGAAGTGATCCGCGTCGCCCGCCCCGATCCCGCCACTCTGTTCGGGCGCGGCACCGCCGAGCGGATCGGCGGGATGGTGGAAGCCTTTCACGCCGATCTGGTGGTGATCGATCATCCCTTGAGTCCGGTGCAGCAGCGCAACCTGGAACGCCGCTGCATGGCCAAGGTGATCGACCGCACCAGCCTGATCCTGGAGATCTTCGGGGAGCGCGCCCAGACCCGCGAGGGTCAGTTGCAGGTCGAGTTGGCGGCCCTGACCTACCAGCGCTCGCGGCTGGTGCGGTCCTGGACCCACCTGGAGCGGCAGCGCGGCGGCTTCGGCTTCCTGGGCGGCCCCGGCGAAAGCCAGCTCGAACTCGACCGCCGCCTGATCGCCGAGCGCATCACCCGCCTGAAGTCGGACCTGGAAGAGGTGCGGCGGACGCGCAAATTGCACCGCTCCGCCCGGCAGCGCGGCGGCACGCCGCTGGTTGCGCTGGTCGGCTACACCAACGCCGGCAAGTCGACGCTGTTCAACCGGTTGTCCGGCGCCAGCGTCACCGCCGAGGACATGCTGTTCGCCACGCTCGACCCCACGGTGCGTCGGATCGCCCTGTCCTCCGGCAAGACCATGGCGCTGTCGGACACGGTGGGCTTCGTGTCGGAACTGCCCACCCAACTCGTCGCCGCCTTCCGGGCGACGCTGGAGGAGGTGCAGGCCGCCGACCTGATCCTGCACGTCCGCGACGTCTCACATCCCGATGCGGCCGCGCAGAAGGCGGATGTGGACTCGGTGCTGGCGGATCTCGGGATCGACGCCGCCAACGACCCGCGGGTGGTGGAGGTGCTGAACAAGACCGACCAGATGCCGGCGACCGCCCGCGGAGCGCTCCACATGCGCCTCGCCAACCAGCGCATGATGGAGGGTGAGGAACGCGCCGTCGCCGTATCCGCCTTGACCGGTGAGGGCCTGGACGACTTGCTGGATTTGCTGGACCGGCGCATATCGGCTGGTCGGCAGGTGCTGGAACTGAGCGTGAACCTTGCGGACGGGCGCGCCCTGGCATGGCTGTACGAGCATGGACAGGTGCTGGACCGCCGGGACGAGGATGGACAGGCCCATGTGCATGTCGCCCTGGCTCCCGCCGACGCCGCCCGCTTCGAAAGCCGGTTCGTCGGACAGGAAAGCCGCTGACGATACATCTTCCGCCTTTTGGCCCACGCTTTCGGATGTTCGGAAACCACTGCCGCTCTCCTGCGTTGTGACGGACAGGCCGGTCCGTGACCCCGACCCGCCATGACCAGGAGGAGGCAGCCCCATGACCGAAAAGCCGGGCCAGGATCGGGCCGAGCGTGTTCGCCGCCGTGCCCACAACATCTGGGAGCGGGACGGCCGCCCCGACGGCCGGCATGACGAGCATTGGGCCCAGGCCGAAGCCGAGGTCGATGACGAAATCCGCGCCGAGCGGCAGAGCGCGGAAACGGAAAGCAGCGCCCCGGAAGCCCCGCCGAAACGGCGTTCCACGAAGGCGACCGACGCGAAGCCGGCCCCCGCGAAGCCAAAGGCCACTCCCACAGCCGCCCGGGGCGGCGGCACACGGGCGGCGGCTGAAAATCTTTCGGCGGTGGCCGCCGGACGGACGGAGCAGACCGGCACGACCAAGACCGGCGGCCAGATCTCCCGCGGCGGGGCGGCAAGCGGAAAGCCGGGCAAGGCGTCGCGCCGGGACGCGTCGCGCGGCTGAGGGGCGGGGCACTCCACTCCCCGTTCTCCGCAAAGCTCCTATGCCCCGCCAGCCGGAAAATGGAACGGTAAAGGGAACGAGAGGTCTGGTTTCCGGCCTTCGGGATTGCTAGTGTTGCTGCCCCTGCGCATCCGCACGCAATGTTCGATCCCTGAGGTAGAGACATGCCGCATTATCGCTCCCGCACTTCCACGCACGGCCGCAACATGGCGGGCGCCCGCGGCCTGTGGCGCGCGACGGGCATGAAGGACGGCGATTTCGGCAAGCCGATCATCGCGATCGCCAACTCCTTCACCCAGTTCGTGCCGGGGCACGTCCACCTGAAGGATCTGGGCCAGCTCGTCGCCCGCGAGATCGAGAAGGCCGGCGGCGTCGCCAAGGAGTTCAACACCATCGCCGTGGACGACGGCATCGCCATGGGCCACGACGGCATGCTCTACAGCCTGCCGTCGCGCGAGCTGATCGCCGATGCGGTCGAATACATGGTGAACGCCCATTGCGCCGACGCGCTGGTGTGCATCTCCAACTGCGACAAGATCACCCCCGGCATGCTGATGGCCGCCATGCGGCTGAACATCCCGGCGGTCTTCGTGTCGGGCGGCCCGATGGAGGCCGGCAAGGTCAACTGGCGCGGCAAGACCAAGGCCGTCGACCTGATCGACGCCATGGTCGCCGCCGCCGACCCGACCGTGACCGACGAGGAAGCGGCGGTGATGGAACGCGGCTCCTGCCCGACCTGCGGCTCCTGCTCCGGCATGTTCACCGCCAATTCGATGAACTGCCTGACCGAGGCGCTGGGCCTTTCCCTGCCCGGCAACGGCACGATCCTGGCGACGCACGCCGACCGCAAGGAGCTGTTCCTGGCCGCCGGCCGCATGGCCGTCGAACTGTGCCGCCGCTGGTACCAGGAGGAGGACGCCACCGCCCTGCCCCGCGGCATCGCCACCTTCGAGGCGTTCGAGAACGCCATGACGCTCGACATCGCCATGGGCGGCTCCACCAACACGGTGCTGCACCTGCTGGCCGCCGCGCAGGAGGGCGAGGTGCCCTTCACCATGGCCGACATCGACCGGCTGTCGCGCCGCGTGCCAAACGTCTGCAAGGTCGCCCCGGCGGTGTCCGACGTCCACATCGAGGACGTGCACAAGGCCGGCGGCATCTTCGGCATTCTGGGCGAGCTCGACCGCGGCGGGCTGCTGAACCGCGACGTCGCGACGGTCCACGCCAAGACGCTGGGCGATGCGCTGGACCGCTGGGACGTCAAGCGCACCCAGGACGAAGGCGTGCACACCATGTTCAAGGCCGCCCCCGGCGGCATCCCGACGACCATCGCCTTCAGCCAGGAGAAGCGCTGGCCCGAACTGGATCTCGACCGTGACAAGGGCGTCATCCGCTCCGTCGACAGCGCCTTCAGCAAGGACGGCGGCCTCGCCGTGCTGTTCGGCAACATCGCGGAGAAGGGCTGCATCGTGAAGACGGCGGGCGTCGACGCCTCCAACCTCGTCTTCGCCGGCCCGGCCCGCGTCTTCGAAAGCCAGGACGCGGCGGTCGAGGCCATCCTGGGCGACACGGTCAAGGCGGGCGACGTGGTGGTCATCCGTTACGAAGGCCCGCGCGGCGGTCCCGGCATGCAGGAAATGCTCTATCCGACGAGCTACCTGAAGTCGAAGGGGCTGGGCAAGGCCTGCGCCCTGGTTACCGACGGACGCTTCTCCGGCGGCACGTCGGGCCTGTCGATCGGCCACGCTTCGCCGGAAGCGGCGCAGGGCGGCGCCATCGGTCTCGTCCAGGACGGCGACCGGATCGAGATCGACATCCCCAACCGCAAGATCAACCTCGCCCTGTCCGACGAGGAGATGCAGCGCCGCCGCGACGCCGAGAACGCCAAGGGCGCCGACGCCTGGAAGCCGGCCAACCGCAACCGCGTCGTCTCGCCGGCTCTGCGCGCCTACGCCGCCCTGACCACCAGCGCGGACCGCGGCGCGGTGCGCGACGTGTCGCAGGTCGAAGGCATCGCCGTGAAGCGCTGACACCGTACCGAAGCCTCGACCGAAAGGTCCCAAAATCTTTCGGTTGAGGCCTTCGGAAAAGTTGCACAGGCAAACTGCGGCAACGAACGGCGCAGCGGCAATCCGCAGCGCCGTTTCTTTTCTCGCAGCCGCGGTCCGTCGCTCAGGGTGACACCGGGGCGCCACCCGATGGGATCGCGTTCCGTCGCGCACTGGCGGATTTGGCGGATGCCCTGCACCGGCCCGAGGAAGGCATCGGTTCCGTCCTGGCCCTGACCGCAGCGGAAGGGGATACCGGTCGCCTGATCGCCGTGATTGCCCACAAGCCCCGTTGCCACCGGTTTCAGCGTTCTGCGTTGGACGCATCGCCGCACAAGGGTCGATAGCGCCTTTGCCGGACCAATGCGCTGACTTGCGCAACGCCCTGGCCTCGTCGTGAAGACACGCGACCAAGCGCCGGACGAACATTACGAAGATCGAACTTAATTTGCCAAGCACCCGCATAAAAGGCGGTGCGTTCGCATACGAATCTCCATATCGTAGACGCTCTCTTCCACGGACGACATCGTCCGTTCCCCTCTTCCGAAACGGACGACCGCCGCATATGACTCTTGCCCAGCTCTCCCGATTGCGCGGGCATAAGGGTTTGGGGTTCATGTTCGCGCTGGCGGCCTTCGCCATCGCTCTGGTAGCGCGACTTGCCCTGGACGACCGGCTGCCGGCGGGTTTCCCCTTCCTGACCTTCTTCCCGGCGGTCATCGTCACCACTTTCCTGGCCGGGCTGTGGCCGGGCATCCTGACGGCGATTCTGAGCGGGCTGGCCTCCTGGTACTTCTTCCTCGGCACCAGCCAATCGCTCGATCTGAACCCCGGCAGCGCGCTGGCGCTGGGCTTCTTCGGGTTGGTCGTGGCGGTGGACATCGCCGTGATTCACATCATGAACGTGGCGCTGGAGCGGCTGGCGGAGGAGCGCAACCGCAGCGCCCGCCTGACACAGCAAACCCAGGTGATGTTCAGCGAGCTTCAGCACCGCGTCTCCAACAACCTTCAGCTCGCCTCCTCCCTGATCGCGATTCAGAAGTCCAAGGTCCGGGATCCCGAAGCCCGCCGCGCGCTGGAGGAGACCGCCGGACGGCTGTCCACGCTGGGCCGCCTGCACCGCCGGCTTCACGCTCCCCATGACGGGCCGATGGACATGGAGCCGTTCCTGCGCGAGCTGTGTCAGGACATCCTCAAGACATCCGGGGCGGAGCGGGTCGACTGCACGGTCAGCGCCGCCGAATCCGATCTGCCGCCGGACACCTTGATCCCGCTGGCCCTGATCGTCGCCGAGCTGGTCAGCAACGCACTGGAGCACGGCTTCCCCAACGGCGAGGCCGGGCGGATCGGCGTCGACCTGCGGGCCGACGATGGAAAACTGGTGCTGACGGTGTGTGACGACGGGGCGGGCCTTCCCGATGGCTTCACCCTGACCCGCCCCTCCAGCCTCGGCTTGAAGATCGTCAGCTCGCTGGCCGCCCAGATCGGCGGAGCCTTCAGCATGACCGGATCTCCCGGCCAGGGCACCACGGCCCGGCTCGTTCTTTCCCCGACCATGGTTTCTTGACCGGCGCCGGTGGACAGGGAAAGGCCATTCCGGCAAAAGTCGCCCATGCCCATCCTCCTCACCTCACCCGCATCGGCGGCTCCGGCAACCATGACGGCGCGGCGCGTCGGCGTCATCGACATGGCGCGCGGCGTGGCGCTGCTCGCCATGGCTCTCTATCACGGTTCCTGGGACCTGACCTATCTCGGGCTGGCCAACTTCGACCTGTTCGGCGATCCGCTCTGGCTGGCCGCGCGCACCGGCATCCTCGGCAGCTTTCTGATCCTGTCGGGCCTCAGCCTCGTCCTGGCGGCGGAAGGAGGGATCGACCGGCGCCGCTTCCTGCGGCGCTTCGCCATGCTTGCCCTGGCCGCGGGCGGTGTGTCGGCGGTGTCGGTGGCGATGTTTCCGGACAGCCCGATCGTCTTCGGCGTGCTGCACCACATGGCGGTGGCGAGCCTGCTCGGCCTCGCTCTGCTGCGCCTTCCCTGGCCGGTGCTTCTGCTGCTCGGCGGGGCGGTGATCGCGCTGGGCGAGACGGTCGCCCTGCCGCTGTTCGACGAGCCTTGGCTGCGCTGGGTCGGGCTGATGACCTTCGAGCCGGAATCGAACGACTATGTGCCGCTCTTCCCCTGGTTCGGCGGCTTCCTGTTCGGGATGGCGCTGGGGCGCCTGTGGCGTCCCGGCCCGACGTTGGCTCCGGGCGGAGCGGTCGGGCGTTGGTTCGCCTGGGCCGGACGGCACAGCCTGGCGGTTTATCTGCTGCACCAGCCCGTGCTGTTCGGCTTGCTGTCCTTGCTGGCGATGGGAATTGGTGCCGACCCGGCGGACATCCGCAGCTTCCAGACCTCCTGCGTGGCGACCTGCACCGGCAGTGGCGGCGAGATGGAACGTTGCACCGCCACCTGCCGCTGCGTGTCCGACGATCTGAACCGGGCCGGCCTGTGGTCCGATTTCATCCACGATCGGCTGACCGCCGACAGCTCCCGCAAGGTCGATGGCGTTATTCAGAGCTGCGGCAATCGCTGACCCGGATAACGTCGAGCGGATGAAGCGCTAAGCCCGGCGCTTCCCAACCGTGTCGGCAACATAGGCGTCCCGATGGCCCATCGGCTTCGGGCCGCGCCCATCCTCTTCCGTCGTATCGCGGGCGGTCTGATGCTCGATCTCCGCGTTCAGCTCCGCCCCCATCAGGATGACGTAGGAGGTCAGGTTGAACCACAGCAACAGCACCACACCCGCCCCGACCGAGCCATAGGTCTGGTTGTAGCTGCCGAAGTTCGAGACGTAGACCGAGAAGCCCACCGACGCGACGATCCACAGCGTGGTAGCGACGGCCGAGCCCCAGGTCACCCAGCGCCATTTCGGCTGTCGCCGGTCCGGGGCGTAGCGGTAGAGCACGGCGAGCGCCAGCATGATGGCCACAGCCAGGATCGGCCAGCGGGCGAGGCTGGCGACCCAGCCGATGGGGGTGTCCCGCAGGCCAAGGAAGTTGATGGCCGCTGGAACCGCCACGATCAGCGCCAGGGTCATGATCACGAACACCAGACCGGCCAGCGTCAGCACCAGCGATAGGAAGGCGAGCCAGAGGAAGCCGCGCCGCTCCTCTTCCCCGTAGGCGATGTTCAGCGCGGTGATCAGCGAATTCGTGCCGCGCGACGCGCTCCACAGCGTCAGGGCGAGGCCGAACAGAACGCCGAAGCCCAGACCTTCCCGCGGTGCCGACGCCACGTTGCGGGCCTGATCGCGCAGCACGTCCAGCGCCTCCGGAGGCAGCAGCCCGGCCAGTTGGTTGACCTGTTGCTCCACCCCCGCCGGGTCGAAGGCAAGGCCATACAGGGAGACCAACGCGGCGACCGCCGGGAAGATGGCGAACAGGGCGTAGTAGGCCACCCCCGCCGCCACGATGGAGATGTTGTCCTTCCCCTGCTCTTCCCAGGTGCGCCAGAGGATGTCCTTCCAACCCGCCTTTGGGATGTCGGAGGGCCGGGCCGCCGATCGCCCCCGCCCTCCCATCTCGACGCGCGGATACTGATTGCGGTGGCGACGGCTCAGCCCCAGCATGCCCCCTCCCTCACGCGACCGCTTCGCGCAACGCGCCGACACGGTGACGCACCGTCTCGATCTCATGGAAATGGGCGCCGACGACCACCGTCAGTTCCTCGGGCAGGTCATCGTGCAGGCTGTTGCGGAACAGCCCCAACGTCCCTTCCACGCCGCTCTCCAGCCCGCGGAGCAGCCCGCCGCGCGTCCGCGGACCACCCAGTTCCGTGTCCAGGTCACGCCAGACCGCGTGGACAGGAGCCTGCAGGTCACGGCCGCCACCACGGCGCACCAGTTCCGCTTCCAAGGCGGCGGCGCTGCGGTCGAATTGTGTGGCGACCTGGACCAGCCGTCCCTTCAGGTCAGGGTCGTCCAGAACCATGTCGGCCTGGCGGAATCCGGTGGCTCCCTGGCGACACGCCGCCACCAGAACGCTCAGCACGTCCTGGATCGCGCCGTCGGCGACCCGTCCCGCAGCAGTGCCCGAAACGGTCGGCTCGATCTCCGGTGTGCGGGAGACGGTCCAGGCGAACCACAGGGCGCCCGCAGCCACCAGAGCCAGCGGCCAGGGGTTGGAGCGGATGGCACGGGCCATCCGCGACGGGTTGCCCTCCACCACATCGCGCACCACCTCGATGACTCCACCCGACATCTGGCCGGGCGAGAGGCGGAACTCGATTTCATCGAGCACCGCGTCCATGCGGCCTCGGATGGCGTGGATGTCCTGCTCGATCTCGTCCTTTCCACGCCGGCCGCGCGGCGATGCCGATGCGTCGGATGTGGGTGTGGTGTTCTCTGTATTGTCCGCCGCGACGCCACCCATGGTGTCGGCATACGGATCGGTGGCTCGGTTCATGCCGGCAACTCCCCCTCTTGACGCTGCCGCCAAGCAACACCGGACGTCGGCGGAAGGTTCCGGCTTGCGGCCGGGGTGACACGAGGGATCGCCCGTCCGATCTTTTTAAACAGGCGGCAACCGGGGGCGGTACCCCGAACCCTTGCAGACGGTCACGCAACGGTCCGTCAGAGCGCTAAATGATCGAGGGGAATGGTGATCCGGGTGGGATTCGAACCCACGGCCACATGATTAAAAGTCACGTGCTCTACCGACTGAGCTACCGGATCACAGAAGCATGCGGCCTGCTGCCGATGCGGGGCGCAACATAGGGGGCGGTGACGCCCCGGTCAACAGCGGGGTTGGGCGGAGCGCACAAAAATTTCGCCCTCCGCCGCGGCCCCGGCGCCGTCACTGTTTGAGCGTCTGCACCTGCTTGCTGGCGTCGCCGTTGCCCGCCTCCAGGGCGAAGCGCTCGGCCAGATGCTCAGCCACGCGGCCGCTGACGAAGCCGCGGATGTCGCCGCCCAGACGCCCGATCTCCTTCACGAAGCGGGAGGAGATGAACTGACTCTTTTCCGAGGCCATCAGGAACATGGTTTCGATCTTCGGGTTCAGGCGGGCGTTCATCCCCGCCATCTGGAACTCGTACTCGAAGTCCGAGACCGCCCGCAGGCCGCGGATGATCACGGTGGCATTCACCTCCACCGCGAAATGCATCAGCAGCGTGTCGAAGGCCCGCACCTCGATGCTGGCCCCGGCGTTGTTCAGGGCGGTCACGTCCTCCCGGACCATCGCCACCCGCTCGTCCGTCGAGAAGAGCGGACCTTTACCGGCGTTGCGGGCGACGCCGACGATCAGATGATCGACGAGGCGCGACGCCCGCTGGATGATGTCCATGTGCCCATTGGTGATCGGGTCGAAGGTGCCGGGATAGACACCGATGCGGCGCTTGGCCATGGGAGTATCTTCCGCCTCTTTTTATTCGATCGTCTCACCGGGAGTATCGCCAGGAGCGGCGCCATCTGCCGACGTATCGTCCACGGGCGCGTCGTCCACGGAGGCCGTCCCGCCGCCGTTCGGATCGCCACCGTTGCCGTTGGTCCCGTTCCCGTTGGTGTCCTCATCCTCCGCGATGGACGCGACGGACACCACGCGCTCGTCCGCACCGACGCGGAACAGCGTGACGCCCAGCGTCTTGCGTCCCGCGATGCGCACGTCGTGGATCGGCATGCGGATGACCTGACCGCCGTTGGTGACCATCATCACCTGGTGCGAGTCCTCCACCGGGAAGGCCGCGACGATGGAGCCGTTGCGGTCGCCCATCTCCATGTTCCAGATGCCCTGGCCGCCACGGCCGGTCACCCGGTACTCGTAGGAGGAGGTCCGCTTGCCGTAGCCGCGCTCGGTCACGGTCAGCACATACTGTTCCAGGCCCTTCAGCTCCTCGTAGCGTTCGGGGCTGATCGTCACGGCCTCGGTCGGCACCTCGTCGGCCTCCGGCGCCGCCTCGCCTTCCATCTCGACGCCTTCCTCGCGCTTCATCTTCAGGAAGGCGGCGCGCTCTTCGGGCGAGGAGTCGACATGGTGAAGCGTGGTCATCGAGATGACCTCGTCGCCGTCGGCCAGACGGATGCCGCGCACGCCGGTCGAGGTACGGCCGGCGAAGACGCGCACGTCGGCGACCTCGAAGCGGATGCACTTGCCGCCGCCGGTCGCCAGCAGCACGTCGTCCGCCTCGGAGCAGGTGCGGACGGCGATCAGACGCTCGCCCTCCTCCTCCAGCTTCATGGCGATCAGGCCGTTGGAGCGGATGTTGGCGAAGTCCGACATGCGGTTGCGGCGCACGTTGCCCTTCGAGGTGGCGAAGACCACGTGCAAGTTGGCCCACACAGCCTCGTCCTCGGGCAGCGGCAGGACGGTGGTGATGGTCTCGCCGTCAATCAGCGGCAGCAGGTTCACGAAGGCCTTGCCGCGCGCCTGCGGGTTGCCCAGCGGCAGGCGGTAGACCTTCAGCTTGTAGACCATGCCGCGCGACGAGAAGAGCAGGAGCGGCGTGTGGGTGTTGGCGACGAACAGGTCGCTGACCGCGTCCTCCGCCTTCATCGACATGCCCGACCGCCCCTTGCCGCCGCGCTTCTGCGCGCGGTAGGTGGACAGCGGCACGCGCTTCACGTAGCCGGACTGGCTGACCGTGACGACCATGTCCTCGCGCTGGATCAGGTCCTCGATGTCGGCCTCGAACTCCAGCTCCTGGATCTCGGTGCGGCGCGGAGTGCCAAACCGCTCCTTCATCTCCACCAGCTCGTCGCGGAGGATGCCCAGCAGCTTCGCGCGGTTGGCCAGAGTCTCCAGGTAATCGGCGATCTGGTCGGTCACGTCCGTCAGCTCGGCGCCGATCCTATCGCGCTCAAGCCCGGTCAGGCGGTGCAGGCGCAGGTCCAGGATGGCGCGGGCCTGCTCCTCCGACAGGCGGTAAGTGCCGTTCTCCGACACGCCGCGGCCCGGCTCGTCGATCAGCGCGATCAGCGGGGCGACGTCCAGCGCCGGCCACTCGCGCTCCATCATCTGCTCGCGCGCCCAGACGGGGTCCGGGGCGCTGCGGATCAGCGCGATCATGGCGTCCAGGTTGGCGACGGCGACGGCCAGACCGACCAAGGTGTGGGCACGCTCGCGCGCCTTGCCCAGCAGGAACTCGGTGCGCCGGGTGATGACCTGCTCGCGGAACCGGACGAAGGCGGCGATGATCTGCCGCAGGTTCATCAGCTCCGGCCGGCCGCCGTTCAGCGCCAGCATGTTGACGCCGAAGGACGTCTGCAGCTGGGTGTGGCGGAAGAGCTGGGCCAGCACAACGTCGGCCATGGCGTCGCGCTTCAGCTCGATCACCACGCGCACGCCGTCGCGGTCCGATTCGTCGCGCAGGTCGGAGATGCCTTCGATCGTCTTGTCGTTGACGACCTCGCCGATGCGCTCCATCAGCTTGGACTTGTTGACCTGGTACGGGATCTCCGTCGCCACGATGGCGAAGCGGTCCTTGCGGATCTCCTCGATCTCGGTCTTGGCGCGGATGATGACGGAGCCGCGCCCGGTCATCAGGGCCGAGCGGACGCCCGACCGGCCGAGGATCATGCCACCCGTCGGGAAGTCCGGGCCGGGCACGAACTCCATCAGCTCTTCGTCGGTGATGTCGTTGTTGTCGATGTAGGCGCAGCAGGCGTCCACCACCTCACTCAGATTGTGGGTGGGGATGTTGGTCGCCATGCCGACGGCGATGCCGCCGGCACCATTAACCAGCAGATTCGGGAAGCGCGCCGGGACGACCGTGGGCTCCTTGCCCGAATCGTCGTAATTGGCCTGGAAATCGACGGTGTCCTTGTCGATGTCGTCGAGCAGCGCCTCCGCCGCCTTGGCCAGCCGCGCCTCGGTGTAGCGCATGGCCGCCGCCGGGTCGCCGTCCATCGAACCGAAGTTGCCCTGCCCGTCGATCAGCGGCAGGCGCATGGAGAAGCCCTGCGCCATGCGGACCATGGCGTCATAGATCGCGCTGTCGCCGTGCGGATGGTATTTACCCATCACGTCGCCGACGATGCGCGCCGACTTCTTATAGGGCTTGGTCGAGTCGTACCCGCCCTCCTTCATCGCGTAGAGGATGCGGCGGTGCACCGGCTTCAGCCCGTCGCGGACGTCGGGCAGAGCGCGGCTCACGATCACGCTCATCGCGTAATCGAGATAGGACCGGCGCATCTCGTCTTCGATGGTGACCGGCGCGATGTCGGAGGCGGGAGGAAGGGGCGTCGTGCTCAAGGAGACAAACTCATTCTACGGGCTGCGGCGATGCTCGGTGTTCAACGCTTGCTGTTCAACGCTCAAGGTCAACACTTACGGTTCAACGGGGCACGTCCGCACGGCCCTTCGGGCCGCTGCATGTAATATAAGAATTCCTATCAGCTTTCGCATGTGCACACAACGCTCCGGCGTTCCCACGATTTCTGGCCTTTGCAGGTCAATGGCCTTCGGCCTTTGCTAGCCGAGGGCGGCTCAACAGCGCGAAGCGCAGCGAAAGGATGGTCACGGATACCACACTGGCGATCAAAATTCCCTCAAAAAGACCACGCGCCCCGCGGTCCAACCCGAAGGCGAGCAAGGCCGACACCGGAATCATCACCACCGCGTAGGAGATGAAGTGCAGCGCGGTGGGGACCCAGGCGTCGCCGCGCCCGCGCAGCGCGTTCGCCATGACCACTTGCCCGCCATCCGCCACCAGAACCCAGGCGGTGAAGGCGATCAGCGGCGCCACCGCGGCGATCAGCTGGGGATCGGCGCTGTAGATCGCGGCCAGCGGCTCCGGCATCCAGCGGTAGAGCACCCCGACTCCGGCCAGGATCAGGCTGGTGACGCCCAGCCCGGTCCAGCCGGCCAGCGCCATGTCCAGCGGGTCGCGCCGGCCATAGGCCACCCCCACCCGCACCGCCGTGGCCGAGGCCAGCCCGACCGCCGCCATGAAGGGCAGCGCCGTCAGGTTCAGCCCGACCGTGTAGGCGCCGAGCGCCAGCGGCGAGATCATCCCGGCGAACAGGCCCAGCGTGGCGAAGGCGCCGCTCTCCACGCCCAGGCTGACCCCGGCGGCGTAGCCGAGATGGCGCTGCTTGCGGCTGCCGCTCCACCAGTCGCGGACCGGGTCGCGCACCGCCCAACGCGCGTGGTCGCTCATGTGCCAGGCGTAGAAGACGAGGCCGAGCCCCATCCCCCAGCGCACCGCCGTGGTCGCCCAGGCCGAGCCGACCGCTCCCATGGCCGGGAAGCCGCCATGCCCCCACACCAGCATCCAGGCGAGCAGAGCGTTCAGGAGATTGCCGAGGATCATCGCCACCATGCCCGGTATGGGCCTCTTCAGCCCCTCCAGGAAAAAGCCGGTGGCGACATACAGCATCATGCCCGGCATGCCGTAGCCGAGCACCGCCATCACCTGCCCGCCGCCCGCCGCCAGATCCGCGGACTGGCCGGTCAGGCGGAAGAAGGGCTCGCCGGCCAGCGAGGCCAGGGCGAAGAGGATGCCGAGCAGCAGCGCGTAGGGAATCGCCCGGCGCCAGATACGCCCGCATTCGGCGTCCTGGCCGGCGCCCAGGGCATGGGCGGTCACCGCCACCACGCCCATCATCAGCCCGACGCCGGTGGTGACCAGCAGATTGGCCGGCAGATGGGCCAGCCCGTAATAGGCCAGCTCCTGCGCGCTGTAGCGGCCCACGATGGCCGTATCCACCGCCATCATGACGACCAAGCCGGCGCGCGAGACGATGACGGGGGCGGCCAGCCGCAGCAGTTCGCCGGCGTGGGTGCGCAGACGGTCGGCCAGGAAAGGGGCGGGAATCGCGTGGTCGGGCATGATCGGGCAGTCGGTCGCTTGTGTGTCGGTCGTTTGTGTACGGTTGTCGCCGTCGGTGGCGGAACCGGCCATCTTGACCTTGCGGCGTACCACGTCAAGTGGCGGCTTATTGTCCTTCCGCCCTGTTGCAAATCCGCCGAATGGGCCGGAACCAACGACCGCGGCGGCGCGTTGACGAAGCAACAGCATCCATTGAGGAGTTCGGGATCATGAGCCGCGCCATGCCGTTCCCCGTCCGCCAGATCGCCCTCGCCAGCTTCGTTCTGACCTTTGCCGCGCTGCTTGCCGGCTGCAACACGATCGAAGGGGCCGGGCAGGATGTCCAGGCCGGCGGCCGGGCCGTCGAACGCGCCGCCGAGTGACGCGCCCACCACACATTTCAACCACGGAAGAGACGCCCGCATGAGCGATCCCATGACGCCGGAACGGTCCACCCCAGGACACCCTACCGAGGTGCCGCCGCCGAGCAACCCGAACACCCCGCAGCCGGACCGTCCGACCACGCCGGACCCCTACCCGGTGCCCGAGAACCCCGATACCCCTCCGGAAATGCCGCCGCCGGCGGATCAGCCGGTCCCCGGCATGCCGTCACCGACCCAGGCTTAGAGCGTCGGACACGGCGTTTGTTCGCAACAGGCAGTTTCAAGAAAGGCCGGTGCCGCAAGGCGCCGGCCTTTTTCATTTTCGGACTGTCGGTGTTTGGCAATCGAAGATTCGAATCTGGAAACAACACCGAAACACAAGGGCAACAAGACCCAAGGGACCGTGGCAAAAATTGGCGCCGATGCGTTAAGTGTTTTTTTACCTTTCTCTCTTGCCGGCTTGATGTTAACGATTTGTTAATCATTGAGGAGAGGCAACCATGGCCAGGTTTTCGGGAACCAACGCCGCCGAACGCTATCTCGGCACCGACTCCGCTGACACGGTCTATGGCAATGGAGGGAATGATTCGCTTTCCGGAGGTCTCGGCAACGACATGCTGGATGGTGGGCTTGGGAACGACTGGCTGGGCGACCCCTACGCCGGCGATCCGGGCAACGACCGCATGTACGGGCGCCAGGGCGACGACCAGCTGTTCGGCGGCGCCGGCGACGACTGGCTGGATGGCGGGTCCAGCAACGACACGGTGAAGGGTGGGCGCGGCGACGACACGCTGGTCGGCGGCATCGGCGACGATTGGCTGATCGACACGCTGCGCGACGACGGGTCCGACATCTTCCTGCCCGGAGCCGGCAACGACCACATGGTCAGCTATCGTGACGGCGCCACGGACATCTTCCGCTTCGACGTGGCGCCGGGCGGCTTCGGCACCGACGACATCAGCTACTTCGAAGCGGGGATCGACCGCATCGAGTTCCGCGGCTTCTCCGCCGCCGACCTGACCGTTTCCACCACCGCCACCAGCACGGCCTTCGGCTTCCGCGACGGGTCGTCGCTGACGGTGGATTCGGTGGGGCTGGTGTCCGGCCGCGACTATGTCTTCACCTGACCGGCAGCATCCTCACCTGAAGGAAGTACCGCGGGCATGAGGGACTGATGGCGCAAGGGGCGTGGCCGCCGCCGGCCGCGCCCTTTTCCGATCCTCCCTCCGACCCCTCTGCTCCGCTGCCGCGTTATAGCCTTGCCCACGCGACGGAGGAGCCACGCATGAACCATCGACGCTTCACCCCCCGCCCCGCCATCCGCCTGCTGGCCGTCTGCGCACTGGCAGCGCTCGGCGCCTGCGCGGAGACCGGCGCCACGCAACGTCCCATGGCGCAGATGTCGCCTTTGGAGTTGGTCGGGCTGACCGTGCAGTCCATTCCGGAAAACCGCATCATGGGAGCCGTGGAGGATGTCGTCCTCACCCCGGCTCGCGAGCCGGTCCAACTCGTGGTGGCGAGCGGTGCTCCGGTCCATCCTGTGAAGCGTCACGTGACGCTGGACTCCGGACAGCTGCGCTATTCGGAAGAGCGGCAGGCACTCGTCCTCACCGGGATGACGGCGGACGAGTTCGACGCCCTGTTCGCCACGCCAGCCGCAATGGCACCGGCCCTGGCTCCCCTGCCCGGCAACCCGGCGGACGCCACCAATTGGAACCGCGCCACCGCCCCGCGCTGACACCGTCTTCGGCCAGACCGTGCGAAGAAGCTCCGATGACGGGGCGCAGGGTCTGGCCGGCGCGTGGCGTCTCGGCCAGTCTCTAGAAACGCAGGCCGGCCGCGGGATTGTCGATCTGGTTCAGCGGGCAGCGGCAGGTCGGGCAGGAGATCTGGGAAAGGAGCGTGTTGCGCTGCTCCTCCGTCAGCGAGACGCCGGCCGCCTGCACCGCCTCGTCGATCATCCGGCGATGATAGGCGGTGGCGCCGCAGCCCTCGTCCAGCACACCCTTCAGATCATCGTTCGGGATCACGCGGAACGCCGCGGCGGGGCCGGACAGGGTCGCCGCGCCACCACCGACCGCGACGGCGGCAAGGGCACGCAGGATGTGACGGCGCTGGGGGGCCATGGCTGCTCCTGGATCACGACGGACGCTCGCCGTGAAATCTCGGGTGGCGGGCATCCCCCGTCAAGCCCGGCCTGCGCAGGAGATGCGAAGACAAGCCTGCGACCGGTGCCGTGAGGGAGGGGGAACCACACCCCCCCTCACGGTCATCCAGGTACTCAGAACGGGACCCCTTCCTGTGGAGCGAGCCATGATGGATCAGGTTGCCAAGATGCGCCTGCATCGTGTTGGCCAAGCTGATCTGGTGATGAACTCGTCCAGGTTGGTGGACCCACTCGAACCGATTGTTCAACAGTTGCGTCTTCTCACCTCGAGGAGAAAGAAGACATTGGCGGACCATGAGCGTATTGCCGAGGTCGAATGGCATGGGGCGCTCGGGGCGTCCGAAGGGCGACCCTGCCTTTTGGCGGACGCGGTCGGGTCGTGATTTGTGGATGCCGCTCGGAAGCTGCGACTGGGCGAGGTGGCAAAATCCGCTTTGGTGTGCCTCCGGCATTCGCCATTGCTCTACGACGGGCCAATGGACGCGACGGCCCTTTTACTCGAGCCGTCCTCGTCCCGGCGCTGGCCGGACGAGGCGCTGGCCTTTCCCGTCGACCTGTCGCGCGTCATGTGGCTGCTGACGGCGAACGACACGGGGGCGATCCCGGCGCTCCAGATGTCCCAGTTGGCTGTGGTCGAGGTCGGGACTCCGCGGGCGCGCGACTTCGACGCGCTGTTCGCGGGATGCCTGGCCGACGCGGCGGACGACGACGAGTGCGCCGTGGCGGTGTTGCCCGAGATTGCCCCGGCGGCGCTGGACGCGATGCGCGAGGGGTTCGTCCGCGGGCGCCTCCAGGCCCGCCAGCTTGCCGCTCTGGTTCGGCGCGCGCTGGTCGCCGGAGCCAAGGCGGAACGGAAGCTGCGGTGCTGAGCACCCGCCCCGCCGTTGCTCCGCCTGCGGGCCGCCCACGACGATCAGTCGTCTCCGCGACCTGGGCGGCTCGCCTCCAGATCGCCTTGCCACTCGACAGTACCGTGGAGCGCCAGCGTGTTCTCCTCCTGCTTGAGGCGGATCAAGCAGCGAATCGCCTCCTCGACGACGGCCTCTTTCGTGGTCAGTCCGGTGGCCGCCATCGCCTCGGCAATCAGAGCATCATCGATGTCGATATTGGTGCGCATGTCGCACTCCCTGATGAGGACAGCCAACCGTTCTCGCGTTCGATGCGATCCTTCGTGCTCGTGCCTTTCATCGCAGCAGGAGAGCGGTGGCAAGAAACGGTACCAGCATGATCGTCGCCGGACATCCTATACCGGATCAGTGGCCCATTCCCTTATGGCCTATTTGTCGGTGCCCCGTGGGTCCGTGATCCATCCGGTCATGACCCATGGCGCCGTGGTCCATCGTACCGTGCGCGCCGTGCATGGACATGCCGTGGACCATGGACGGGTCGAGCTTGATGGCGCTGGCGTCGCCGGGGAAGCGATCAATGACGCTCTCCAGGAACCCGATCTCGTAGGTCTGGTCCTGGACGATGTCTTAGTTCATGGTGCGCAGGAAGCTGTTCTCGCCGTTCGGGTCGGAGTTGTAGTCCCACGCCATGTCGAGCGCGCCTTGGTGGTGCGCTATCATCGCCTTGGCCCAGCGGACGTCGTATTCGTCGACCGCGCCGGATGTCGTCCAGAGGTCGAGCGCCGTCGGCGGCGGCGTCTTGATGTAGGACAGGCGGTGCTCCAACCCCTCGGTGGCGACCGGTCGCCGGACGAGCTTGGTCGAACCGAAGTCGGCCAGCACCGTCGGCGGTTGCTCGACTTGGCGCTTCACCTCGTCGAGCACGGCGATCTCGTACTCCTGGTTGGCGATGATGGCGCCCGCCATGCGCCGCAGCACCGGGTTCCGGCCCTTGACCAGGTACTCCTCGGACATCGTCAGCGCACCCGCGTGGTGCTCGCGCATGCCGGTCACGTAGTCGAGGTCGGCCCTCACGGCTGCGGAGTCGGCCGCGCCGCCCGGGACCAGAGCGAGCTCGTAGACGGCGGTCTCGTGCCAATCCCCGCCGCCACCGCCGTCGGCCATGGCCGCCGATGCCGCGGAGAGCGCCAGGACCAGAGCCAGGGCGCTGCCCCGGAGGGCATTCTTCTTCGTCAACATGGTGCGTCTCCTCAGGCGATCGGCGTGGCGTCGTAGCCCGCGTCGGCCAGCGTGCGGACGATCAGGTCGGCGCCGACGTCGCCCTCGACGGCGAGGCGGCGGTTGGGCGGGTCAGCCTGGATGGCCGTGATGCCGGGGACGGCAGCCAGGGCCTTGCGGGCGGCGTTGGCGCATCCGCCACACGTCATGCCGGAAACGGTGAACTGCAACATCGGTATCCTCCTCGACGGGGTCCTTCCGGACTGCTCCGGTTCGTCTCTGGAGGCAGCCTCCACCTTCCAGTCGTTAGAAGGTCAATGGTCCTGTTGAAGCCTTTCCGATGAGCAGCAACACGCACGCCTCATCCGCTTTGGCTGCATGCGCAGCCCTCGTACATGAAGCCCAGGAGCCTGATGCCGGGGACGTAACCCGCCTTCAGGTCCGTGATGCGGAACCCGGCCTCATGAATGAGGTCGTCCATCTTGCGATCCAAATGGCAGCCCCCCGCACACCTCGACCACAGCGGCGTCAGGCGGCGCTGCCAGCGGCGGACGCCGGGGTCAGGCGCGAGGCCGTGCTCGACGAAGCGCAACTGCCCACCCGGCCTGAGCACACGGCGGGCCTCCCGCAGCGCCGCGACCGGATCAGGTATGCTGCACAGCGACCAGGTCACCACCGCCGTGTCGAAGCTGCTGTCGGAAAACGGCAGTTGCTCCGCAGTTTGCTCGATCAGGGTCACAGGGTGAGGGGGCACCGCCGCCGCTCTCCGAGCGAGGGCCAGCAACTCCGGAGAGGAGTCCACGCCGACGACCTCCGTGGCCTCTCCCCCGTAAAACGGGAGGTTGCGCCCGGACCCGATCCCAATTTCGAGAACGCACCCCCGCGCACCGCCGACGACGCGGGAGCGGAAATCGCTGAGCACTGCCTGCCCCATGGCCCAGTCGGTGAGCCGCGGCAGTATGTGATGCTGATATAGGCTCATGCCGTCGTATCCTTGGAGATTTCCCGCCCGCAGGCCCTTTACGCTTCAAGGCGGCTCAAGACGTCAGCAGCGCCCCCCGGACATTGAAACGTGATAGGTCATCGCGCTCCTCCGTGCGATGTCGGCTGAGGATTCCTGGGCTTATGCAAACGCCCGTCTAATCGATGGCGACATTCCATTAGACTGTAGTAATATCTAATGCGCAAGGGGTGGCAGGGGAACAGGCTACGGCGATCGGAGTTCCGAACCACCCCTCACGGGTCTGTGAGCGGAATGCGGGTTGCGCCAAGCCCCCGCCGACCGTAGCTTCGATGCGGGATGACGAGAGGATGCGCGTGCCACACACGGCGAACATGATCCGGGCACTGGTGACGGCACTGCTCGTGCTGGCCACGCTGGTCGCGTTCGCCGGTCCCGGATGGGCCAGGGCGTTCGCCCCTGTGGACACCGTCCGGTCGTTCCCGCCTGCACTCGGCGACACCATTTCCGCGGAGGAACGGGAGGCGGTCGTTCCGACGGTCCTGACCGCCGCTGACGACACCGACCGGCCCTGCAACGGACGCGACGCATCGACCGGGACGGCACGGTGCCCGACCGCCGTTCCATGCCTCACGGTGTGCGGCGCCCTTCCCAATGCCGCGTCCACTGTTCCCCCCCCTTCGGCAGCTGGTGCCGACAGCCACGCGTGTGCCATCGACGATCCGTCGCGCGGCATCACCACGCTCCCCGACCTGCCGCCTCCGCGCCTGTCCGCCTGAACCGCCACAGGGCCGTCGTTGCGCCGGGCATTGCCCGCCGCCGGACCGTCCGTGGCCGATCCCCAGCAGGCTTGCCGCTCCACTCCGGAGCGCACGGCCCTGTTCCCTCAGCGGACGGACAACGCGATGTCGATCACTGTCACCCGGCGCCCTTCGCTGGCGCCGCTCGCCGCCGTGTTCGGCGGTACCTACAAGGCTGCGACCAGCCGTTTGTTGCGCGCCCTCCCGGCGGTCCTCCTGTTCGCCGTGCTGGCCCCCGTCTCCGTCTCCGCAATGGTCGGTCCCCAATCATCGGCCGAGACCTCGACGGTGCAGATCCTGGCGTCGGTCGACGCCGCCGGTCAGTCACAGACCATCCCGGCGGGGCTCCGCATCGTCCTGGACGACGGCTGGAAAACTTACTGGCGCTCGCCCGGAGACGCGGGCATGCCGCCCCGAATGGACTGGTCGGGCTCCACCAACGTTGCGTCCGTCGCGGTCCGCTGGCCCGCGCCGCACCGTTTCTCGACCTTCGGCATCGAGACCCTGGGCTACACCGGCGAGGTCGTCCTCCCCCTCGAGGTGACCGTCGAGCGCCCGGGCGAGCCCGTCTCGCTGCGCGGCAAGGTCGACCTGCTGGTGTGCAGCGAGGTCTGCGTCCCGGCCGCGCACCAGGTCGGCCTCGACCGGCCCGCGGGTCCCGCCACACCTGACGCGGCCGCGGGCAACCTGATCGCACGGTTCGACACCCAGGTTCCCGGTGACGGGAACTCGTCCGGCGTCACCGTCGAGGGCGCCTGGACCGACCCCGCGCGCGGGGCGCTCGTGGTCCGCGTGGCGTCGGCCACGGCGCCGCTGGCGGCTCCCGACGCCTTCGTCGAGGGGGGCGACTGGGCGTTCGCCAAGCCCGAGGTCGCGCGCGAGGACGGCGGACGCACCGCCCTGCTCACGCTGCCCGTCGTCGCCGGACCCGATGTCGTCGGCATGGCCGACAGGCCCCTCACCGTCACGGTCGTCGATGGCGGCCGCGCCGTCGAGGCCAAGGTCACCGTGTCGTCGGAGGCGCCCTTGACGGGCGACCGGCTCGCCGACCTCCTGCCGTTCCTGGCGGTGGCCCTGCTGGGCGGTCTCGTTCTCAACCTGATGCCCTGCGTCCTGCCGGTGCTCTCCCTCAAGCTGATGTCGGTGATCGGCCAGCAAGGCCAGGAGCGCCGCCGGGTGCGGCTGGGCTTCCTGGCGACCGCCTCCGGCGCCATCGCCGCCATGCTCGTCCTGGCGGGCACCCTGGCGGCCCTCAAGGGGGCGGGCGGCATCGTCGGCTGGGGCATGCAGTTCCAGCAGCCCGTCTTTCTCGCCGTCATGGTGGGCGTCCTCGTCGCCTTCGCGGCGAGCATGGCGGGCGTCTTCGAGATCCGGCTGCCGTCCTCTCTGTCCACCGCCCTCGGCACCGTCGGGGGCGACGGCCCCGCCGGGCACTTCGCCATGGGCGCCTTCGCCACCCTGCTGGCGACGCCCTGCTCGGCGCCGTTCCTCGGCACCGCGGTCGGCTTCGCGCTGGCCCGCGGCCCGCTGGAGATCCTCGCCGTGTTCGGCGCGCTTGGCGTCGGCTTGGCAGCCCCGTACCTGCTCGTGGCCCTGTTTCCGGGCGCGGTCGCGCTGCTGCCCCGGCCGGGGCGCTGGATGGGCACGCTCCGCCACCTGCTCGCGGCTGCCCTTGCGGCCACAGCAATCTGGCTGGTGACGGTCCTCGCCGCGCAGACGTCGGTCGGCACGGCCGCCAGCGTCGTCGCGGCCACCCTGCTGGCCGTCGGCGCCCTCGCCCTGGCCACCCGGGGCTTCGGGGCCGTGAGCCTCGCGGCCGGGCCGGTGGCCTTGGTCGCGCTCGCCACGGCGGTCGCCATCCCCGCCGTCCTCGACCACGCGGCCCCGGCCACCTCTTCCGCGGCATCGGCGCGGTGGCAGCGGTTCGAGCAGGCGGAGATCGCCCGGCTGGTCGCTCAGGGCCAGACGGTCTTCGTCGACGTAACGGCGGACTGGTGCGTCACCTGCATCGTCAACAAGAAGCTGGTGATCGATCGCGAGCCGGTGGCCGGTACGCTGTCGAGGGACGGCGTCGTCGCCATGCGGGCGGATTGGACCAGCCCCGACCCGGCCATTGCCGCCTACCTCGGCCAGCACGACCGCTATGGCATCCCGTTCAACGCGGTCTACGGGCCGGGCGCGCCGCACGGCATCGTCCTGCCCGAGGTGCTGTCCGAAGGCGCCGTACTGGACGCCGTCCGAAAGGCCCGGACAGCCGGATAACCGCGGCTTCCCCCACGAGTCTCGCAGACACCACGCCCCGCGTCGCGCTTGGCCAGCCGGAACGTCCGAGCGCGACGCTCCTCAGCATCCCGACCGCCGCCTCCGGGCGTCCCGAGCGGCGGTCCGCCCAGTCGCATCACGGAGCCAAGAGTCCCATCATGACCTCCCGCCTCGTCACGACCCTTTTCACCGTCGCCGTCTCCGCCGCCGCGTTCGGCGCCGGGGCTGTCGCCATCCAGTCCTTCGTCGCCCCGACCTCCGCCGCGGCCACGGCGGCCCCGCCCCTGGTGGCGGAACTCGGCCCGGATGCCCTGACCCGCGGCCCCAGCGCGGTGGTCGTGGGCAACCCGCTGGGCGACGTGACGGTGATCGAGTTTTTCGACTACCAGTGCCCGGTGTGCCGCAAGGTCCACCCCTTCCTCGAGCAGCTGGTCGCCGAGGACAAGAACGTCCGGGTGATCCACAAGCACTGGCCGGTTTTCGGCGCGCCGTCGATCTACGCCGCCAGGATCGCGCTCGCCGCGCGCTGGCAGGACCGCTACGAACAGGTCCATCACGCCTTCATGAACATTCCCGGTCGCCTCGACGAGGAGAAGATCCGCAAGGCGGCCAGCGAGGCCGGTCTCGACTTCGCGCGGGCCGAGCGGGACCTGAAGGAGCGCGACGCTCAGGTGGACCAAGCCTTCAAGCAGGCATCCGCGCAGGCGGCCATGCTGAAACTCCAGGGCACCCCGGGCTTCGTCATCGGCAGCTACCTCATTCCCGGCGGCCTCGATCTGAAGACGATGAAGGAGATCGTCGCCGACGTCCGCGCCAAGAAGCGCGACGACAAGCAGGGCTGAACCAGCGTGGAGCATCCGTCATGAATCTCGCCGACAGTCCGATGAGCCCGCCTCGTGTCCTGCGAGGGACCGCCGCGGCGATCTTGATCTTCCTAGTGCTGGGAACCGTCACCGCCGTGTGGCCGAACCCCGTGTTCGTCCGCATGACGCCGACCCAGGGGTTCGAAGTCTGGCTGCTCGCCGTCCAGGCGGTGCTGGTCGGAATCTACGTGGCCATCCGGCGGCCGATGTGTCCGCCCCGTGGCGCCGGACTGGGCAGCGTTCTCTGGTTCCTGGGGATCGCCTGCCCGACCTGCAACAAGCTCCTGCTGCTGGTCTTCGGGGCGGACCTGCTGCTCGCCCACGTCGAGCCGTACCGCCTTCATTTGGCCGTGGTCGGCGCCGCCGTCACCGCGGCGGCGGTCACCTGGGAGTGGAGGCAGCGCCGCCACGCGGTGGTCTGTCCGGTCGACATGTCGGGCCACGACCTCCGGGAACGCATCAGACCTTCCTAATGTTTGCTGGGCATGACGGCGCCGCCCCTGAGCGCGGCGCCGTCCACCGGAACCGACACAGGAGGGAACCATGCTGCCCGCCACCGCGTCGCGCGTGGAGAACGCCACGTCCGCCGCCCTCAACCGCCGCTTCGTCGCCGAGATCGAGGAGAGCGTCCGCCATCACGCCGAGCACCCGGAGGCGATCGACCGGCGCCTGGACGAGCTCGACCACGAGTGGGACATCGAGCGCACGCTCGAGGCCAACGCGGCGACGCTGGCGCTGACCGGAACCGTGCTGGGCGCCTTCGTGGACCGCCGCTTCCTGGTCCTGCCCGCGGTCGTGACCGGGTTCCTGCTCCAGCACGCGCTCCAGGGCTGGTGCCCGCCAGTCCCGGTGTTCCGCCGCCTGGGCGTCCGCACCACCGCCGAGATCGACCGCGAGCGGTACGCGCTCAAGGCTCTGCGCGGCGACTTCCGGCGGCTTGACACGACGTCCCCGAACACGACCCCGCGCCAGCGCGCTGAGGCGGCGTTGGACGCCACCGTGGCGTGACCCACCCGAGGTGCCCGCGGCCGGTATCGGTCCGGGCTCCACGGCGACCCGCACACAAACGGAGCATGGCATGACGGACCGCTTGAGGGTGGACGACCGCTTCACCATCGAAATGACACCGCCGACCGCCGGCCGCGTCGGGGAACTGGCCCGCGAGGGCTTCCGCTCCATCGTGAACCTGCGCACCCCCGGCGAAAAGGACGAGGTGCTGTCGCCGACCAAGGAGGGCGAGATCGCCCGGAGCCACGGCCTCGCCTACCTGAGCATCCCCGTCTCCCCCCAGGATATGAACGAAGCCACCGCCGAACGCTTCGACCGCGAGGTCGCGGGCCTGCCGGGTCCGGTCGCCATCCATTGCGCGTCGGGGCGCCGCGCCGCCCTCTTCACCTTCATGCACGTCGCCCGCATCGAGGGCCTGTCCGACGACGCGGCGGCGGCCAAGGCCGAGGCGATGGGCTTCCAGTTCGGGACGCCGGAGATGAGGGCGTTGTTCACACGCTACGTGGACGGCGGAAAGACGCGAGGAGGGGCGCCGTGATCTTCCGTCAGCTGTTCGAGCCGGAATCCTCGACCTACACCTACCTGTTCGGCTGCCGCGACACCGGCCAGGCGATCCTGCTCGACCCGGTGCTGGAAACGGTCGAGCGTGATCTGGCGCTGATCCAGCAACTCGGCTTGCGGCTCGCCGTGACGCTCGACACGCACATCCACGCCGACCACATCAGTTCGGCCTGTCGACTGCGCAGCCTGACCGGCTGCAAGGTGGCCTATCCGGCGATGGACGGGCTGCCGTGCGCCGATATCGGGATCGCCGAGGACCAGCCGCTCACCATGGGCAGCCTGACCTTCAAGCCGCTCCACACCCCGGGCCACACCGACACGCACCATTGCTTCCTCGTCGAACGCGGGGACACGCCGCGGGTGTTCACCGGCGACGCCCTGCTGATCGACGGCTGCGGTCGCACGGACTTCCAGAACGGCAGCACCGAGGCGCTCTACCGGTCGGTGCGCGAGAAGATCTTCACCTTGCCGGACGACACGCTCGTCTACCCCAGCCACGACTACCAGCACCGGCATGCCTCGACCGTGCTCCAGGAGCGGGAACGCAATCCGCGCCTGGGCGACGACAAGAGCCTGGAGGAGTTCGCCGCGATCATGGCGAACCTGAGCCTGCCGTACCCGAAGAAGATCGACGTGGCGGTCCCTGCGAACCGCCTCTGCGGCGACTGCCCCGACGACGCACCGGAGGCACTGCGCCGTATCGGGGACAAGTCCTTCCAGGGCGTGCCCGCATAGCCCGTCGTAAGCGCCCGCGACGTCGTCCTGCGCGGGGCGGTGCTCCCGACCGGCCGCCTGACTCGGCGGCGGGCCGGGCAATTCCATCCTGTCTTCTCCGGGGCGTGCGGAGGGTCCGTTCCATGCAGCCCCGGAGCCTCGACTTTCCAATTTTTAAGGACGGGACCATGGCCATACCGCATCACCGAACCGCTCTGTCCCTCGCGCTCGTGGTGGCGCTTGCCGCCTGCACCGGCACAGGAAGCGTGGCGCCGTCCGTCAGCCCGCAGGGCGGCGCCGAGAGCATGAAGACCAACGTGCTCGAGGCCGGGGCGGCGGTGCTTCAAAGCAACGCGCCGCTCGGCGGGATGGATGTCTACCTCGTGGGCTTCCATCCCATGAAGAACGAGCCCAACCACCAGATGGAGGCGCACCACTTCTGTCGCCAGGTGAATGAAGACTTCGCCCAGTGCGCGCTGTTCGACGGCAACACCGCGAGCGCCAACCTGACGGGTGTCGAGTACATCATCTCCGAGCGACTGTTCGAGCGGTTGCCGCGGCAGGAGCGCCGGTATTGGCACCCCCACAATGGAGAGATCCTGTCCGGACAGTTGGTGGCGCCGAACCTGCCCGACGTCGCCGAGCACGAGTTGATGAAGAGCAAGATGAACAGCTATGGCAAGACCTGGCACACATGGCAGTCCGAGAAGGGCACGCAACCGGGTGACCGGATGCCCTACGGCCCTCCCATGCTGGCCTGGTCGTTCAACCGTGACGGCGAGGCTCAGCCTGGGCTGGTCGAGACCCGCGATCGCGCGATGAACATGTCGACCGCGGAACGCCGTCGTGCCCGACAAGATCTCGTGCCCGCTGCCCGCCCCCAGGAAGGCGTGGACGCCCTCAAGGGCAGGTTCCCGCGGCCGACCCGGGACATTCCCGGAGTGGTGGACAAGCGTGCAGCGCGGTGATCGCCCTGCGCAGGGAGAGTGGCGCAGCGTCCAGGAGCCACCCGGTGGCCACCGCCGTCGTGCGGTGAAAGACGGCGGTATCTGGCGCGGGCCGCCGTGATTTACGTAGGGAGGGGGTACTATCCGATGAGGAAACGTGCCATGCTGCCCGCAGTCGGTTGATTCCTTGCTTCTCGAAGAGACGCGGCATGAGAACCGTCTTTGCGCTGCCGTTCCTGGTTCCGTTGCTCCTTGCGACATCGCCGGGCAAGGCGACCGACCTGCACCAGTTTTGGGAGCAGACCTGCGGGGACTGCCACCCCCACGCCGGGGCCTTCGCCCAACGGTTCCTCACCGTGAAGGACGGCAAGCTCCAGGGCCGCCATCACACGGACGACCTGATCGTCTTCCTGCAACACCATCACCTGCCGCAGAACCTCGTGCGGCCGATGTACGAGATGCTGCTCGCCCAGGCCAGCACGGGACCGCGCTTCAAGGAACGGTGCGGCCGCTGCCACGAGTCCGCCGCCGATCTGGCCCGGGAATCGCTGGTGGTCCGCGACGGCGTGCTGCACGGGCGGGAGAGCGGCCGTCCCGTGGCCGAGTTCCTGCCCCGCCACGCCAAGCTGGGCCTGACGCCGGAGGACGTGACCTTCTTCACCGACCTGCTGACGCGCGTCGAACGCGAGGTTCACTCTGGCGGCTGACAGGAGTGGCGGAGAAGCCCGCCGGCTCCTCCGCCGAGGGGACGCCTGACCGTTTACTGCGTCGCCCGCTGCAACTCCTTCAGCTTGGCGCGGATCGGATCGTAGGGGCCGTACTTGTGCTGTTCGGCCGGGAAGCCGTCGGCGAACGGCGGGAACGGCATGTCCACAGGCTTGCGCAGGCGGTTCGGGAAATCCTTGTCGAGGTTGGCCTTGTGGGGACGCGGTTGGCTGTTCACGAAGGCGATGACGTCGTAGGCGTCCTCGTCCGAGACGGCCGGCGCCTCGTGGGTCGTGCCCAGCGGCATGTTGCTGTGGACGAAGGCCGCCGCGGTCAGTTGGCGGTACATGCCCGCGCCGTCGTTGTAGCTGTCCGGCCCCCACAGCGGCGGGAACTGGTAGCCCTGTCCGTCGCCGACCTGCCCCTTGCGCACGCCCTGGCCGTCCTCGCCGTGGCAGGCGGCGCAGACCTCGGCGTAGACCTGCTTGCCGCGTTCAGGGTTGGCGGCGCGGGCCGGTTCCTTGATCGGCCGGGTGCCCGCCCCCTCGATCTTCGCGCCGACCGGGATGCCGGTGGACAGCCACTTCATGTAGGCGACGAACGCCTTCATCTCGGTGCCCTCCAGCGGCAGCGCCTTGCCGTTCATGCTGCGCTCCATGCAGCCGTTGACGCGCTCCTCGATGGTGCTGATCGCGTCCTCGCGGCCACGGTACTGTGGGAAGACCGCATGCACGCCGGTCCACGGCATCGAGTAGGGCTGCGTTCCGGCGTTCAGGTGGCAGCTTTGGCAGGCCAGGTTGTTCCCGGCGTACCGCTTGGCCGGGTCGGCGGCCTCCGGGCCGAGATGCCTGTGGGTCTCGGTCGTCAGTGTGTGGCCGTACTTGACGAGCTTGCCGAGGTCGTCGTCCTTCACCGTCGCAATATCCGGCGGCGTCCATTGGGTCAGGTCGATCCTTTGCGGGTCCGCCGCGTGCGGCACGGCGAGGGTGATCGTGCCGACGGCTAGGGCCGCGAGCGCGCAGGCCAGCGTGTTGATGGTCTTCATGGGGTGTCTCTTCCCTTCCTGTGAGTCTCTTCTGTCGTTTTTGCCGGATCGGGGCCGCTCGACGACACGACGAGGCGGCTGGTGAAGTTGGCCTTGGCAATCGGCGCCCGCTCGGAGGGTGCTGTCCATTCCCATGTCCGCCGCGCGCTCGCCGAAGGCGTCGACCCTGAAGCGATCCGGCAAGTGGCGCTCCTGGCGATCCCGACCCTCGGCCTGCCTTAGGCCGTCGCCGCGACGACGTGGATCGAGGATCTGGTCTCCGGGACCCGCCAGGAGATGCCGGACACCGGGGAGCCCTGACGGGCGCTCACAGAGAGTCGATGGGGATCTTGAGGTAGCGTTTGCCGTTCTCCTCGGCGGGCGGCAACCGCCCGGCGCGCACATTCACCTGCACCGAGGGCAGGATCAACTTCGGCATGTCCAGTGTCCGGTCACGGGCTGTGCGGAGCGCCACGAACTCGTCCTCGCCCACACCGTCCCGAACGTGGACGTTGCACGCCCGCTGCTCGGCGGCCGTGCTCTCCCAGGCGTACTCGTCCCGGCCCGGCGCCTTGTAGTCGTGGCCGGTGAAGAGCCGCGTCTCAGGCGGTAGGGTCAGGATGCGCCGGATCGAGCGGTACAGGGCGTGGGCGTCGCCGCCTGGGAAGTCACAGCGCGCCGTGCCGTAGTCGGGCTGGAACAGGGTGTCGCCGACGAAGGCCGCGTCGCCGATAAGGTAGGTCATGTCCGCCGGGGTGTGGCCGGGCGTGTGGATGGCCTGAGCCTCCAGGCCGCCGATCCGGAACCGCTCGCCGTCGGCGAACAGATGGTCGAATTGGCGGCCGTCGGCCACGAAACCGGGTTCCATGTTGAACAGGGTGCGGAAGACCTTCTGGACCTCGCGGATGTGCTCGCCGATGCCGATGCGGCCGCCGACCCGTTCCTTCAGGTAGGGCGCCGCCGACAGATGGTCGGCGTGGACGTGTGTCTCCAGGATCCACCCCACGGTAAGGCCGCGCTCGCGCACCAGCGCGATCATGCGGTCGGCCGAGGCGGTCGCGGTGCGGCCCGACTTCGGGTCGAAGTCGAGCACGCTGTCGACCAGAGCCGCGGCCCGGGTGGCGGGATCGACGACGACATAGCTGACGGTGTTGGTCGCCTCGTCGAAAAGCGGCATCACGTCGGGTTTCATGGAGACCTCCTGGCTGGCCTGGCGGGTCCGTTCCCAATACCGCTTGAACAGGTGGCTCGGCCTCATACATTAGTCAAGACTAAATTAATGATTTGGAAACTATGCCGGACACCCCCAACGATCCGCCGATGGACCCCGCCGAGTTGGAAGCCCGCGCCGCCGATGCCGAGGCATTCCTGCGCTCGCTCGCGAGCCGCCATCGCTTGATGATCCTGTGCTCGCTGCTTGAGGGCGAGGTGCCGGTTGGCGAGCTCGTCCGGCGCCTCGGTCTCTCCCAGTCCAACCTGTCCCAGCACCTCGCCAAGCTGCGCGAGGAAGGACTCGTCGCGACCCGCCGGGACGGCACGGTCATTTTCTACCGCATCGGCTCAGACCGGGTCCGCCCCATCCTCACCGACCTCTACCGCCTGTTCTGCGCCGCTTCTCGCCCCGAATGACGGCCCAATCCCGACCTTAGAGACCCATGGAAAACTTTACGCCTGCTTCGGCCGCGCTCGGCGGCCTCCTGATCGGTTTGTCCGCGGCCCTCCTGTGGGTTGCCAAAGGCCGGATCGCCGGGATCAGCGGCATCCTCGGCGGCCTTGGCGCGCGGCGCCCCGGCGACGTCGCCTGGCGTGCCGCCTTTCTGGTCGGCCTGATGGCGGCGCCGCTGCTCTACGGCGCGGCGGGCGGTGCGCTGCCGCATTCCGCGTCGCCCGCCAGCCCCGCCACTCTGATCGTCGCCGGTCTGCTGGTCGGCTTCGGCACCCGACTGGGCAGCGGCTGCACGAGCGGTCATGGTGTCTGCGGCCTGGCCCGACTGTCGCCGCGTTCCCTGACGGCCACCGGCCTGTTTATGGCCAGCGCCGCCGCCACCGTCTTCGTCACCCGCCACCTGATCGGAGTTTGACCGCCATGCCCGCCCTGCTCGTCGCCCTCGCGTCAGGCCTGCTGTTCGGCCTCGGCCTGACGGTGTCCTCCATGATCGACCCGGCCAAGGTGCTGGACTTCCTCGACGTGGCGGGCTCCTGGGACCCGAGCCTCGCCTTCGTGATGGCCGCCGCCATCCCGGTCGCGGCGGTCGGCTTCGCCCTTGCGCGCCGACGCGGGACGCCCTTGATCGACACGGCGCTCCGTGGCCCGACCGCAACGGCCGTCGACCGCCGACTCGCGACCGGCGCTGTCCTGTTCGGCGTCGGCTGGGGGCTGGTCGGCTACTGCCCCGGCCCGGCGCTCGCCGCGTTCGGCCTTAGTGTTCCTGGGGCGGGGCTGTTCGTCGCCGCCATGCTCGCCGGGATCGGCGCCCATGACCTGATGCGGTCCATCCGCGTGCGTCGCGCTGCGACAGTGTGACCTTCTCCGACCTGGAACGCTCAGATGCCCGAACTCCTCACGATCCTGTCCGGCTCGCTGGTCGGCTTCTCCCTCGGGCTGATCGGAGGCGGCGGGTCGATCCTGGCCGTGCCGCTGCTGCTTTACGTCGTGGGCGTGCCGGACCCCCACGTCGCCATCGGCACCAGCGCCCTGGCGGTCGCGGCGAACGCCTTCGCCAACCTGGCCCAGCACGCACGGGCCGGGACGGTGAAGTGGCCCTGCGCGGCGACCTTCGCCGCGTCCGGGGTGATCGGGGCGCTGGTCGGCTCGACGCTCGGCAAGGCGGTCAACGGCGAGAGCCTGCTGTTCCTGTTCGCGCTGGTGATGGTCGCGGTCGGCGCCTCCATGCTGAGGAAGCGCGGGAGCGAGGGCGACCCCGGGGTGCGCATCAACAAGTCCATTGCGGTGCGCCTGGTCGGCATCGGCTTCCTGACCGGCGCGATTTCGGGCTTCTTCGGGATCGGCGGCGGCTTCCTGATCGTCCCGGGCCTTCTGCTCGGCAGCGGCATGGCCGTGCTCAACGCCATCGGGTCGTCGCTGTTCTCGGTGGGCGCCTTCGGCCTGACCACGGCGGCCAACTACGCGCTCTCGGGACTTGTCGACTGGACGGTTGCGGCGCTGTTCATCGCCGGTGGCGTGGTCGGCGGGTTCGCGGGCATGAAGGCCGCGGTGGGGCTGTCCACGCGCAAGGGCGCGCTGACCAAGGTCTTCGCGGCCGTGCTGTTCGCCGTCGCCGCCTACATGCTGTACCGCAACGCCGGTGTCCTCGGCCTATTCTGATCCGATCCAACATGGGCCTAAGAAGGCTTTTGAGTGCGGCCTTCCCTACATCCCAAAGCCCCTGGATGTGGCGAACTCGAAAGCCACAACGAGTTCCTGGCCATGCGCCAGGGCATCCTGACGTTCAACGCCGAGCACCGCGACCTGCTCTCCAACGACCTCGGCGCCGTCGGCGGCCTGCTGTTCGACGTCGGTTCGGGCCGGTATGCCGCGCGGCCGCGCGAGGACGACGCGGCCGCCCGGGCCGCCTGGGAGGCCGACTTGGCCAAGGTCCGCGAGGAAAGCGACAAGGCGACGAAGGCGGCCGCCGCCCAGCGCGAGGGCGACCGCACGCACACCGAAATCCAGGGCTGGCTGCGCGACCTCGGCAGGGCGTTGGACTACGACGTCTGGATCGCGTCGAACGACCGTGGGCGGCCTTACAACGGCGGCAAGCTCGGCGCGGGCTGCCTTGAGCGCCTGCCGGAGGCGATCGAGAAGGCGCCGGGCGCCGACGCCGTCCGATTGATCGACGTGCTGTGGCTCGACCGCGGCAAGGCGCACGTCGCCGCCGCCTTCGAAGTCGAGCACTCCACCTCGATCTACTCGGGCATTGTCCGCATGCTCGACCTCGCGCTCGGCGGCGACGCGCACGCACTGGAGTGCCTGTTCCTGGTGGCGCCGAACGGCCGCGAGGAGGAGGTCCGCACCCAGCTGGCCCGGCCCGCCTTCTCGCGCGTGGCCGACCTCAAGGTCCGCTACCTGCCATACGGGGAACTGGAGTCGCACCGGGAGTCCATCGCCCGGTTCGGAAGCGGCATGAAGGCCATCCACGCCATCTTGCGCACGCTCGTCTGAGCGGCGCTGGCGGGACACGCGCCACGGCGGCTTGTTGAAGAGGCAGGGCCCCCGAGGGTGCCCCTGCCGGACCATTTCGTCCCCGAGAACGATGGCTTCCGCAGTAGGCGGATATGGCTTACCCGTTCCACGAATCCGCGACCGTCGAGGTGGCCATGGCGCCAGAGCAGCTTTTCGAACGCCTGGACGATCACACGCGGCTCGCCGCGCACATGGAGAAGCCTTCCATGATGACGCTGGGCGGGCGCATGACCTACGCCTTCGACGAGGACAAGGGGCGTGCTGTCGGATCGGTCATCCGCATGAGCGGCCGTTTCCTCGACATCTCCCTGGGCGTCGACGAGGTTGTCACCGAACGCGATCCGCCGCGGCGCAAGGTGTGGGAGACCATGGGGCGCCCCCGGCTTCTGGTCATCGGTCCGTACCGCATGGGCTTCGAGATTGAACCCAAGGGGGACGGTTCGGCGCTGCGCGTGTTCATCGACTTCTCTCGCCCCGCATCGCCTGACGGACGCATCCTTGGCATCCTGTTCGCCAGGACCTACGCCCGCTGGTGCGTGAGGCGCATGGCGGCCGATGCGGCGGACCTTGGTCGGATCAACCGGCCAACCAATCTGTGAGAGGTCGAGGAACAGCGGTTGGACGGTCGACGCGACTGGTCCGGACCCGACCCTACGCCGCGCGCACTTCGGGCACCGGTTTGGCTGCTTTCCCCTTGTGCGCGGCCCAAATCGCGTCGATCCCGTGGTCCTCGACCGCTTTCTTCATCTTTGTCAGGGCGTGGTCCGAGTAGGACGGGAACTTCATGCTGCCGTGCTGGAAAACGTGGCAGCACTGGGCATCGCCGTCGATCCCGCACCATTGCCGGACCGCGTTGGCCTTCGGCGGCGTCAGCCCGCTCTTCGCCGCCAAGTCCGTGGCGCTCATGTGGAATCGCTTGCGAAGGTCGACCTCGCGGACGGCCCCGGCCTCTGCCGGATCGTCGCTCGCGATCAGCCTCACCGGCGCTCCGACCTTCTTCTCGATTTTGATCTTGACGGTCGGCCCGGCGCCGGTCGCGGTTGCCCTCAGGGCCATGAGGCGGGGGAAGACGTCGGCAACGGACTTTCCGCCCTTGACCGCCTTCACCACGCGCTCGATGTCCCGTTCGGAGATCTCGACGTCGTCAGAGACATGGGACTCCATCGCAAGCATGGCCCTGACGCCCCCCGCGCTTCATCCTGGGCGCGGCGCCCGGGGGCCGGGAGTTCTGCAACCAGCTTATGCTCACGGTCGATCAGGAAGTCGAAGTCCCCCGCAGGCATCGTGGAGACTGGCAGGACACGGGTCGGCAGGTGCGACGACAGGTCGTCGTCGAGCGACCGCTTTAGGACGGAGCCGAAGGCGGTCACCAGTGCGCGGGTATGCAGGTAAAGGATGTCCTCCGAGACGTAGACGAACCAGTGCTGGGCCGCGTCCCGCATGGCGTCCACCGCCTTGAAGATGCCCGCCTCGTCCTCGGTGACTCCGCAGTGCATCTTCGCCAAGTTGACACACTTTTCGAAGCCCAAGGAGAACTGTTTCTCCCGGTCGAAGACCTGCACCCTTTTCTGCACGAGGGCCGCCTTCAAAAGCATCTCGGACGCATGCTGAAGGTGGAGGAGGACCGTGGTGACGCGGCCGTCCTCACCGAAGGAGTTGAACCCCGTCATGGCAGTTCGAAGCGAGGCGATTGCCTTCAGCTTCAATGTCCTCGCGTCGCGAACCAGCTTCAAGGCACCCTCCTGGGAGTGGACGATGGCGGAATGCCATCCTGGATGCCTTTATACTGTTGCCCAGTCGTTATCCGCGGTCGCGGGTGCTGTAATACCCGGCGCTGTTCCGACGTCCATCAAACGGCCCGCGCTCTCGCGTGCCGCAAAACGGGAGGGGAAGCATGTTGAGGAACATCGCCTTGGCCACCATCTTCGCCGTCGCCCTCACCGGCCCGGCGCTCGCCAACAGTTGCCCCAGGCACATGGCCGCCATCGACCAGGCGCTCGCGGCCAATCCGAAGCTGGACGCCGCGAAGTTGGCCGAGGTCAAAAAGCTCCGCGCCGACGGCGAGGCGCTCCACAAGCAGGGGAAGCATGCCGAGTCGGAGGCAACGCTCGCCCAGGCCGAGAACCTCCTCGGCATCAAGAAGTGACATCGGGCGCCACGGGGGCTGAGCAATGCCCTCACCCCCGCGGCGGCGTGCGCAACGGCTCAGCCCCTACGCGCCTTGCGGCCGACGGCGAACAGCATCCCGGCGAGCACCAGAAACACGATGGCGCCGCCGCCCCAGACCCGGACGTAGCCGGGCATCCCGAGGCTGGGTACGAAGGCGTAGACGGCGGCCAACCCCGCCCACACCGTGACGATGGCCAGGGTCAGCCAGAGTTCGTCGTTCTTCATGGCTTTTCTCCTGCGCTCAGTGCCCATGCCCGCCGCCGATCGCGATGATCGGCAGGGATTGGATCAGCTGGAACGCGACGATGGTGAAGACGTACATGGCGGCGACCAGCGCGGCGACCGACACCGGCCCGGTCCACGCGGGCGCGACGCCGACGCCGCGCGCCCCGGCCTGCCAATCGACCACGGGAGCCCGTTCAGCCGTCGCGCGCCGCGACAGCAGCGTGCGCACGACGCCGTAGACGGTGACCGAGATGGCCACGGCGAAGACCGTGGCGCCGACGCCGACCAGGGCCATCAGCACCGGCCACGCCGCGGGGGCCATGCCGCCGTAGCTCACGTCGAACACCCGGCGCGGCACGCCCATGAACCCGGCCGTGATGCCCGCGGCGCCGAAGATGACCAGACCGATCGTCACCAGCAGGGGCATGCGCCTCAGCACCGCCGGGCGCCACAGCGTGCCGCCGCCGAGTGCCGGGAGCATGACCATCATGGCGGCCAGGAACGTCTGGGTCAGCACACCGACCGCGAAGAAGTGGAAGTAGCCGGGCACGAAGAAGGTGTCCGACAGCATCGGTGCCAGTTCGCCCTGGATCAGGACGAAAGCGAAGGTGATGCCGATCATCATGTTCGCCACCGCCCAGCCCATGTTCGTCATGGCCGGGTTGTTCCATGGCAGCGCGCGCATCCAGCCGAAGAAGCCGGTTGCGCCACGCGCCCGGGCGCTGGCCTCCAGCGAGGAGACGATGATGGCGAAGGCCGCCAGCGTCGGGACCGAGACGAACAGCGACAGCAGCGAGCCGACCACCCGCACGCCTTCGGACAGGTTCGGCTCCAGGAACATGTGGTAGAGGCTGGTCGGCGGCACGAAGACCAGATACGCCGCGAAGACGACCTTCGACATCCTGGCGCCGTGGATGGACTTCACGCCGGTCAGGTGCTCGGTCAGCACGTACCACACCAGCACCGTCGCCATCAGCGGCAGGTAGTGCAGGTTGTGGAACAGGATGTGCCACTCGGTGCCGTAGTCGGCCGGGAACGGCCCGGCGCCCAGCGACCACAGCACGCCCGGCAGGAAGGCGTTCGTCGCCGCGATGGCGCTGACCACTAGGAACCCCGCCCAGGCGAACAGCGCGAAGCCGATGGAGGTGAATGCGTCCGCCTCGCCACGCAGCCGGGGCTGGAGCACCGTCGCGATGCCGCTCACGGCCGAGGCGACCAGGCCGCCGGAGAGCAGCAGGTAGCCCAGCGCGAAGAACCCGACCGAGCGCGGATCGTCCGCGGCGAGTTCCGGGCTGCCGTCGTAGAGCAGCGGCGTGCCGGTGTAGGAGATCCATTCGCTGACACCGAAGCCCGCCAGCATCAGCGCGGCACCCAGCCAGGCGAACGGGCGCAACGCCAGCCCGCGTCCGTTCTCGGCAGCGGCGAGCACAAGCAGGAGGGCCGCTTGGATCAGGTACAGCCAGTAGAAGAACACCGACACGCCGTGCAGGGTGAGCAGGCGGTAGGCGTCGTCGGGGAAGAAGGTCAGCGCACCGGCACGGGCCAGTGCGGTCGCAAAGCCTCCGATCAAGCCCAGCACCAGCGCCAGCTGGGCGGCACCGAACAGCAGCTTGAGGAGCGCCTTGTCGGGCGTCGGCAGGGCTTTGATGCGCGCCGCCAGGGTGGGCTTGGAGCCGACCGGGGCGACGTTCGTTGAGATGGTATCCATGGTGGGGCCTCCCCGGGTCACGCGACGACGATGCGGCCCTGCATGGCGTCGTGCGCCTGGCCGCAGTAGACGGTGCAGTACACGAGGTACTCGCCCGGCTTAGTGAAGGTGATCGTCTGCTCGGTGACCGTGCCCGGGCGGAGACGGATAATCCGGCTAGCGGCTCCCAGCTGGATCGACGCTCCGTGGGTTATGTCGTCCGCCATCATGCGGAACCGGTACGCCTGCCCGGCCTTCAGCCACAACATGTCCGGGCTGTAGGAGAATTTCTGGGCCATCAGGTAGACGTCCACCGGCTCGCCTCCGGCGTCATGGCCGTGGTCATGTCCCTCGGCGGCGTGGCTGTGCGTGTCCTCGCTGACGTGCGGGTTCACGCTGCCGTCCTTCTGCGTGTACCGCTGGATGAAGTAGTCGTGTTCGAAACGGAACTCCTCGGGCGCCATGCCCGCAGAAGCCCCGTGACCACTGTGGCCACCGGCCTCGGCGGGTGCTTCGGCGGCACCATGGCCGCCATGACCACCACCGTGAGTGTCGGGTTCGGGGGCAGCGGCCGCCTTGCCGCCGAAGGGGAGCGGTGCGGCCCCGTATGCCGCCCAGGCGCCGTACAGGGAGACGGCGCCGAAGCCCAGTCCGGCGATGAAGCCGCGACGGGTCGTGAAATGCCTCTCAGACATCGTGAGAGTCCTCTGGTCGCGTGGTCGGAATCGCTCGCGAACGCCGCCGGTCGGGCGGCGCGTGGCCGGGCATCCGACGCAGACGGCGTCAGGGCGCTCGGCCGGTCAGAGGACAGTTTTCGGAGGGGGCGTGTCCGGCGCGATGTCCCGGGCGTTGGGGGCGTAGTCGGGCCGCGGGTGCCAGAACGTGTCCACCATCGTCACCGCGACGGCGACGACATGGTCCGCCGGGGCTTCGGCCGCCGGGCAACACGGAGCCACGACCACGAGGGCGGCCTTGTGGGAGTCGCCATGCGACGGGGTCGAAGGCGATGGCGTGTGGTGGGAACTGTGGTCGATCGGGCCGCCATGGGCCTCCACATGCGCCATGGCTCCGCCCGCCGCGCCCACCAGGAGCGCGAAGGCGAACGCCAGAACGGCGAAGATGTGGCCCAACCGCGTCATGTCTGCCATCGTCACCAATGACCCGGGACTTCCCAGGCCATGCCAACCGTAACCCGTATCGTAGGTCCGGGAATTGATCGGCATCAACCCGGCGCCCGTGTCACGGTCCGGTAGTGGAAACGCCGTGGGTGAAACGTCACCGGGCGGTGGTGCCTTGCGCCTGCGGCAGGACGGCGCCGGTGACCGGACAGGAGACGTGTTCGACTTTGTCCTTGACCTTCCAGCGGCTGGAAGGCGCAGGGTTCTTCCTGTGGCATCTCCGACCCGGTCGAAGGTGCGGGGGACATTCCGACGCACTCCTTCTCCGACGCTTGGTGGGGATCGTTGCCGAAGCCATCTGTTGTTGCAGGGGCCAGGGAACGGTCGTAGGTTTCCATAAGGGTGCGGTGGGCACTGGGGTGCCGCACGGCTCCCACAAGATGAGGCAAACGCCATGTGGCGTGCGACGCGGTCGTCGGTGAGGAGGGTGGTGGTGAGCCTGCTGATGCTGGCCACGCTGCTCGTCTATGCCGCGCCGAGCCACGCCAACCTGGGGCCTCACCACGCGTCCCAGACTCCTCACGAGCACGTTCTGGTCGACGCCCATGGCGATACCATCGCGACCGTCCCGGACCACGAGCACGAGGAAGCTCCGTGTGGGGACCTTGGTCTGCTCGACGAAGGGGCCTGCTGCAGCGTCGCTCAGTGCGTCACCATGCACGGAGGCCTCCCCGTTGCGATGGTCGAGGCGTTCACCCCGCGCCTGAACACGTCCCAGCATCTGCCTGCCCTGGCCACGCCGGACGGCATCGGCATCGACCCGGCTATCCGCCCCCCGCTCTGACCATCTGACGCCACGAGTCCGCCCGCGCCCGACCTGAGCCTCGGCTCGGCGAAGGAGGCCGGTTTCGGCCCTCGTGCGCTTGGCTTTTGCGTCCCCGGCGCTCCCGCGTGGAGTCCGTCCGGGATGGCTCGAACCCGATGTTCAGATGGAGGACGCCATGTCGTCTCTCACCCGCAAGATGCTCCCGGCACTCGCGCTGACCGCCATGATGTCGGTCGCCCAGGCCCAGACCACCACAGACCAGGACCACGACGCCCATCATCCGGACGGGGCCGCTGCCACGACGCAGGCCCAGCCCGCTCCGGCCCCCACCCCGCCTCCCACGCAGCCGACCCCGGGCGCGAAGCCCGGCGCGCCCGGCAACGCGCCGATGATGGGTCAGGGCATGGGCAGCGGCATCAT
>NZ_JBFUHT010000033.1:0-172920 GCF_056402275.1 Azospirillum sp. P4_B5
TTCGACGGTGATGGTGAAGCTGTCGCCGGCTTCGATCGTGCCGCCCAGCGTCACCTGGGTGACCTGCGCGGTGCCCGTCTTGGCCGCCGTCGTCGTGTTGGCGGCCATGGTCTGGCTGTTGTCGAAGTAGGTGATCGTGCGCGACTCGTCGCCGTCCGTGATGATGAACGACCGCTCGCGGCCCGACGCGCCGCGGACTTCGATCTGCACGTCGGAGAAGCTGCCGAGCGTGCTCGCCATCGTGCCGGACAGCTTCAGGCCGACCAAGCCGTGGGCCATTTCGGCGCTGTTGATCTCGCCGGCCGCGCCCTCGATGGAGCCGTCGCCCTTGATGCGCACCGTGTAGGTGTCGGCTGACACCACGTTGGTGATGCGGGCGTTCTCGATGCCCTGGATGGTGTTGACGGCGCGGCGCGACTCGCTGGTGGAGTCCATGCGCAAGCCGTTGCCGGCCAGCAGGTTCTTGCCGGCATAGCCGCTGTCGCCGGCCAGCTTGTCGATCTGCTCCTTCAGCGCGTTGAACTGCGAGGCGAGCGTCTTGCGGGTGGCGACCGCGCCGGCGTCGGAGCCCAGAGCGGAGTAGGCGGCGGTGGTCAGGCCGCGCGCCTGCTCGATCATGCTTTCGATCGCGGTCACGCCCTTGTCGGCGGCCTTGATGGTGCTGATCGACTGACCCATGGCGTCCTTCAACGACGACAGGTCACCGGCGCGCTGGGTCAGGCTCTTCGCTGCGAAGAACGAAGTCGGGCCGTCGAGCGCCGAGTTGATCTTGTTGCCGGTCGAGAGGATGTTCTGCTTGACACCGATCTTGTCGTTCACGCTCTGCAGCTGCAGCAGATTCGTGCGCATTGACGCGGTGAGAGTGACGTCGTTGATGGCCATGGTTCCAAGTCTCCTTCTGAGGCTCGCCCCGCGGCTGGTGCTTGAAACCGAAGCGAGGCAACGTGCATTTGCGCGGTCCTCCCCTATCAAGACCCGTGCCAGTTTGTGCGTTTTCCAATAAGATATTGATATCAAACAAAATAAATGATGCTTGCGCGATGAGTCGCCGACAGCCGCCGGGATGGTCCTTCCCACGGTGGCGGAAAGTTTTGCCGGGCAGAAAGGGTGTTGCGCTCCGGACTCCGGGACAAAACTTCCCAGTTGGGGCGAGTGCGTGCGGTGCCGGTAAGCTCTTGGTGACGGCGGAGGAGGGAGCTATCGTCGGGGTCTCGCACCCATCGGGGCGCCACCCATCGGAGCGTACTCGGCGCCCGCAACGAAGACGGAGGGATGAGCATGGCCGGACGCATCGAGGCGCGGCTGAAGGAGTTGGGGATCGAGCTGCCGCAGGCGGCGGCTCCGGTGGCGGCCTATGTGCCCTACACCCAGTCGGGCAACACGCTCTACGTGTCGGGGCAGGTCACCGTGTGGAACGGCGAGCGCCGCTTCGTCGGCAAGCTGGGCCAGGACTTCACGGTGGAGCAGGGCCAGCAGGCGGCGCGGCTGTGCGCCCTGAACATCATCGCCCAGGCGAAGGCAGCCTGCGGCGGCGATCTCGACCGGGTGGCGCGCGTGCTGCGGCTGGGCGGCTTCGTCAACGGCACGCCGGATTTCCACGACCAGCCGCTGGTCATCAACGGTGCGTCGGAGCTGATGATGCAGGTGTTCGGCGACGCCGGGAAGCACGCCCGCGCCGCGGTCGGCGCCCCGTCGCTGCCCGGCAACGTGGCGGTCGAGGTGGACGCCATCCTCGAACTGGCCTGATCCGGGCTCCCGATCGGGGGGAGGGGGCGGGCCTCTTGCCGCGGCGCGGCAAAGTGCCCACCTCCCTCGGCGTACCCGCGAAGGAGAGAGCATGCCCGACGGCAAGGACAGCGGCCCCACCCCCGGCGCCGACCCCGCGGCCGGGGGGACGATCACCGTCAAGGTCCTGACCGGCATTGGTCTGGCCGATCCCCAGGAATGGGACGCCTGCGCCGGGCCGGACAACCCGTTTCTCAGCCACGCCTTCCTGCTGGCGCTGGAGGAATCGGGATCGACCGTCGGCCGTACCGGATGGCAGCCCAGTCACCTCGTCGCCCTCGACGGGGAAGGGCGGATCATGGGCGCGGTGCCGCTCTATCTGAAGAACCATTCCTACGGCGAGTATGTCTTCGACCACGCCTGGGCGCACGCCTATGAGCGGGCGGGCGGGCAGTATTATCCGAAGCTGCAATGCGCCGTGCCCTTCACCCCGGTGCCGGGGCCGCGCCTGCTCGTCCGGCCCGGCGCCTCGACCCAGGGGATGGACGCGGTCGCCGGTGCCCTGATCCAGGGGATGGAGGAGGTGGCGCGGCGCTACGGCGTCTCCTCCGTCCACGTCACCTTTCCGGAGGAGGGCGACTGGCGCCGCCTCGGCGAGGCCGGCTGGCTGCTCCGCGAGGGCGTGCAGTATCATTGGGAGAACCGCGGCTACACCAGCTTCGACGACTTCCTGGGCACCTTGAACAGCCGCAAGCGCAAGGCCATCCGCAAGGAGCGCCGCGAGGTGGCGGAGAGCAGCGTCCGCTTGCACAGCCTGACCGGCGCCGACCTGAAGCCGGAGCATTGGGACGCCTTCCACCGTTTCTATCTGGAGACCGCCGACCGCAAATGGGGCGGCGGCTATCTGAACCGCGCCTTCTTCCGGTTGCTGGGCGAGACCATGGCCGACCGGGTCATGCTGGTGATGTGCGAGGACGACGGGGAGTGGGTGGCCGGCGCCCTGAACCTGATCGGGACCGATGCCCTCTACGGCCGCAATTGGGGCTCCGACGGCAGCTACCGCTTCCTGCATTTCGAGGCGTGCTATTACCGCGCGCTGGACTTCGCCATCGAGCGCGGCCTCGGCCGGGTCGAGGCCGGCGCCCAGGGGGAGCACAAGATCCAACGCGGCTATCTGCCGGTGCCGACCTACAGCGCCCACTGGGTGGCCGACCCCGGCTTCCACCGCGCCATCGCCGACTACCTGCGCCGCGAGCGGCCCGGCGTGGCGGCGGAGCGGGAAGCGCTGATGGAGTTGTCACCCTACCGCCGGGACGGCCATTTGGATCAGTAAGGAACGCGGTCGGGACGGGCGGCCCAGTCGTCGAAGACGGCGCGCGCCTCGTCGGCCAGAAGGCGCTGCATGGGAATCGCCCGCTGCTCCAGCGGCAGGGCGATCTCGGTGTAGAGGAAGGCGTCGTCGAAGCCGATGGCCGCCGCGTCGTCGCGCGCGTTGGCGTAGACGATGCGCTCGATCCGCGCCCAGTAGATGGCCGACAGGCACATCGGGCAGGGCTCGCAGCTCGTGTAGACGGTCGCCCCGGCGAGGCTGAAGCTGCCGAGGTCGCGGCAGGCGTTGCGGATCGCGACGACCTCGGCGTGCGCCGTCGGGTCGTTGGTGGAGGTCACGCAGTTCCACCCCTCGCCGATGATCCGGCCGTCCCGCGCGATGACCGCGCCGAAGGGGCCGCCGGCGTTGCCCTGCATGTGTGTGCGGCTGAGCGCGATGGCGCGGCGCAGGCAGTCCGTGTCGAAACTCGTCATGCTATCCCTCTCCCAAACCCTAACCGTGTTGTCGTTCAACCGTTTGGCAACCGACCCACAGCCCGGTCGGACATGCGTCCGGGACATTGCAGGGGCGGCGGACGATTGGGGATTTCCCCTTTACTGCCCCTGCGCAAGGCGTAGTGTGGGCGCGAACAGCCGACCGACGGACCCGCCCGATGACCGACCGCACCATGGAATTCCTGAAGCAGGTGCGGGACCATCTATTCTATCTCAAACTGAAGCCGGGCGGTGTGCGCCTTCAGGCGAAGGGCGTCGATCTGTCGAGGCTCCGGCTGAAGGGCTTCAACCTGCAAACGGCTATCCTCACCCAGGGCAATTTCTCCGATGCCCAGCTCGAGGAGGTCAGCTTCGCCATGTCGGATCTGTTCGGGGCAAATTTCAGCCGGGCGAAGCTGGTGGGCTCCTCCTTCGCGCGGGCGGACCTGCGCGGAACGAACTTCCTGAAGGCCGACCTGACCCGCACCGACTTCGAGGGGGCCGATCTGCGCCCCGGCCAGATCATGGTCCACCGCGCCGGGCGCGAGGACGAGGAGGAGCGGCGGCCCGCCAACCTGACGGACGCGCGGATGGACGGCGTCAACTTCAAGGGCGCCGACCTCAGCCACGCCGAATTGGCCAACGCCTCGACGGCGGGCGGCAACTTCAGCAACGCCAACCTGTTCGCCGCCAATCTGGCCGGGGCCGACCTGACCGAGGCGAACTTCAGCGGGGCCAAGATGAAGCGCGCCGTGCTGAACGGCGCCAATCTGACCCGCGCCATCCTGCGCAACGCCGACCTGCGCGAGGCGACCCTGCGCAACGTCGACCTGACCGTGGCGGACACGCAAGGCGCCAACCTGAGCGGCGCCGTCTATATGAGGAACGCCGACGCTCTGCCGACGCCGGTGCGCGGCGTGCTGGACGCCCACATCCTGTGGATCAACAGCGGCGGCGGGGCCGGGCTGCGGGCGGACTTCACCGGGATGGACCTGCGCGGGCTGGACCTCACCGCCTGCGACCTGTCGGGCGGGGTGTTCCGCGACGCCAATCTGGACGAGGCCCGGCTGTCCAACGCCTCGCTTTCGCTGGCCGATTTCGGCGGGGCCAGCCTGCGCCGGACGCGGCTGGATCAGGCGGTGCTGACCGGGGCGAACCTGAGCGGGGCCGACCTGACCGGGGCGGATCTCCACGGCGCCGATCTCGGCATGGTGGAGTTGCGCAACCCGGACGGCACCCCGACCGGGCGGAACTGGCCGGCCAACCTGACGAACGCCACGCTGGCCGCCGCCGACCTGCGCGGCGCGCGGCTGACCGGGGCCAAGCTGGCCGGCGCCAGCTTCGAGATGGCCAACCTCGCCTCCGCCGACTTGCGCGGCTGCGACGACGCGGCGGCGAACCTGTCGAAGGCCAGCCTGATGGGCGCCCGCCGCGGCCCGCTGGACGCGCGGCCGCCGCGCGACGGCGGCGGGCCCCTCATCGCCCTATAGGCCTCACGTCCAGGTGGCGAGCACCGCGGCCGCCGTGGACTCGCGCAAGGGAGCCCGCTCGGGCGGAGTCCCGCCATCGACGCGCAGGCCCATCAGGGTCTCCACCAGCGGCTCCGGTCCCGACGTGACGCGGATCTGGCCGCGGGCGGCGATGTGCGGGTGGTCCGGCATTTCCGCCAGCGTCGGCAGCGCCTCGAAGCAGCAGTCCACCGGATCGAGCAGCGCCTTCCAGTCGGCGAGGCTGCGGCTGGCGAACAGGGCGCCCACCTCCTCAATCAGGGCGGTCTGGGGCAGCGGGTCGGCTTCTTGCCGGACGATCCAGTCGGGGCGTCCCACCGCTTCGCAGAAGCCTTGCCAGAACTTGGCCTCCAGCGCCGACAGGGTGGCGAAGCGGCCATCGGCGGTGCGGTAGATGCGGTAGCAGGCGGCCCCGCCCGACAGCAGCGCCTCGCCGCGGGCCGGGACCTCGCCGCGGGCGTCGGCGGTCAGGTTGACGCCCTGCCAGCCCAGCACCGTCTCCATGATCGACAGGTCGAGGAAGCAGCCCTCGCCGCTGCGCTGGCGCCCGAACAGGGCGGCGACCACAGCCAGCGCCGCCTGCTGCGCCGAGGCGAAGTCGGCGACCGGCGGGTGGCTGATCGAGGGACGGTCCGGTGTGCCCGACGAATCCAGCCCGCCGCCGACCGCCATGTAGTTCAGGTCATGGCCGGCCCGCCGGGCGTAGGGGCCGCTGCTGCCCCATCCGGACAGGCTGGCGTGGACCAGCCGCGGGTTCAGCGCGCGCAGCCGGGCGTGGCCCACCCCCAGCTTGTCCAGCACGCCGGGGCGATAGCTTTCCACCAGGGCGTCGGCCCCGGCGATCAGCCTCTCGAAGGCGCCGCGGTCGCCCTCGTCCTTCAGATTCAGGCGGATGACGGTCTTGCCGGCGTTGAGCAGCTTGTAGGCGGCGGTCGTGCCGTCTGCGTCGGTGGGGCCCATCTTGCGCAGCGGATCGCCGCTTGGGGCCTCTACCTTCACCACCTCGGCGCCGAGGTCGGCGAGCATCTGGGCGGCGTAGGGACCCGGCAGATACTGGCCGAGATCAATGACGCGCAGTCCGCTCAGGAAGGGCAGGGGCATGGTGCGTTTCCTCCGTCTTCATTCTGTGGGCGCCGCCGCTGAGGAGTGTCCGTGATGCGGCGTCGGGAATGCAACCGTCCGCCCCTCACATTCGTGCCGTCTCCGCCGTCCGTATCAGACCAACGGCGAGGAGGACAACATGTCCACGGGCAAGGCTCCCAAGTACAAGGTCTACAAGGATCACCGCAACGAATGGCGCTGGACCTTCCTCGCCGCCAACGGAGAAGCCATCGCCGTCAGCAGCGAGGGCTACACGGCCGAGCGCGACTGCCTGCACGGCATCGCCCTGATGAAGAGTTCCAACGACGCGGTCGTCCTGGTCGAGGAATAAGCGCCGGCAGGCTTTTCCGAATGCCGCACAAAAAGAAAGGGGGCCTTGCGGCCCCCTTTTTCGCGTTCCGTGCGACGTGGCGTCATTCCGCCAGTTCGTGCACGACCTCGTCCTCGTCCTCGTCGCCGGAGCGCCGCTTGCGCGACCCCTCGGTGTAGTCGAAGGCGGGCTTGTCGTCCTTCACCGTGACCTTGACCAGACCACCCTTGGCGAGCTTGCCGAACAGCAGCTCCTCCGCCAGCGGCTTCTTCAGGTGCTCCTGGATCACGCGGCCCAGCGGACGCGCGCCGTAAAGCGGGTCGTAGCCCTTCTTGCCCAGCCACTCGCGGGCCTGATCGTCCAGCTCGATCGTGACGCCGCGGTCTTCGAGCTGCGCTTCCATCTGCATGATGAACTTGTCCACCACGCGGTTGATGACCTCCTGGGTCAGCGGCGCGAAGGGAATGATCGCATCCAGACGGTTGCGGAACTCCGGCGTGAACAGCTTCTCCACCGCTTCCATGTCCTCGCCGACCCGACGCTCGCGCTCGAAGCCGATGGCCGGCTTGGCCATGTCCGCGGCGCCCGCGTTGGAGGTCATGATGAGGATGACGTTGCGGAAGTCCACCGTCTTGCCGTTGTGGTCGGTCAGCTTGCCGTGATCCATGATCTGCAACAGGATGTTGAACAGATCCGGATGCGCCTTCTCGATCTCGTCGAGCAGCAGCACGCAATGCGGATGCTGGTCGATGGCATCGGTCAGCAGGCCGCCCTGGTCGAACCCGACATAGCCCGGAGGGGCGCCGATCAGGCGGGAGACGGTGTGCCGCTCCATGTACTCCGACATGTCGAAGCGGGTCAGCTCGATGCCCAGCGTGAGGGAGAGCTGGCGGGCCACCTCGGTCTTGCCGACGCCGGTCGGGCCGGTGAACAGGTAGTTGCCGATCGGCTTCTCCGGTTCACGCAGGCCGGCACGGGCCAGCTTGATCGCGGAAACCAGCGCGTCGATGGCCTTGTTCTGACCGAAGACCATGGTCTTCAGGTCGCGTTCCAGGTTGAGGAGCGTTTCCTTGTCGTCGCGGCTGACCGACTTCGGCGGGATGCGGGCGATCTTGGCGACCACCGCCTCCACGTCCTTGACGGAGATCTTCTTCTTCCGCTTGTTCTCCGGCAGCAGCATCTGCGCGGCCCCGACCTCGTCGATGATGTCGATGGCCTTGTCGGGCAGCTTGCGGTCGCCGATGTACTTCGCGGACAGCTCCACCGCCGAACGGATCGCGTCGTTGGTGTAGCTCACCCGGTGATGCTTTTCGTAGTAGGTCTTGATCCCCTGGAGGATCTTGATCGCATCCTCGACCGTCGGCTCGTTGACGTCGATCTTCTGGAAGCGCCGGACGAGCGCCCGGTCCTTCTCGAAATAGTTCCGGTATTCCTTGTAGGTCGTCGAACCGATGCAACGCAGCGAGCCGGAGGCGAGGGCCGGCTTCAGCAGGTTCGAGGCGTCCATCGCACCGCCCGAGGTCGCACCGGCGCCGATGACCGTGTGGATCTCGTCGATGAAGAGGACGGCACCTTCCGTGGCCTCCAGTTCGGAGACGACGGCCTTGAGGCGCTCTTCGAAGTCGCCGCGGTACCGCGTACCGGCGAGCAGGGAGCCCATGTCGAGCGCGAAGATGGTGGCGCCCTTCAGCACCTCCGGAACCTCGCCATGGACGATGCGGCGGGCCAGCCCCTCGGCGATGGCGGTCTTGCCGACACCGGGGTCACCGACATACAGCGGGTTGTTCTTCGACCGCCGGCACAGGATCTGGATGGTCCGTTCGACCTCCTGCTCCCGTCCGATCAGCGGATCGATCTTCCCGCTGGCCGCCTTCTTGTTCAGGTTGACGCAATAAGCCTCTAGGGCTTCGCTGCCTTTCTTCACGACCTTCTCCGCCGCCGCGTCCTCGTCGGCTCCGGTAACGCGCTTCGCTTCCGAGCGGCCCGGGGCCTTCGCGATTCCGTGAGAGATGTAGTTCACCGCGTCGAAACGGGTCATCTCCTGCTCCTGCAGGAAATAGACCGCGTGGCTTTCGCGTTCAGAGAACAGGGCGACGAGCACATTTGCTCCCGTCACCTCTTCACGCCCCGACGACTGGACGTGGATGGCCGCGCGTTGCAGCACCCGTTGGAAGCCAGCCGTCGGCTTCGCATCATCGGGCCTGTTCGTGATCAGGTTCGCAAGCTCGTTGTCGAGGTAATCCGAGAGTTCGGCGCGCAGGCGGTCCAGATCGACCCCACAAGCGCGCAAGACGGCCATTGCATCGGCATCCTCGGTCAATGCGAGCAGCAAGTGTTCGAGCGTCGCGTATTCGTGCCTGCGCTCGTTCGCATGGGCCAGGGCTCGGTGCAGCGTCTGTTCCAAGTTACGCGACAGCATCTGTGGCCTTAATCCTTTTCTAGCGTACATTGCAGCGGGTGCTGGTTCTGGCGCGCAAAGTCCATCACCTGCGTGACTTTCGTCTCCGCCACTTCGTAGGTGAACACACCGCACAAGCCCACGCCCCGCCGGTGCACATGCAGCATGATCCGTGTCGCCTCCTCGCGCGACTTGGCAAAGAAGCGCTCCAAGACATGAACGACGAATTCCATAGGTGTGTAGTCGTCGTTCAACATCAAGACCTTATACATCGAAGGCTTTTTAGTCTTAGGCTTGGTTTTGATGACCACGCCCGTAGTGGTGCCCTCGTCGCCGTGTTTGTCGTTTTCGGCCATGGTCTCAACAGGTCAGCATCGCGATGTACGTCGCATGAATGATATGAGAACTCCGGGCACGGTGGGAAGGGGCCGTTTTCGGTGAGTCCCCATTTGGGAGAGGCCCATTCGGAACGAAACCTGCCCGGCTACCCCGGAATTGGTGGAAAACATCCGTTTTGCGGCAGAACTGCCACGCCGGCGTGCCAAAAATGGCACGGCCGGCGCCCGGTGCCGGCATCCTGTAGATGCCCATCGCCCGAAAACAAACAAGCCCGGCGGTTTGCACCGCCGGGCTTTCCCGGAACTTCACAATGCCGTGAGGCGGTAGGATCTAAAGCGGTACCGCCTTGCGCCGTCCACGCCCCCGGACGGTTGCGTCCCGGGGGCGATGGAGGTGGGAGCCGCCCCGGCCTCGCGGCCGGGCCTGTGAAATTGCTGGCTCCGGGTCATTTTGTCTCAGGCTGACGTCTGGGGCCGGCCTGGATCAGGCGGCCTTCGCCACAACCGTCTTGGACACCGGCTTGGACAGCGTCTCGACCGTGACCTGGAGGCGGTCGTTGATCGGCGCGAAGGCGTCCTTGGCGGTCTTCAGCGACAGCTCCTGCAGCTTGGCGCTCTCCTTGACGAAGGTCTCGAAGCTCGCCTTGGCGAAGCTGCTCTGCAGCTCGACCAGCTCCTGGATGGTCTTAACGGCCAGCAGGGCCTTGCCGGTGGCGGCGCTCTTCTCCAGCGAGGACTGGGTGAAGGAGGCGACCTGCTTGCCGGCTTCCTCGGCGCCCTTGGCGACGATGGTGCCCGACTTCACGACGGCGTCGACGTTGCCCTTGGTCAGGGCGGTCAGCTCGTCGAAGCCCTTCAGGATCTGGGCCGAGGCCTTCTCGAACTGCTCCTGCTGGGACTTGACCAGGCCGTCCACGTTCAGCTTGGCGGCGGACACGGCGTCTTCGAAGGTCTTGGTGGCGGCGGCGAACTTGTCGGTCATGGAACGGCTCCTCGAATTTCATCGGGTTGACCCGCGCCGGACCCACCGATTGGCGACCGCGCGGATGATCCGACCAGCGACCCCGTGGCTTCGGGCGTCGGGTCGATGCTGCAATGCAGCATGACTAAACTTAGGGCAGGGGAAGGCGCCTGTCAACGGGATTTTGTGCGGTGCACAAAAACTTTGGCGCGTCTCGGCCAGCCCCTTCACGCGCGAAACCCGGCCGTTGGGGAACGGCCGGGATTCGGCGTGCGGCCGCGTCAGGCGGCGATCGGCTTGGACAGGGTGCTGACGGTGACCGACACGCGGTCCTTCAGCGGGGTCAGGGCCGCCGTGGCGACGCGGGTGCCGATGCCCTGGAGGCGGGAGGATTCCGCGACGAAGGCGTCGAAGCTGGCCTTCACATACTCGCTCTGGAGATCGACGACCTCCTTCAGCGACTTGGCGGTCAGCAGGGCCTTGCCGGTGGTGACCGACTTGTCGAAGGAGGCTTGGGCGTAGGCCGACACCTCGCGGGTGAACTCCTCGGCGCCCTGGGTGGCGATGCTGCCGCTCTGGATCAGCGCTTCCACGTTGGCCTTGTTGAGGGCCTGAAGCTCGGCGGAGATCTTCAGGAGCTGGGCGGACAGCTTCTCGACCTGCTCCTTGGTGACGGAGGCGGTCTGCTCGAACGTCTTCGCGGCCTGCTCCTGGCCGGCCTTGACGAAGCCCTCGACCTGCTCCTTGGCCTGGGCGGCGGCGCTCTCGAACGCCTGGGTGGGGGCGGGGGCCGGCTTGGCCTTCGTCACGGTCGTCATGCCTTCGTTCCTTCCTTCGTCGAAGCCCGGCGCGCATCAACCCGGACCGGCGGACCGTCCGCCTGTGGGGCGCAGACCGGCTGCGTTGGGGAAGCCCGGACGGGTCCGGGCCCAAAATTGCTGCAGTGCAGCAATGGCTAAACTATGGGCAGTTGTCCGTGGAGTCAACAAAAAATCTTGTGCGCCGCACAATATATCAGTTGAGCCTGTCCCCTTTGCTTGGCGGTACGGCGCAAGCCCCACCGTTCCGCCAAAGGGGAAAACCGATCCACTTCGGTTCGACTGGGCGGAGCCTTTACGAAAGCTTTACCGCCGATCGTGCCCAATCCTACCCTGCCCGCCGAAGGGACGCGCTTCGGCCAAAGGTCAGACCAACCGCGGCGGAACGTCGCAGCTTTCAGTTCGGGAACGTTCTTTCATGACCTATTGCCTCGGCATCAAGACCCGCGACGGCCTGATCGGCCTGTCGGACGGGCGCATCACCAGCGGCTCGCAGCTGTCGTCCGCGCGCAAGGTGACCATGGTGGGCAGCGGCGGGGACCGCTTCTTCATCCTGAACTCCGGCCTGCGCAGCGTGCGCGACAAGACGCTGGCCTACCTGCGCCGCGACATGTCCCGGCGCCGCGGCGAGACCTACCCGACCATGCTGGACGCGCTGTCGGCCTTCACGGCCTGCCTGCGCCAAGTGGCGACGGAGGACAAGGAGTCGCTGGAGGCGTCCAAGCTGGCCTTCAACCTGCACGCCATCATCGGCGGCCAGCTCGCCGAGGACCGCGAACCGTACATGTTCCTGGTCTATCCGGAGGGCAACTGGATCGAGGTGGACGAGCGCACGCCCTATCTGTCGATCGGCGCCACCGCCTACGGCAAGCCGATCCTCGACCGCGCGCTGTCCTACAGCACGGACATGCAGACGGCGCTGAAGATCGCCTACCTGTCCTTCGACAGCACGCGCTTCTCGTCGAACGACGTCGGCTTTCCCATCGACATGGTGACGTTCAACGCCCAGGAGCGGCTGTGGCGCCAGTCGAACTTCGACTACGACGACCTGGTCGAGCAGCGCCTGTGGTGGAACCGGAACATCACCGAACTGGCCCGCCGCATGCCGGACGGCCCGTGGGTGGACACGCTGCTGTCCGCGGGCGCGCGGGCGGATGTCGCTGAAGAGGAAGTGGTCTAAACCTTTGCCCCCACCCTAACCCTCCCCCGCTATCGCAGGGGAGGGGACTGATCTCCCTCTCCCGCCCAGCGGGGGAGGGCCGGGGAGGGGGGAATGTCAGCCCTGCTCGCTACTTCCCGGCGAACAGCCAGGTACCGAAGGGCGCGGTAGGCCCGACCAGCGCGTCGCGGCCCACCTGGACCTCGAAGACCACGCCGGCGCTGTCCACCTGTCCGCCGGTCGGCAGGGTGCGCGGCGCGTCCTGCGGGCGCGGCAGGGCAGGGTAAGGCACGCCGGTTCCCTGGTCTCCGCCGTCAAGCTCCTTCAGCGGCCCGTCGAAACGGATGTCGGAGAAGCGGTCGGAGGGGTAGGGGTAGGCGTTGAAGAACCAGCTTCCCCGCCGGCAGCCGTTGATCAGCCAGTAGACGCCGTTGGACGGCAGGCGCACCCCGCTCGGCGCCGGCTCGAAGGCGCCGCTCTCGTAGAGGCGCAGGACGAACAGGGCGAACTGGCGCGGCGACAGTTGGGCCTTGGCGACCGGGCCGCGGGCGACCGCCGCCGGGTCGTCCAGGTCGATGCGGGCGAGGTCGGTGGCCTCCAGCACGCGCGCCTCGACCATCGCGCCGCCGGTGCTGCGGTCGCCGACGATGTCGTAGGTCCGCACATGCTTCTGATAGTCGGCGTTGAAAACCAGCCGGTAGCGGTCGGTCTCCCCCTTGGTGCAGGCGGCGCGCAGGTCGTCGCCGTTGAGGTAGCTGACCCAGGTGAGCTTGCGCGCCACCGGATTGTCGGTCGGCCCGACCGAGGCGCAACCGGCGAGGAGGCCCGCCACGGCCAGTCCCGCCGCCAGCCCCACCGCCCGCGCCATCCGTCCTCTTCGTCCATCCCGGACGGCAGCGCGCGAAATCGTCGGGCGTCGCTTGGGCGGGCGTGTCATGAGGTGCCTCGCGTCCGGTATGGATGGGGTGGGATGGTCCTGCCCTTCCGGGAAGATGGATCGACGGTCGCGCTCCTTCAACGCGGTTCGCCCCGGACGGGTCCCCGCCTTATCCAATTGCGTCACAGCGGCGCCGAAGAAATCGAGGCGATAAATTAACGAATTGTCGCTAGACACTGATTTCCATGGAATTTACCATTGCGCCAAACAGCAAGTATTAGCCTTTGGCGGGGGCATCATGAACGTAACGGGCCAGACCGTTCGAAGCCTGCTTTTCGCATTCGCTTGGGGCGGGCGCGAAACGGAGGGGGAACAGGCCACAGAACGTTTGGCGAATGGACGTTCGACTCTGGGAAGTGCCTTCGGCATTACCCCTTTCGTTAGAAGGCTGTGCGGCACGCTGGCGGTTCTGGCGGCGACCGTGCTGGCGCCGCTGCCGGCGCTGGCTGCGAAGTACGCGGCGATCGTCGTCGACGCGCGCACGGGTGAGGTTCTGCACGAGGAGAACGCCGACACCCTCACCTATCCGGCGTCGCTGACCAAGATGATGACGCTCTACCTGACCTTCGACGCGCTGGATTCCGGGCGGCTGCGGTTGGACCAGGCGCTGCCGGTGTCGGCCTGGGCGGAGGCGCAGTCCCCGACCAAGCTGGGGCTGCGCGCCGGCAAGACGCTGCGGGTGGAGCAGGCGATCCTCGGGCTGGTTACCAAGTCGGCCAACGACGCCTCGGTCGTGCTGGCGGAGGCGCTGGGCGGCAGCGAGGCGAAATTCGCCGAGATGATGACCCGCAAGGCCCGCGAGCTGGGCATGCGCAACACCGTGTTCCGCAATTCCAACGGCCTGCCGAATATGGAGCAGCTGACCACGGCGCGCGACTTCTCCATCCTGTCGCGGGCGATGCTGTCCGACCACTCCCGCTACTACCCCTATTTCAGCCGTCGCGCCTTCGTCTATGGCGGGCGCAGCCTGAACAACCACAATCGGTTGATGTCGCGTTACGAGGGCATGGACGGTATCAAGACCGGCTACACGGTGGCCAGCGGCTTCAACCTCGCGGCGTCGGCGGTGCGCGACGGGCGCCGGCTGGTCGCCGTGGTGCTGGGCGGCAAGTCCGCGGCCTCGCGCGACGCCCGTATGGAAGCGATCCTGGACCGGGCGTTCGACAAGCCGAGTCGCGGTTCGGAGGCGCCGGTCGTCGCCCGCGCCGGGGACGAGGACACGCCGCGCGCCACCGCCAAGGGCAGGCCGCCGGCCCGGCCGGAGACCATCGCGCAACTCGCCTCCACCGTCTCCACCCCCGCCGCGGKCCGCCCGCCGGCCCGCGCCCGTGACGAGGACGGCGACTCGCCGAAGACGGACGGGTCGAAATGGGGTGTGCAGGTCGGCGCCTTCTCCACGCGGGAGGCCAGCAAGCGGGCGCTGACCCAGGCGACCAAGCAGGCGCCCTTCCTGCTGCGCGCCGCCAAGCCGGCGGTGACCCCGGTGAAGTCCAACGGCTCCACCGTCTACCGCGCCCGCATGGTCGGGCTGGACGAGGGGACCGCTCGCAAGGTCTGCTCGGAACTGACCCGCAGCGGCCACCGCTGCGTCCCGGTGTCGCTGAACGAGAAGCTGTAGGCCGGCTTCTTCCAGCGGGCTCTTTTTCCGCCATATGAAAAAGGCGCAGCCGCGGGGCTGCGCCTTTTTTCATGTCCGCGGAGCGGGGGCGGTCAGGCGCCCGGCTCGTTGGCGTTCGGGAAGAACAGCGGTTTGCCGTTGATCGTGTAATCCGCGATGGCCTGCTGGCCCTCGGCGGAGACCAGCCAGCTCACGAAGGCCTGCCCGTCGGCGGCTTTGACGTGGCTGAACTTGGCCGGGTTGACCAGCATGACGCCATACTGGTTGAACAGTCGCCTGTCGCCTTCCACCAGCACATCGAGGTCGCCGCGGTTCTTGAAGCTGAGCCAGGTCGCGCGGTCGGTCATGGCGTAGCCGTTCACCGCGGCCGCGGTGTTCAGCGTGGCGCCCATGCCCTGGCCGATGGCGCGGTACCAGCCGTCACCCGCCGTGGGGTCGACGCCGGCGGTCTTCCACAGCGCCTGTTCCGACTTGTGGGTGCCGCTGTCGTCGCCGCGCGACACGAAGGGAGCCTTGGCGGCGGCGATGCTCTTCAGCGCGGCGGAGACATCCTTGCTGCCGCCGACCTTGGCCGGGTCGGCCTTCGGCCCGACGATCACGAAGTCGTTGTACATGACCGGCTTGCGCTCGGTGCTGAAGCCCTCGGCGACGAACTTGTCCTCGGACGGCTTGTGATGGACGAACAGCACGTCGGCGTCGCCGCGCTTGGCGATGTCGATGGCCTGGCCGGTGCCCTTGGCGACCACGCGGACCTCGATCCCGGTCTTCTCGGTGAACTTCGGCAGGATCGACTTGAACAGGCCCGAATCCTCGGTCGAGGTCGTGGAGGCCACGGTGATGAAGCGGTCGGCGGCGGTGGACGGCTGAACGGAGCCGAGCAGCAGAGCCGCCGCGGCGGCGCATCCCAGCACGAAAGAACGGCGCAGCATCGGACTATCCCTCTCCAGGTTCATGCCCGCCTTGGTTGCAGGCTGTGGCGGCGACTATGGGAAAGTTCGAACGGCATTGCAAATTTTCCAGAATCGCGGAGGCAGCGGAGACTCAGGCCCGCCGCGTCTCCCCCACCATCGCGGCGGCGAGGTTCACCGACAGCGACAGGGCCATCAGGATGACGCCGAGGCCGAGCGCCAGCGGCAGGTCGCCCTTGCTGGTCTCCAGCGCGATGGAGGTGGTCATGACGCGGGTCACCCGGTCGATGTTGCCGCCGACGATCATCACCGCCCCGACCTCCGCCGAGGCCCGCCCGAAGCCGGCCAGCACGATGGTCAGCAGGCTCCAGCGCGCCTCCGACAGCAGGGTGCACAGGGTGGTCAGCGGCCCGGTCCCCATCACCCGCAGCAGGTCGCCATACTCCACCAGCAGATCCTCGACGATCTGACGGGTCAGGGCGGCGACGATGGGCACGATCAGCACGGTCTGGGCCACGATCATCGCGGTCGGGGTGAACAGCAGCCCCAGCACGCCGAGCGGGCCGGAGCGCGACAGGATCAGATAGACGATCAGCCCGACCACCACCGGCGGCAGCCCCATCGCCGTGTTCAGGAACAGGGTCACGGCGCGCCGTCCCGGAAAGCGGAAGGCGGCCACGGCGGCGCCCAGCGGCAGGCCGATCAGGGCCGACAGCAGGACGGCGGTCAGGCTGACGCGCAGCGACAGGCCGACGATCCCCACCAGACCGGGGTCGAGGTCGGCGATCAGGTGGAAGGCGGTGACGAAGGCCAGACCGAACTCATTCATATGGATACTCGTGCATACCAGGCGCTCGCGCGTCAAATCGGGACCGCATCGCTTCCGTCTTGCGGGAGCCGATCATCCGCCGCTTGCCCCGGCGCGCAATCTTCCCCACTCTTCCGGTCATGGACCTCTCGGAATTCACCATAAAGCCGGACCCGGCGAATCCCAAGCTGACGGAGCGCGTTTCCGGGCTGGATCAGGACGGGCGTCCGGTGGAGGCGTCGGTCACCGTGGAACGGCCGCTGACGCTGTACCTGAACGGGCAGGAGATCGTCACCATGATGACGATCGCCGACTACCCCGATTATCTGGCGGTGGGCTATCTGCTCAACCAGAACATGCTGAAGCGCGACGACCGGATCACCGGCATCGACTACGACGAGGAGATCGACACCGTCGTCGTCCGCACCGAGCGCGCCACGAATTACGAGCAGAAGCTCAAGAAGAAGACGCTGACCTCCGGTTGCGCCCAGGGCACCGCCTTCGGCGACGTGATGGAAACCTTCGAGTCGGTGCGCCTGAACCCCGACGCGCGGCTGAAGACCTCCTGGATCTACGCCCTGTCGAAGAAGATCAACCTGACCCCCAGCCTGTATCTGGAGGCCGGGGCCATCCACGGCTGCGTGCTCTGCCAGGAGGACCGCCCGCTCGTCTATATGGAGGACGTCGGGCGGCACAACGCGGTGGACAAGGTGGCGGGCTACATGCACCTGCACGGCGTGCCGGCGCATGACAAGATCTTCTACACGACCGGGCGCCTGACCTCGGAGATGGTCATCAAGACGGTGCAGATGGGCATCCCGATCCTGATCTCCCGCTCCGGCTTCACCGCCTGGGGGGTGGAGCTTGGGCGGCAAGCCAACCTGACCATGGTCGGACGGGCCAAGGGCAAGCGCTTCCTCGCCCTGGCCGGCACCGACCGGCTGGACTTCGACGCCGACCCGGCCGCGGTCGGGGACGAGGGCGGACGCCACCAGCGCAAGGGGAGCCGCGATGACGAGTGAGGGCATTGCCGGCGTGCTGCTGGCCGGCGGCCTGTCGCGGCGCATGGGCGGCGGCGACAAGAGCCTGCGCACGCTGGGCGGGCGCAGCATCCTGGAGCGCATCGTCGCCACGGTGCGCCCGCAGGTCGGGCCGCTGGTGCTCAACGCCAACGGCGATCCGGCGCGCTTCGCCGCCTTCGGCCTGCCGGTGGCGGCGGACGTGGTGGAGGGCTTCGCCGGGCCGCTGGCCGGGGTGCTGACCGGAATGGAATGGGCACGGGCCAACGCGCCGAGCTGCCGCTGGCTGGCCAGCTTCGCCACCGACGCGCCCTTCATTCCCGGCGATCTGGTCGCGCGTCTGGTCGCGGCGGTGGAGCGCGAAGGCGCCGACCTCGCCTGCGCCCGCTCCGACGGGCAGGAGCATCCGGTTTTCGGGCTGTGGCGGGTGGACCTCGCCGATGACCTCCGCCGCGCCATGGTGGAGGAGGACATGCGCAAGGTGGACGCCTGGACGGCCCGGTACCGTCTGGCGGTTGCCGACTTCACCACCGATCCGGTAGACCCCTTCTTCAACACGAACCGTCCCGACGATCTGGCGGAGGCGGAACGGCTGATGGCGGCGGGACTGGTCCGATGAGCGAAGCGCTGAACAGAACCGAGACGATGGCCCTGGGCATCGTCCTGGAGCGCCGCAAGGGCGCCAGCCCCTGGGCGGACTGGGTGTGGCGTCCGGTCTCGGTGATCCCCGGCGCTCCGCCGGTCGACGGTCCCTGGCGGTTGCTGCGCGATGGGGAGGGTTGGGCACACTTCCACGCCGCGACCCTGCCGCTGGAACTGTTCCGCAGCGACACCGAAGGCTACAAGCTGAACCTGTCGCAGGAGCCGCCGCGCCTCTGGGTCGTGCTGCGTCCGGACGAGACAGGTGAGCCGGGGGGCGTCGTGCCCTTCGTCGTCACCGCCTCCGCCCACGAATGCGAAGCCTATCAGGTGAGCGGCGTGGAGATGGTGGAGACGGTGCCAATGCCGCCGGAGGTCACGGCGCTGGTCCGCGACTTCACCGAGCAGCACCATGTGGATGTCCCCTTCGTGAAGCGTGAGCGCAAGCGGCACTTCCCGAAGCAGGGGTGATGAATTCTTGAAGGGGCTCCGGCGCCGCGCCCCCCTCCCGGCCTCCCCCCGCTCTCGGCGGRCCGAAGGTCCGCCTGCCGCGTCAGCGCAAACCTCTGGTTTGCGCGAGAGCTTCGCAGGGGGAGGAGCTGATTCCCTCCCCTGCGAAGCGGGGGAGGGTTAGGGTGGGGGCAAGGTCTGGCAATCCCTGAGACGCACAGCATGACCGACGAATCGTTCCTCTCCCGCTGGTCCCGCCTGAAGCGGCAGCCCGCCGCCCCCGCCCCGGAACCGGCCCTGGAGCCTGTGCCGCCGCCGCCGGCCGAGGAACCGCCCGCGCAACTTCCGGTGGACGCGGTGGCCGAACCGGCCGAGACCGCGCCGGAAGCTGACGACCCACTGAAGGACCTTCCCCCTGTGGAGGATCTGACGCTGGAGTCCGACTTCACCCCCTTCCTGCGGGCGGAGGTCCCGGACGACTTGCACCGGCAGGCGCTGCGCAAGCTGTGGACCTCCGACCCGGTCTTCGCCAACGACGACGGGTTGAAGGACTACGCCGACGACTACGCCAGCCTGTTCACCGGTTCCTCGCCGGTGAAGACGCTTTACCGCGTCGGCAAGGGCTTCCTCGACGCCTCGGAGGAGGCGGCGGAGGCGGCGGAGGCGGCGGAGCAAGGAGCCGGTGAGGCGGCCGCGGACGGCGGCGTCGATGAAGACGGGAAAGAAACAGTGGCGCTTCCCGAAGGTTCGGAGCCGGAACAGATCCCCTCCGCTTCGCAGGAACCGGACATCGATATGACAAAAAGGGCATAGCGCTAGTCCAGCCCAAGTCGCGGTAAGCACACTTCTGAGTCAACCTTTGTTGACAAACACCGCGAATCTGCCCTTTAATACCCCGACACTGCACGTTAAGCCTCTGATGTGGCGAGGCTTTTCGCGGGTGCAATATGAGGTTGTCGGTCCAGGGCGTCTCGGGCGCCGGCCCTTGACGCCGTGAGCCTGCAACGGGCGAGCCAATGCGCCGCCGTTGTCGCGACGGGTGGGGCCGGGTGCCGGAGTTTTGCCGATCTGGTCCTTTTGTCGTGTCGGGAGGGATGAACGCCGTGTCCGTGACCGGTGAACACGATCCGTCGGCCCTGCCGCCGGAAGAGATGCAGCGGGCGCAGCTCTACGCCCTGCTGGCGCATCTGCTTGCCCGCCCGCCCGGCGGGGAGTTCCTGGCCGCCCTGTCGGCGCTGGACGGCGACGCGAGCCCGCTGGGGCAGGCGCTGCGCGGTCTGGCCGAGGCCGCCCGTGGCACGGACGCCGCAGCGGTCGAGGAGGAGTTCAACACCCTCTTCATCGGCGTCGGCGGCGGCATCCTGTCCCCCTACGGCTCCTACTATCTCACGGGTTTCCTTCACGAAAAGCCGCTGGCGGAGCTGCGCGGCGACATGGCGCTGCTGGGCATCGCCCGCGCCGACGAGGTGAAGGAACCGGAAGACCACATCGCCGCCCTGGCCGAGATGATGGCGGGTCTGATCACCGGGGCCTTCGACGCCCCGGCCGATCTGGAGGCGCAGCGCCGCTTCTTCGACCGCCACATCGGCTCCTGGGCCGGCAGGTTCTTCACCGATCTGGAATCCACGCCGTCCGCCGCCTTCTACCGCGCGGTGGGCACGCTGGGTCACCGGTATCTGGAGGTCGAGGGGAAAGCCTTCGACATGGCGGCGTGACGGGGCGGCATGACCGCACACCGGCACCGTCGCCGAACAGGCAACAAAACAACGAGACCGGCCCACGACAAGGCCGGTCCGGAAACGCTGAAAACAAGGCCCGGAAACCGGGCGGCACATCGGTCTTCAGTCTCGGGGAAGCCGCGAAGAATAGGGTGAAGCTATGACGGACAAGAAGGAAAAGACCACGCTGGCGCGGCGCGACCTGTTCCGCGCGGCTGGATTGGGCGTCGGCGCGCTGGGCGCCGCCGCCGTGGGCGCCGTGGCGGGTGCGGAGCCGGTGCAGGCCGCCGAGCCCGCTCCCGCGCAGGGCTACCGCGAGACCGACCATGTCCGGACGGTCTACGAACTGAGCCGCTTCTAAGAAGGACCGCCGCACATGCTGACAAAGAAGAAGGCGGCTGCTTCCGGCGGCCGTTCACTGGCGAAGATGGTTTCCGGCCTGACCGGTAACACCGTCGATCGTCGTTCGTTCCTCCGCACCTCGGGCATCGCCGCCGGTGGCGCCGCCATCGCCGCCACCATGCCCTTCGGCATGGTAAAGAAGGCCGAGGCGGTGACCGCCACCCCCGCCGCGGGCGCGCCGGTCAAGCTGGTCAAGAACGTCTGCACCCACTGCTCGGTCGGTTGCACAGTCACCGCCGAGGTGCAGAACGGCGTGTGGATCGGCCAGGAGCCGAGCTTCGACAGCCCGATCAACCTGGGCGCCCATTGCGCCAAGGGTGCCGCGGTGCGCGAGCACGCCCACGGCGACCGCCGCCTGCGCTACCCGATGAAGATGGTGGACGGCAAGTGGACCCGGATTTCCTGGGACCAGGCCATCCAGGAGGTCGGCGACAAGCTGCTGGCGATCCGCGAGAAGTCCGGCCCGGATTCGGTCTTCTGGCTCGGCTCGGCCAAGCACAGCAACGAGCAGGCCTACCTGATCCGCAAGTTCGCCGCCTTCTGGGGCACGAACAACGTCGACCATCAGGCCCGCATCTGCCATTCCACCACCGTCGCCGGCGTGGCGAACGTGTGGGGCTATGGCGCCATGACGAACTCGTACAACGACATCCAGAAGTCGCGCGCGATGTTCTTCATCGGCTCCAACGCCGCGGAGGCCCACCCGGTCTCCATGCTCCACATCCTGAAGGGCAAGGAGCAGAACAACGCCCCGCTGATCGTCGCCGATCCGCGCTTCACCCGCACCGCGGCCAAGGCCGACGAGTACATCCGCTTCCGCCCCGGCACCGACGTCGGTCTGATCTGGGGCATCCTCTGGCACATCTTCGAGAATGGCTGGGAGGACAAGGAGTACATCGCCAAGCGCGTCTACGGCATGGACGAGATCCGCGCCGAGGTCGCCAAGTGGACTCCGGAGGAGGTCGAGAAGGTCACCGGCGTTCCGGGCTCGCAGCTGAAGCGCGTCGCCCGCACGCTGGCCTCCAACCGTCCGGGCACGCTCGTCTGGTGCATGGGTGGCACGCAGCACCACATCGGCAACAACAACACTCGCGCCTACTGCGTGCTCCAGCTCGCTCTGGGCAACGTCGGCGTGACGGGCGGCGGCACCAACATCTTCCGCGGCCACGACAACGTGCAGGGCGCCACCGACTTCGGCGTCACCTCGGACTCGCTGCCCGGCTACTACGGTCTGGCGGAAGGCGCGTGGCGCCACTGGGCGCGCGTCTGGGACGTCCCCTATGACGAGGTCCTGGCCCGCTTCAAGGACAAGAAGCTGATGGAGGCCACCGGCATCCCGGTGTCCCGCTGGTTCGACGGCGTCCTGGAAGCCAAGGAGAACATGGACCAGCCCGAGAGCATCAAGGGCATGGTCTTCTGGGGTCACGCGCCGAACAGCCAGGTCCGCCTTCCCGACATGAAGAAGGCGATGGAGAAGCTGGAGCTGCTGGTCGTCGTCGATCCGTTCCCGACGATGACCGCCGTCCTGTCCGACCGCAAGGACAACTTCTACCTGCTGCCCGCCGCCACCCAGTTCGAGACCGTCGGGTCGCGCACCGCGTCCAACCGCTCGGTCCAGTGGTGCGACAAGATCATGGAGCCGCTCTTCGAGGCGAAGACGGACCATGAGATCATGTACCTGTTCGCCAAGAAGTTCGGCTTCGCCGAGCCGATGTTCAAGAACATCAAGCTCCACGGCAACGAGCCGGACATCGAGGACACGACGCGGGAGTGGAACCGCGGCATGTGGTCGGTCGGCTACACCGGCCAGTCGCCGGAGCGGCTAAAGCTGCACATGCAGCATCAGGCGACCTTCGACAAGACCACGCTGCGCGCCAACGGCGGCCCGTGCGACGGCGACTATTACGGCCTGCCGTGGCCCTGCTGGGGCACGCCGGAGATGAAGCATCCGGGCACGGCCAACCTCTACGACACCTCCCTGCCGGTCGCCGAGGGCGGCGGCGCCTTCCGCGCGCGCTTCGGCGTCGAGCGCAACGGCGTGACGCTGCTGGCCGAGGGCTCCTACCCGGTCGGGTCGGAGATCAAGGACGGCTACCCGGAAGTCACCTACGCCATGCTGGACAAGCTGGGCTGGACCGGGGACCTGACCGAGGCCGAGATGGCGGTCATCCGGAAGATCGGCGGCGAGAAGATCGGCGCCGTGTCCTGGACCACCGACCTGTCGGGCGGCATCCAGCGCGTGGCGATCAAGCACGGCCTGAACCCGCCGGGCAACGCCAAGGCCCGCTGCGTCGCCTGGAACTTCCCGGACCCGGTGCCGGTGCACCGCGAGCCGCTCTACACGCCGCGCCGCGATCTGGTCGCCAGCTACCCGACCTACAAGGACACCAAGTCCTGGCGCCTGCCGACGCTCTACAAGTCCATCCAGGACCGCGACGTGTCGAAGGAGTATCCGATCATCCTCACCTCCGGCCGTCTGGTCGAGTATGAGGGCGGCGGCGACGAAACCCGGTCGAACCCGTGGCTGGCCGAGCTGCAGCAGGACATGTTCGTCGAGATCAACCCGTTCGATGCCAACAACGCCGGCATCAAGGACGGCCAGATGGTCTGGGTCGAGGGTGCCGAGCAGGGCAAGGTGAAGGTCAAGGCCATGCTGACCGAGCGTGTCGGCCGTGGCGTCGCCTTCATGCCCTTCCACTTCGGGGGCCACTTCCAGGGCCAGGATCTGCGCGCCAAGTACCCGCAGGGCGCCGACCCGATCGTGCTGGGCGAGGCGGCGAACACCGCCACGACCTACGGCTACGACTCGGTCACGCAGATGCAGGAAACCAAGACCACCCTCTGCCGGATCTCGGCGGCCTGAGACGCTAGGAGTTCATCACCATGGCCCGCATGAAATTCCTCTGCGACGCGGACCGCTGCATCGAATGCAACGCCTGCGTCACCGCCTGCAAGAACGAGCACGAGGTGCCCTGGGGCATCAACCGCCGCCGCGTCGTCACCATCAACGACGGCAAGCCCGGTGAGCGGTCGATCTCGGTCGCCTGCATGCATTGCTCCGACGCGCCCTGCAAGGCGGTCTGCCCGGTCGACTGCTTCTACCAGACCGAGCAGGGCGTGGTCCTGCACAACAAGGACCTGTGCATCGGCTGCGGCTACTGCTTCTACGCCTGCCCGTTCGGCGCCCCGCAGTACCCGCAGGCCGGCAACTTCGGCACCCGCGGCAAGATGGACAAGTGCACCTTCTGCGCCGGCGGCCCGGAGGCCGACAACACGGACGCGGAGTACAGGAAGTACGGCCGCAACCGTCTGGCCGAAGGCAAGCTGCCGCTCTGTGCCGAGATGTGCTCGACCAAGGCCCTGCTGGCCGGCGACGGCGACAAGGTGTCGGACATCTACCGCGAGCGCGTGGTCGCCCGCGGCTTCGGGTCCGGCGCCTGGGGCTGGGGCACCGCCTATCAGATGAAGGCGGGGTCGTGACCGTGATCCGCCGCACCGTCTGTGCGATGGCGCTTCTCCTCGTCACCCCGCTTCTGGCGGGGTGCAACGAGGAGGAGCAGGCGCGCCCGATCCATCTGGAGAAAGGCGTCTATCGCGGCGCCGCGGACAGCCAGCTGTCCGCGGATCAGGTCCGGGCGCTCCAGCAGCGTTCCGCGGGGCAGCGTTTCTGATGGGCGCGCTTCTCAAGGGAAGGGCTGACGCAATGACGTCGAATCATTCCATGGCCGGACTGGCCAAGAGCGGGCTGGGCAAGACGCTGCACATCGTGCTGCTGGGCGTCGCCATGCTGGCGCTGACCCTGGTCATGGCCAACGTCTCCTCCGCTTCGGCGGCGGAGGCGTTCCCGCCGGTCGCCAGCCAGCCGGCGGACGGCACCTCCAAGACCGACCTGTGGCGCGGGGTCCGCTCCGGCGAACAGGGCTATGTCTCCATCCCCAACAAGAGCGCCGGCGTGCTGGTGCAGTCGGAAGGGGAGGCGTGGCGCTCGGTCCGCAACGGCCCGCTGTCCACCTACGGCGGCTGGGTGCTGGGGGGCATGCTGGGTCTGCTCGTGCTGTTCTTCCTGGTGCGCGGGCGCATCCGGATCGACGGCCAGAAGACCGGGCGGACCATCCAGCGCTTCAACGCCTTCGAGCGGGGGGTGCACTGGCTGACCGCCGGCAGCTTCGTCATCCTGGCCTTCACCGGGCTGAACCTGATGTACGGGCGCTACACCATCCTGCCGCTGCTGGGGCCGGAGACGTTCGCCGGCATCACCCAGTACGGCAAGTTCGCCCACAACTATCTGGGATTCGCCTTCATCCTGGGCATCGTCCTCATCTTCGTGATGTGGGTGAAGCACAACATCCCGGAGCGCAACGACATCACCTGGGCGCTGAAGGCCGGCGGGCTGTTCAGCAAGGGTGTGCATCCGGCGGCCAAGAAGTTCAACGCCGGCCAGAAGGTGATCTTCTGGGCGACGGTGCTGGGCGGCGCGGCGCTGGGCTTCACGGGCGTGCAGTTGCTGTGGCCCTTCTCCTTCGCCTCGCTGGCCGACCTGCAACTCTACCAGTTGATCCACGCCGCGGTGGCGGTGGTGCTGACCGCGGTCATCATCGCGCACATCTACATCGGCTCGGTCGGCATGGAAGGCGCCTTCGACGCGATGGGCACCGGCGACGTCGAACTCCAGTGGGCGCGCGAGCACCACTCGCTGTGGGTTCAGGAGGTCACGGGCGAGACTCCGCGTTCGCACCACGGCCGTCACCGCGCGCCCGCCGAGTGAGGATCTCATCCATGCGCTCTTTCCTGATCGGCCTGCTGCTGGCCGGGGCGGTCGCCGCTCCGGCCGCCGCCCAGACCTCCGCCCAGACCTCTCTGGCGGCCAAGCCGGCGGACGAGGTGAAGCGGATCGTCGAGCAGACCTACAACGTGCAGGTCCTGCGCGTGACCGAGGCGGCGCTGGAGGACGGCACCGCCGTCTACAAGGTCGCCGCCATGATGCCGGGGACCGCCGGCAACGCCGCCTTCATGGTCAACACCCTGACCGTCGATCCGGTGACCGGCCTCGCTTTGCCGCCCTTCCGCCACCACGCGGCGGGCTACAGCCTCCCCCAGGGCGGCAGCTACGAGCCGAACCGGACCTCCAACAACCCCGCGGTCGCCCGCGGACACACTTGGCGCTGAGGACAGATCGGCGCCGACACCTGTTACCCCCTGACCGGCGGCTGTAAGGCCGCCGGTCTTTTCCTTTTCGGGAGGCGGTTCGGGCATGGGGAGAGGGCGTCATCCGGGGAACCCGCCGTGCCACACCCGCCGCCGGCTGCTCGCGCTGGCCGCGGCCACGCCCGTCCTCACCGGCCCCCTGCTGTCCCGCGCCGCCGACTTGATCGGCCACGGCGCCATGGTCAACGCCGTCGCCGTGTCGCCCGAGGGCACCCGCGTCCTGACCGGGAGTTGGGACTATTCGGCCATCCTCTGGGACCTCGCGTCCGGCTCCCAACTCTCCTCCTTTCACGAGCACGCCGCCGGGGTGACCGCCGTGGCCTTCCTGCCGGACGGCAAACACGCCCTGACCGGCAGCCGCGACGCCGCCATCATCCTTTGGGATCTGGGGAGCGGCCGCTCGCGGCGCCGTTTCGAAGGCCACAGCGCCACCGTGGCCGGTCTGACGGTGGCGCCGGACGGCCGGAGCTTTGCCTCCGCGGGCTGGGACTTCGCCATCCGTGTCTGGGACCTGGAAAGCGGCGCCGCGCTGCGGGTGCTGGAGGGGCATGGAGCCAACGTGAACGCCGTGGCTTACACCCCGGACGGCGGGCGGCTGGTGTCCGCCGGTTACGATTTCCAGATCCGCGTCTGGGACGCCGCCAGCGGCGCGGAGAGGGCCGTATTGGAGGGGCATGAGGGCAGCGTCAATGGCTTGGCCCTGTTCCCCGACGGGCGGCTGGCCGCCACGGCCTCCAGCGACGAGACGGTGCGGCTGTGGGACCTGGAGGCCGGGACGCTTCTGCGCACCCTCTATGGGCACAGCGGCTTCGTCACCTCCGTCGCCGTCTCGCCCGACGGCCGGACCTTGCTGTCCGGCGGGGGCGGGGACCGGCGCGTCCGGCAGTGGGACGCCGCCACCGGGCGGCAGCTCGCCTCCTTCCGCGGCCATGAGAAGCCGGTCCTGGCGGTCGCCTTCACCCCGGACGGACAGGGCGCCTTGTCCGCCGGCTACGACGCGGTGGTCCGCCATTGGGACCTGACGAGTAAGGCGGGCGCCGACCGTCCTTGACAGGGGGCGTCCGCCCATGGCCCGTTCCCCCACCGCCGTTCCACAAGCGAGACCGCACCCCATGACCAGCCTGTCCCACCCGGCGCAGCGCCGCGCCATCATCGACACCTGCCTCGCCATGAACGCTTTGGGCGTCAATCAAGGCGCCTCGGGCAACCTGTCGGTGCGGGTGGAGGGCGGCTTTCTGATCACGCCCAGCAGCCTGCCCTATGACGAGACCGTGCCCGAGGACATCGTGGAGATGGGCTTCGACGGGACCTATGTGGGTCGGCGGCGGCCCTCGTCGGAATGGCGCTTCCATCGCGACATCCTGAAGGCGCGGCCCGAGGTCGATGTGGTGCTGCACGCCCATTCGACCTTCGCGACGGCGCTGGCCGTCCATGGTCGGGGCATCCCCAGCTTCCATTACATGGTGGCGCTGGCCGGCGGCGATTCGATCCGCTGCGCGCCCTACGCCACTTTCGGCACGCAGGAACTGTCCGACCACGCTGTGGCGGCGCTGGAGGGGCGGCTGGCCTGCCTGCTGGCCAACCACGGCATGATCGTGCTGGGCAAGACGCTGAAAGCCACCCTCGCCCTGGCGGTCGAGGTGGAAACGCTGGCCCGCCAGTATCTCCACGCCCACCTGCTGGGCGAGCCGGTCATCTTGCCGCCGGAGGAGATCGCACGCGTCGCCGAGAAGATGCGCCGCATGAAGTACGGCCTGCCGCCCGACGAGGACGCCGCGCCGGAGGACACCGCCCGCCCGCGCGAGGCCTGACGGTCAACGACTTCGGGCGTCAGGAGGCCAGTTGGGCGACCGGCCGCAACGGGCCGACGGTGACCAGCGGACGCTTGGCCGCACCGGCGGTGCCGACCTGGAGCGGGCGCTCCTCCGCCGGGGGCTGGTAGTAGGCGGGCAGGGCCACCGTGACACGCGTGCCCTGGCCGGGCTCGCTGGCCACCTCGATATCGCCGCCGAGCATGGCGGCGTAATGGCCGACCAGGGTCAGGCCGAGCCCGGCACCGCGCCGCCTGGTGCCGCTGCCACCCTGGACGAAGGGCTGGAACAGCCGGGCGGTCTGGCTGGTGGCGAAGCCGCTGCCGCTGTCGGTCACGGTGAAGCGCAGCCAGGGCTCGCCGTCGCGCTCGGCCCGCTCGGCGGCCAGCAGGACGGCGCCGCCCTGGGTGAACTTGCAGGCGTTGTCCAGCAGGTTGAGAAGCGTCTGCCGGACCTTGCCGAAATCCGAATACATCTGGCCGAGCGCCGCGGTCTCGGCCTGGAGCGTCACCGCGTTGCCGTTGAGGTCGGCGGCGGGCAGGGTGCGCTCCCGCGTCTCGATCAGCAGCCGGTGCACGTCGAAATCCTGAAGCACGACGTCCATGTTGCCGGCCTCGATCCGGGCGTAGTCGAGGATCGCATCGACCAGGGTCAGCATCTGCTCGCCGGTCCACTGGATCTGCTCGATGTCGGTCGCCAGTTCGCCGGCGCCCAGCCGGTGCAACTCGCCCATCAGCGACTGGCTGGAGGCGACGATCTCGTTGAGCGGGGCGTGAAGCTCCTGCCCGATGTTGACCAGGAAATGGGTCTTGGCCTCGTTGGCGGCGTCGACGCGCTCCTTGTCGCGCAGAAGCTGGCCGTGCCGGTCGGCGGCCTCCCGGCGCTGGCGCTCCATCTCCGCGCTGTTGTCGCGCAGGATGCGGACGGCGCGGGCCATGGCGGCCACTTCGTCCACTCCCTCGTCGGGCGGCAGGGCGATGTCGGTCCGCCCGGCGGCGAGCGAGGTCACGGCGGCGGCCATGCCGGCGACCGGACGGGCGACCCGGCGGTTGACGAACCAGACCATCGCCAGCCCCGCCAGCGTCACTCCCAGCGCCGCCCACAAGGCGATGCGCACCGTGCGCCAGGACTGGTCGGCCAGACCGCTGCGCAGCGCCGCCGCGACAGCCTCGTTGCGCTGGCGGATCTCCGCCGCCTGGGTGGCGACGGCGGCGGCGTTGGGCGTCAACCGCTCGGCGCGCAGCCCGTCCTCGTCGGCGAGAGAGGCCTCGATGCCGTCCAGCACCTCGTCGATGCCGGCCAGCGCCGCCTCCACCTCGTCGATGGTCTGGCGGGTGCCGGGGACCCAGAGATAGCGGTTCATCTCCGCCAGCTTGGCGCGGGCGTTGCCCAGCTCGGCGCGCATGCGCAGCGAGTCGCGGTCGTCGCGCCGCGCCACGTAACGGCCGAGATGGTCCTGCATCATCAGGATGGCGACGGTCGCGTCGCCGGCCAGCGCCGCCGAATCGACGCCGCCCGCATCCTTCAGCCGGCCCAAACCGGCGCGGATCTGGGAAATCTGCGGCTCCAGCACCGACTCGGTCAGTCGGGCGCGCTCGCCGCGCAGGGCGACCAGCGCCTCGAAGCCGCTCCAATAGGCGTCCAGCGCCCTGCGCGCGCCTTCCACCGAGCGGCGGTCGGCATCGTCCTGCACCATTCCGGCCAGGGCGGTCAGCCGCTCCACCAAGCCGTCGCGGCGCAGCCCGGCGTCGAGCAGGCTTTGCTGGTCGCCCTCGGCCAGATGGTCGCGGATGGAGACCTCCAGGTCGCGCAGCCCGATGTCCAGGTCGGCGGCGGTCTGGGAGGCGTCGGCGTGACCGGAGAAGGTGCCGACCTCGCGGCTGACCCCGTAGAGCGAGGCCACGCCGATCAGCGCCAGCAGAAGGACCAGGGCCAGCACCACGCCGAAGCCCAGCCCAACGCGCGCGGCGAGCGTCAAATCGTCCAGGCGGCGCAGGAGACCGAGCCCCGGAAGGGAGCGCGCGAGGCGGGCCGGGGAACCGAGGGGGGAGGGGGCGTCGCCGGACCGGGGCAGGGTTCCGTTCCGCTTCACGCCACGTCCCGTACGCGCTGTCGTTGGTAAGCCACGAGATCCGGCCGAAGGTTGCGGGCGGGAAAAGCCCGACGTTGTCAGAAACCCTTCCGTGTGCACGGACGGGTGGCGCGGATTGTAGCTTGGCGAGACAACGGCGCAAACAGACAAGTGCGTCGGTTCAGCCCCCTTTAAACATCTCCGGTACCGCCTCAGGCCGCGCCGTGGAAGGCATAGGCTTGCATGCCGATGCTGCCATGCTCGAACCCGCTGTGAAGCCGCTCCGTCCGCACCGCGCTCCCGGCGGCGCCGAAGGCCACGGGCAGGGGCAGGAAATGCTCGTCGGTGGGGTGGGCCGCCTTGGCCTGCGGGCAGAGCGTCTTCCAGCCGGCCAGCGACGCCTCGTCGCCCGCCGTCAGCACCCCGTCGAGCCAGCCGGCGAAGTCTTCCGCCCAGCCGGCCACGTCGTGTTCGCCGAAGCGGAAATCGCCGAGATTGTGGACGGCGCCGCCGCTGCCGAGGACCAGCACGCCTTCGCTCCGCAGGGGGGCCAGGGCGCGGCCTAGCGCGATGTGGTCGGCGGCGGTGGCGCCGGGCTGGACGGACAGCTGGGCGACCGGGATGTCGGCCTCCGGATACATCAGCATCAGCGGGACCCAGGCGCCATGGTCGAGGCCCTGGCCGGGGTCGACCATGGCGCCGGTCAGCGCGCGCACGCGGTCGGCGAGCGCCGGGGCGCCGGGTGCCGTGTAGCGCATCGCGTAGAGGGCGCGGGGGAAACCGTAGAAGTCGTGGATGGTGTCCGGCTGGGCGGCTCCGCTGATCGCCGGGGCCTGGGTCGTCCAGTGGGCCGACACCGCGATCACCGCGCTCGGGCGGCCCAGCCGTTGGCCCAGCCCGGCCAGGAAATGGCGGCCCGGCGAATCCTCGATGATCAGGGTGGGGGCGCCGTGGGAGACGAAGACGCTGGGGAAGGGGGAGGGCAGGGGGGTGGCCGGCTGGGTCGTGGTCATGGGATGGGCTCCGGGTTTCCGGACCATTCCACCAAAGAAAAACCCCGGCGCCTAGGCCGGGGTTGTTCGAAAGACCGTTGCCGGTGGAGCAACGATCTTAGTGCAGGTGCTTCGGCAGTTCGGCGATCGACTGTTCGATCAGCTTGTCCGCCTGGGCCGGCTGAATGCCGGCTTCCAGGATGCGGCGGCTGGCGTCCATGGCGACGTCGACGGTCAGATTGCGGACCTCGGCCAGCGCCCCGGCTTCCGCCTGGGCGATGCGGTCCATGGCCTGGGCCTCGCGGCGCTTCAGCGACGCTTCGAGATCGGCGCCGGCCTGCGAGCGGAGACGGTCGGCCTCCTCGCGGGCGTGGGCGATGATGGCCTCGGCCTCCTTCAGCGCGTCGCGCTGACGGCGCTGGTAGTTGGCGAGCAGCGCCTGGGCGTCTTCACGCAAGCGCTGGGCCTCGTCCAGTTCCGCCCGGATCTTCTCGGCGCGGGCGTCGAGAAGGCCGGTGATCGCGCCGGACGCCTTCTTCCACACCAGGGCGGCGAAGATGATGAAGGCGATGGCGACCCACATTTCAGGCGTGTTCATGACCGGCGCTCCTCGATCACGGCGGCGACCGCCGCATCGGCCTGGGCCGCGTCGACATTCAGCCCGGCCAGACGGCCGGCGACGTCGCGGGCGATGTCGGCGGAGATGGAGCGGACGTTGGCGATCGCCTGCTCCTTGGCCGCGGCGATGTTCGCCTCGGCGCTGCGCAGACGCTCGGCGTTCTCGGCGCTCAACTGGGCCTGACGGGCGTGGTTGTTCGCGTCGATCTCGGCGGCCACCTGGGCGATCAGGGCCTGGGCTTCGGAACGGGCCCCGGCGAGGGACTGATCGACCTGGGCCATGGAGGCCTCGGCCTCTTCCTTGAGCGAAGCGGCCTTGCTCAGGTCGCGCGAAATGCGCTCCTGGCGCTCCTCCAGAACCTCGGCCACGCGCGGCAGCGCTTTCTTGGACAGAAGGTAGTAGAGGGTGATGAAGGTCAGCGCCAGCCAGAAGATCTGGGTGGGGAAGGTGGCGGGATTGAGCTGCGGCAGGCCGCCGGCGGCATGTTCGCCGCCATGGGCGGCTTCCGGCGCGTGCTCCGCCGTCGCCGCCAGGACGTTACCGGCAAGCACGGTCAGAGTGGCGAGCGAGGCGCCCGCAGCACCCGACCAGCGGACCAGCCGTCGCTTGGCCAACAGGTTCGGCATGGATCGGTCCCCCTAGGCAAGAATGCGGCGCCGAAACTTCGAGAGCCCGGCGCCGCGTCAGAGCGAAATATGACGTTCGCTCGGGCCTTAGGCGAACAGGATCAGGAAGGCGATCAGCAGGGCGAACAGCGCGACGGCTTCCGTCAGCGCGAAGCCCAGAATGCCGATCGGGAAGACCTTCGGCTGGACGGCCGGGTTGCGGGCGATCGAACCGATCAGGGTCGAGAAGATGTTGCCGATACCCAGGCCGACGCCGGCGAGGGCGATAACGGCCAGACCGGCACCGACGTACTTGGCGGCTTCAGCTTCCATGGTACTCATTCCTCTAGGTAAGGGTGAACTGTGGTGGAAAAGGTAAAAAGGTGATCCGGGTCGGCGCTGGGGCTCAGTGCAGTTCCAGAGCGTCGCGGATGTAGAGGCAGGTCAGGATCGAGAAGACGTAGGCTTGCAGGAACGCGACCAGGAACTCGAAGCCGGTCAGCGCGATGTTGATGGCCAGCGGGACGAGGCCGGCGAGGAAGCCGACGGCGCCCAGGCCGCTGATCATCATAACCGTGAAACCCGCGAACACCTTCAGCATGGTGTGACCGGCCATCATGTTGGCGAACAGTCGGATCGACAGGCTGACGGGGCGCATCAGGTAGGAGATCACCTCGATCGGGATGAGGATCGGGGCGAGCATCACCGGCGCGCCGTGCGGCATGAAGAAGCTGAAGAAATGCAGGCCGTGCTTCATCAGGGCCAGGACGGTCACGAACACGAACACCGTCGCCGCCAGCGTGAAGGTCACGATGATGTGGCTGGTGAAGGTGAAGGTGAACGGGATCATGCCGACGAGGTTGCCGAACAGCACGAACATGAAGATCGCGAAGACGAACGGGAAGTACGGGCGGGCGTCGTGCCCGGCGTTGTCCCGAACCATGTTCGCGACGAATTCGTAGAAGATCTCGGCCAGGGACTGCAGGCGGCCCGGAACCAGGGCGCGGCCAGACATGCCGAAGACGAGCAGCGCGTAAATCAGCGCGACCGCCACGACCATGAAGAAGGCCGAGTTCGTGAAGGACACGTCATACCCGGCGATCACGATCTGGAGGATCGGGTTGATCTGGAACTGGTGCAGCGGATCCAAGGTCGTCCTCGCTCAGTGTGCGTCGCCGTTGGGGCGCTCGTTGTCATCCTCACGGGCCCGGCGGTAGCCGGGGGCTAATCCGAGCCCGGTGATGGCCCGGTAGACATTCAGAATTCCGGCCGCCGCGCCGAGGAAGAACATGACGATCAATCCCCAGGGCGCCGTTCCGAGCCAGCGGTCGAGCAGAAGCCCGCCACCGACGCCAACGATCATGGCAGCGACCAGCTCGCTCCCGATTCGAAAGGCGATGCCGAGAGGACTCTGCGGCAGCCGGTGATATTTCCCCGGACCGCTCTGCGATTCCTTCCCTTCACGCGCCTTCTTCAGTCGGGCGTCAAGCTCTGCCAGAGACGGCGGGGGCTTTTCGTCGCTCATGTCGCTTCGTTGTCCCCGTTGTCTCGCAGCCACGCGAAAGCGGCGAGACCATACGGACAGGGCACAACCCTGTCAAGCCGCAAAACCCTTAATACAAGTGCTTGAAAACCCAACGAAACAGCGTCGAAACCTTGGTATTACCGGGTCAAAGGGTGCGGTTCCGCTCCTGTTTTCCGTCAGCCGGCAATACGGGTGCCCAGATCCTGGGCCACGCGGTCGGCGGTGGTGCCCGCCGGATACACCCCGAGGAAGCGCCCGTCGGGGCCCATCAGGTAAAGAAAACTGGAGTGATCCATCAAGTAATCCTCCGGTTTCCCGCCCTCCTGCGGCGCCTTGGCGTAATAGACCCGGTAGGCCTTGGCCGCCGCCTTGACCTGCTCCGGCGTGCCGGTCAGCCCGACCAGATTGGGGTGGAATAGCCCGACATAGTCCTTCAGATGCGCCACCGTGTCGCGCTCCGGGTCGACCGAGATGAACATCGGCTGCACCTTGTCCGCCTGCACGCCCAGCAGATCCATGGCGCGGGCCATCGTCCCCAGCTCCGTCGGGCAGACGTCGGGGCAATAGGTGTAGCCGAAATAGATCAGCAGGTACTTGCCGCGATAGTCGGCGTCGGTGACCGTCTTCCCGTCCTGGTCGGTCAGGGTGAAGGGTCCGCCGATGGGCACGCTGCTCTGCACCGTGCTGGAGGCGTTGTCGACCTGCCACCAGGCGATGCCGGCGGCGATCACGAGCCCCACGGCGGAGGCGGCGGCGATGCGGATGAGTCGGGCTTTCATGACCGACTGGAATGGGGCGGCGCACGGTCCAGGTCAAGAGGACAATCTGCCCAAGGAGCGGGCGCCGCGCGTTCACCAGAGGCGCCGCGCGGCCCAGCGCAGGGCCAGCGCCCCTGGGACCGTCGCCAGCGCGATCAGGAAAAGCGTAGTGCCGGTCAAGGTGCCGGTCGTGGTGTAGATCGCAGCGGCGGCGAGTCCTCCCGGAATGCCGAAGAGCAGCCAGGTCAGGCGGGGCTTGCAGGTTATGAAGCCGACGAGAGCCCAGGCTATCAGCCGTACCAGCACATGGATCACCCAGTCCATCTGAGACCCTGCTCCGTTTCCGGCTGCTCACGCTGCCTTGCGCGTCGGTTCGCCCGGCCGGGCCAGATGATGTCCGATGCGCTTGTCGAAGCGTTGGATGTGGCCGGTCAGCCAGTCGCGGAACAGCGCCAGCAGATCGTCGCCGACCCGCGCCTCCCCGGCCGCGAAGCGCTGCTTCAGCTCGGCCACGCGCTTGCGCAGGGCGTCGTGCTGCGCCTTGTGCTGCACGAAATCGGGATAGCCCGAGCGCTGCATCACCCGCTCCTCCTCCTCGAAATGCAGGACCGTGTAGGCGACGAGCTGGTCGATGGCCGACCCGATGGCCTGCGGCACTTCGCCGCCCCGGATGCGCCGGGCCGCCCGGTTGATCAGCGCGACCAGGATCATGTGGTCGTTGTCGATGTCCTCCTGCCCGACGGCCAGCGTGTCGTTCCAGGGCATGAAGACCTCCTCCCCGGCCGGGGCGAAGAGAGTGGCCAACTCCGCGCTGTTGATCGCCTCCACATTGATCAGGAAGGCGTCCACCAGATTGCGCAGGGACCCGGCCTGCTGCGCAAGGCTCTCCGCGGCATCGAGCAGGCTGTTGGCGGCCTTTTCCGTCTCCAGGGCGGAGGCCGAGACCTCGTCAATGCTCGTGGAGACCTGCCGCGTGCCCTGCGCCGCCTCCCCCGCGCTGCGGGCGATCTCGCCGGTCGCCGCACCCTGCTGTTGGACCGAGGCGGCGATGGACGTGCCGATCTCGTCGCTGCGGGCGATGATCCCGGCGATCTCGCGGATGGCGGTGACGGCGCCCTGCGACGCCTGCTGGACCTCGGTGATCTGGGCGGCGATCTCCTCCGTCGCCTTGGCGGTCTGGCCGGCGAGGTTCTTCACCGCTGGCAATGCTGGTGATGAGGTCGGCGACCTCGTTGATCTTCTGCGCGGCGTGGCCCAGCCCGTCGATGCGCTCACTGGCTTGGCGGGAGGCGTTCACCGCCTCCATCGAAATGTGCGAGGAGGTGGCGACCTGGGTGCCGATCTCCGCGATGGCGCTGCTCAGCTCCTCGGCGGCGGCGGCGACGGTCTGCACGTTCACCGAGGCCTGCTGCGACGCCCCGGCGACCGAGGCCGCTTCGCGCATGTTGCGGTCGGCGGTGTCGGACAGCGAGCGCGCCGTGTTCTCCAGCGCCTGCACCGCCTGCCCGACCGCGCCGACCATGGCGCTGACCGTGGCGTCGAACCGCTCCGTCAGCCGTTCAAGGGCGCGGGCGCGCTGCCCGGTCACGCGGTGCTCCACCTGCTGGCGTTCCCAATGGCGCTGCAGGTCGATCTGGTTGTTGCGGAAGATGTCCAGGGTGCGGGCCATGACGCCGATCTCGTCGCCGCGCTGCGTGCCGGACACGGTCACCGCCGTGTCGCCGCCGGCGAGCGCCTGCATCACGCCGGTCATCGCGTGCAGCGGGTGGACGATGGCGCGGCTGACCAACAGGGCGATTGCCGTCGCCACGAGGGCGATCAGCAGGCCCAGCCCGCCGAGGAACAGGGCGGCCTCGCGGAAGGCGGCGTCGACGTCGTCGATATAGATGCCGGAGCCGATCAGCCATTCCCAGGGTTCGAACCCGCGCACGTAGGAGATCTTCGGAACCGGCTCGGCCTGACCCGGCTTCGGCCACAGGTAGTCGACGAAGCCGCCATCGGCCGCGAGGCCGACGCGGGTCATCTCGACGAACAGCAGTTTTCCGTTCGGGTCGGCGGTGCGCGACTGGTCCTGCCCATCCATCTCCGGGCGGATGGGGTGCATGATCATGCGCTGCGCGCGGTCGATGACGAAGAAATACTCCGATCCGGCATAGCGCAGCCGGCGCAGCGCGTCCTTGGCGGCCGCCTGGGCGGCGTCGCGGGTCAGGGTGCCCTTGCGCTCCATCGCCTCGTAATGGGCGACGAGGCTGTGCGCGACCTCCACCACGCTGCGGGTCTTGTCCTGGCGGTCCTTCATCATCTCGGCGCGCAGGCCGAACAGGCTGACGGCGGCGACCAGGGCGAGGCCAACCGCCGCGACGCCCAGGATGACGGAGATCTTTCCCTTGATGCTGATGCGCTCGAACACCTGACGTTCCTCCGGAATCGTTCCTTGTTCCGGCGCACCGGCGCCGGTCCCGGACGGAGCGATGACCGCCCGGAAATTCTGCTAAATTTTTTGTTACTTTTGCTCCGATGGCCTGATCGTCGTCAAGGCGGATCAACCCACGGTGAGAAAACGTCGCGGGTCTCTTTCCAAAAGTTCGGAAGGAGAGGCGTGCTGCGCCGCAAAAAAGAAAAGGGAGGCCCGCAGGCCTCCCACAGTTGTGATCGGTGCGCCGATGATGAAGCGTCGGCGCCGTTCGTTTGCCGACGACTTCAAAGCACGGTCAGCATGCTGGCGACCAAGGGGTGGCGGACGATGTCGGTGTCGCTCAGCCGGACGACGGCGATGCCCTCCACCGCCTCCAGCCGGCGCGCGATGTCGGCCAGACCCGACAGGTTGTCCAAGAGGTCCGTCTGGTCGGGATCGCCGGTCAGGACCATGGTGGAGTGCCAGCCCAGCCGGGTCAGCAGCATCTTGATCTGGGCGTAGGTGCAGTTCTGCGCCTCGTCGATCACCACGAAGGCGTTGTTCAGGGTGCGCCCGCGCATGAAGCCGACGGGCGCGATCTCGATGGTGCCGTCGGCCATCAGGGCGCGCAGGCGCTTGGCGCCCAGCCGCTCGCTCAGCGCGTCGTAGAGCGGGCGCAGGAAAGGGGCCATCTTCTCGTGCATGTCGCCCGGCAGATAGCCGATGCTTTCACCCGCCTCGATGGCCGGGCGGGACAGCACGATGCGGTCGACCTTGCCCTCCTCCAGCGCCTCCACCGCGGAGGAGATCGCCAGATAGGTTTTGCCGGTGCCGGCGGGGCCGAGCGCCACAACGAGGTTATGGTCCTTGATCGCCTCCATCAGCCTCTTCTGGTTGGGGCTCTGGGGCTTGACCTTGCGGAGATAGCTCTGGTCGCGGCGGTCGGCGCCGCCCACGGGGTCCCAGCCGGCGGCGGGGAACAGCGGGTGGACCGTCGACTCGGACGCTGAAACGGCACTGCCTTTGGTCTGGCGTCTGGCCATATCGCTCTCCTAACGTCACGTTGGTGGGCGGCGGCTCCGGGCACAAAAAAACCTCCCGCAAGGGGGAGGTCGTCGATGCTGCTGTGCGACAGGATGGCCGGAGTCTGGCTTGCCGGTGCGAGGCGTGCGTCCCGTCGGCTGCGCCCGTCATGGGGTGCCGGCGACAATCGGACGCTCGGGAACGAAGCAGGATGCAAGCGGAACCTCTTCGTCAGGACGTGGACCTCACATTAGGAAGATAGGTCTTGCAGCGGCGAACGTCAGTCGAAATTGCGAGCGTCGCGAAAGATTCACACAAGATGTTGTGGGTGAGTCGCAGGTGGAAGCGCAGCGGCGACGGGCTACCGCCAGAGGCGGAGGGAACCCGCGGCCGCCGCGACGAGGGGATGTGTTGAGGTTGTGGGAACCATCTTTGCGGGCGTTGTCGCGAGGGAAAGATGCCGCAGCGCGAAAAGGGCATATCCCTGCAAAACCCTTTGCCCGGCGAATCCAGTTCCATTACCATACTTTGTGGTGAGACCTTCCGCCGACGCAACACATGGACCTCCAGCCCGGACGGGGACGCCCTGTTCCGGCCCGTGGCGCGTGTGTCCGGCGGTTGTCACTCCTTCGGCGCCGGGAAAGGCTTGAACGGATGGGGTCCGCGCCGCTAGAACCCGGGTGGTTGACCCTTCCGCCCTGGTGCCTGGCCGATGGCCCCAGACATGCGGACGACGCGGATTCGGCAGGAACACAAGCAGGATGGCAGCGGTGAGCAGCGCCAGGCAGGGTGCCGATCGGGACGGTCCGTTCCAGTTGCGGGGCAATTCCTTCACCATGATGGTGCTGAAGGTGAATGATCCGGCGTCGCCGGACTTCTTCACACAGCTCGCCGTCAAGGTGCGGCAGGCGCCCAACTTTTTCCGGAACGCCCCCGTCGTCCTCGACTTCGAGGAATTGACGGAGGACACCCCGCGTTTCGACATCGCCGCTCTGGTGACCAACCTGCGCGCGCTGTACCTGCTGCCGGTCGGCTTCCGGGGCGGTCCACGCCCCGTCCATGAGGGGGCGCTCGCCGCCGGGCTGACCCCGATGCCTGCCGGGCGTGCCGCCAAGCTGGAGTCCGCGGCACCCCCCGCCGCCGACCCGCAGGCCGGCGCCGCCCCGATCCCGGCCCCGCCGCCCGAACCGATCTACCGCCCGGCGCTGCTGGTGACCGAGCCGGTGCGTTCCGGCCAGCAGATCTACGCCGAGAAGACGGATCTGGTCATCACCGCCCCGGTGTCCCCCGGCGCGGAGGTGGTGGCCGACGGCAACATCCACGTTTACGGCGCGCTGCGCGGCCGGGCGCTGGCCGGCGTGTCCGGCGACACCAACGCGCGCATCTTCTGCCACAGCCTGGAGGCCGAGGTCGTCTCGGTGGCCGGGCTGTACCGCGTCAGCGAGGATTTCGGGAACGACGTGCTGAAGAAGCCGGTGCAGATCTTCCTGCGCGACGGCTATCTTCACATGGAGCCCCAATGATGACGCTTTTGAGCGCTTTCTGTCGAACGGCCCTCTGTGCGAGGACGGTGTCACGCAAAGCGTGCCCGGCACAGGCCCCGATCTGCGTAACCCGGTAACCGGACCTTGGCGGCAACATTTAGGAACGTGGGAGAAGCTCCGTTGGGCAAGATCATCGTCATGACTTCCGGCAAGGGCGGCGTCGGCAAGACGACCTCCTCCGCCGCTTTCGCGACCGGACTCGCCTTGCGCGGCTTCAAGACGGTCGTCATCGATTTCGACGTCGGGCTGCGCAACCTCGACCTCATCATGGGCTGCGAGCGGCGCGTGGTGTTCGATTTCATCAACGTCATCAACGGTGAAGCGAAGCTGAGCCAGGCGCTGATCAAGGACAAGCGCATCGACAACCTGTCGATTCTGCCGACCTCGCAGACCCGCGACAAGGACGCCCTGACCCGCGAAGGCGTGGAGAAGGTTCTGAACGAACTCTCCAAGGACTTTGACTACATCGTCTGCGACAGCCCGGCGGGCATCGAGCGGGGCGCCCTGATGGCGCTGTACTTCGCCGACCACGCGGTGATCGTGACCAACCCGGAAGTCTCCTCGGTGCGCGACAGCGACCGCATCCTCGGCGTGCTGGCCTCCCGCTCGCGCCGGGCGGAGCAGGGGCTTGAGCCGGTGACCCAGCAGCTTCTCCTCACCCGCTACGACCCGGAGCGGGTGGAGCGGGGCGAGATGCTGAAGGTCGACGACGTGCTGGAGATCCTGGCGATCCCGCTGCTCGGCGTGATCCCGGAGAGCCAGGCCGTGCTGCGCGCCTCCAACGTCGGCATGCCGGTCATCCTCGACGAGGCGTCCAACGCCGGCCAGGCCTATCTGGACGCGGTCTCCCGCTTCCTGGGCGAGGACGTCGAGCACCGCTTCGTCACGCCGCAGAAGAAGGGTCTGTTCAGCCGCCTCCTCCGGAGGTCCGCATGAGCATCTTCAGCTTTTTCCGGTCCGCCCCGCGCGCGTCGGCGGTCCAGGCCAAGGAGCGTCTCCAGATCGTCATGGCGCATGAGCGCGCCGGGCGGACCGGGCCGGACTATCTGCCGATGCTCCAGCAGGAGCTTCTGGCGGTCATCGCCAAATACATCGACATCGACCAGAACAAGGTCGAGGTCAAGCTGGACCGCGGCGGCGACTGCTCGACCCTGGAGCTGAACATCGAGCTGCCGGCCCGCGAGGCGGCCGCCAAGGCTCTGAAGGAAAGCGCCAAGCTGGCGGTGGCCGGAAATCGTCCGGTGGCGGCCAAGGACGGCGACGAGTCCGATGCGGTCAAGCTGGCCGCCGGCGGCTCCCTGACCAACGGCGGCGTCAAGAAGCGCCGCTGACCGTCCCGTGCGCCCGGTGAACCGATCCCGCCGCAGCCGGCCCGCTGCGGCGGGATTTTTCATGCCCTTCGGGAGGCCTGCCGCGCGGTCATAGGCCGCAGTTCCCCGGCGGGCTGGACTTCCGTGCGGGTTTACCTCCGCCGTTCGAAGAGGTATCAACGGATTGGAGCCCGTCAGGGACCGGCCCTCGCGGGCCAAACCCTCACCGGGCGGCGTTGCGGCAGTGAGGGAGTGGCGGCCGATGTTCTTCGAATGCTCGCGGCTGATCGACGGCAACCAGCCGCGCCTGTCCAATGGCATCACCGTGGCCGACGTCGACGGTGACGGGGCATTCGAACTGGTGGTCACGGGCTACGCCACCAACAACCTCGTCCTCAAATGGGACGGCTCCCGGCTGGTGGACATCGCCGGGCCGCTGCTGGCCGACGCCTCGGGCTGCGCGGTCGCCATCGCCGCCGCCGACGTGGACGGCGACGGGCGCGAGGAGCTGTATGTCCTGAACTCCGACCGGGCGAGCGGGCCGAAGGAGATGGGCGACCGGCTGTTCGCCTGTTTCGGCAAGCACTGGCTCGACCTGCTGGCCCAGCCGGAGAACGCCGGCATGGCGAACCGCGTCGCCGGGCGGTCGGTGGTCGCCATGGACCGCCACGGCCATGGCCGCTACGGCTTCGTCGTGGCGGCGGACGGCGGTCCTTTCCGCCTGTTCGAGCTGAGCCGGCGCGGGCGGCTGGAGGACGCGGCGGAGGACGCGGGCATCGACCTGATCGGCGCCGGGCGCGGGCTGCTCGCCTTGCCGTTCCTGTCCGACCGCGTCGACCTGTTCGCCTGCAATGAGGGCGGGCCGAACTTCCTGTTCCGCAACCTGGGAGACGGCACCTACGAGGAAATCGCCGAGGAGCGGGGGGTTGCCGATTCGCGCTTTGCGGGGCGGGCGGTGGCCGCGGTGGACGGGCCGGGCTATGGCGGGTTCGGGCTGCTGGTCGGCGCCTGGGAGGGACCGCAGCGCCTGTTCGTCCAGCGCTCCGGCGGCGGCTTCGTGGACGAGGCCGATCCCGAGATGTCCTTCCCAGGCCGGGTGTCCAGCGTGATCGCCGCCGATTTCGACAACGACGGCTATGAGGAACTGTTCTTCAACCTGCACGGCGAACCCAACCGCCTGTTCGGCTGGCGCGATGAGCGCTGGCAGGCCATCGATCTCGGCGACGCGCAGGAGCCCAAGGGGTTGGGGACCGGGGCCGCTGTGGCCGACATCGACGGCGACGGGCGGCTGGAACTCCTTGTCGCGCACGGCAATGGAGTAGGCGGCGGGCATGGCGGCGGATCGCCGCAGCCCCTGTCGCTGTACCGCACGGCGGCGAACCACAACGGGTGGCTGCGCGTGCTGCCGCTGACCCCCTACGGCGCGCCGGCCCGCGGCGCCGTGGTCACCTGCACGGCCGACGGGCGGCGGCAGGTGCGGTCCGTCTGCGCCGGGTCGGGCTATCTCTGCCAGATGGAGCCGGTGGCCCATTTCGGGCTGGGCACCGCCCGCGCGGTGGAGCGGCTGGAGGTGCGCTGGCCGGACGGCATGACGGCCATCGTCGAGAACCCGCCCATCGGCCGGCAACTGACCGTTCCCTATCCGCCGGAGTGAGGCGAGGCACAATCTTGCGTCCGGTCAACGGTTGAGCGATGTCGGGCGGACGGTTGAGCTGAATCATATTTCCGTCCGGCAACAAATTTAATCTTTTGTATAACCTGCATGGTCTTTATTTTGCGGCGTCCGCCAGTGCCCGATGGGAACGCGCGGATGGGGAGATGTACGCCCTGTAACCGACCGCGAACCAATAAGGGGGCGCCGGGCTCTCGGCCCGCGACCGCAGGCACATGGCACACAGCGCTGTTCTCAGTCCCGGCCCCCGCGACCGGACGCTGACCGGGGTCGAGCGGTTCTTCGACGCCGACGAGGTCATCGTTTCCAAGACCGACCTGAAGGGCCGTATTACCTACGCCAACCGCGTGTTCCAGCGTGTCGCCGGCTACAGCGAGGCGGAGCTGATGGGCGCCCCTCACTCCATCGTCCGCCATCCGGACATGCCGCGCTGCGTGTTCAAGCTGCTGTGGGACACGCTGGGGGCGGGGCAGGAGATCTTCGCCTACGTCGTGAACCGGGCGCGCAACGGCGACCATTACTGGGTCTTCGCCCACGTCACCCCCAGCTATGACGTCAACGGTCGGCTCGTCGGCTACCACTCCTCGCGCCGGGTGCCGGACCGCGGCGCGATCGATAAGGTGGTGCCGCTCTACCGCACGCTTCTGGACATTGAAAACCGCCACGAAGACCGCAAGCAGGGCATGAACGAGGCCTTCGCCACCGTTGTCGGGCTGCTGACGGAGAAGGGGATCGGGTATGACGAATTCGTCTTCTCTCTCTAAGGCGTTCGCGCTGGGGGCGGTCGCCGGGCTGCTCGTCGCAGCGCTGTTGGTGACCGATTCGCTGGACGTCGGCGGCGCGCCGCTGCGCATCGCGATCGGGGCCGCCGCGCTGGCCGCGCTGGTCGGCGTCATGCTGTGCATGGTGCGCGCCCGCGCCGCGGTGGGGCAGGCGGTGGCCGTCTGTCAGGCGGTGTCGCGCGGCGACTTCGAGGCGCGGGTCGTCAACGTGCGGGAGAAGGGCGACCTCGGCGAGCTGATGCACGCCCTGAACGACTCGATCGACCGCACCGACGCTTTCATCCGCGAGGCCACGGCCTCGATGAGCTACGTGTCGGCCAACAAGTATTTCCGGCGGATCGTGCTGAAGGGCATGCAGGGCAATTTCCTGCACGCGTCGCGCACCATCAACACCGCCACCGACGCCATCGCCGGCAAGGTGAAGGGCTTCGCCGGGGTCACCGACCGCTTCGAGACGCAGATCCGCGCGGTGTGCGAGCAGGTCTCCGGCACCGCCCATCAGCTGGAGATGTCAGCCCGCACCATGGAAACCGACGCCCAGACCGCCACCGGCAAGGCGTCCTCGGTCGCCGCCGCGGCGTCGCAGACCGGCTCCTCGGTCGGCAGCGTCGCCGTGGCGACGGAGGAGCTGTCGGCGTCCATCCGGGAGATCGCCCGGCAGGTGGAGGAGGTCGCCAAGGTCGCCGCCAACGCCGCGGGCGAGGCCGAGCGCTCCAACGCGCTGATCGCCGAGCTGTCGGGAGCCGCCAAGACGGTGGGCGAAGTGGTCACCCTCATCAACGACATCGCCAGCCAGACCAACCTGCTGGCGTTGAACGCCACCATCGAGGCCGCAAGGGCCGGGGAGGCCGGCAAGGGCTTCGCCGTGGTGGCCCAGGAGGTCAAGCGGCTGGCCGACCAGACGGCCAAGGCCACCGGCGACATCGCCGGGCAGATCGCCGGCATCCAGTCCTCCACCGACGTGGCGGTCGCCTCCATCGTCGGCATCGGCCACACCATCCAGGACATCAACCAGATCGCCGGCGGCATCGCCGCGGGCATCGGGCAACAGGGTTCGGCGATCCGCTCGATCGTCAGCAACATGGATCAGGCCGCCGCCGGCACCCGCGCCGTCACGGTGGACATCCAGGACGTCACCACCGCCGCCGAACGCACCAGCGGCACCGCCCACGAGGTGTTCGCCGCGTCGGAGCGGATGAGTGTCCAGGCCGACCGCCTGACCCGCGAGGTTCAGCTTTTCCTCGACGAGATGCACAAGGTCGCCTGACGCGATCTTGTGCGATCCGCCGCTTGTTTGTCCCGGATTTTGCACTTGCTTATACGGTGGGCATTGATCAGCCGCTGGGCGTTTGCTTGTATGCTGAGCAGCGCCGGAGCGCCGGACGGGGGTCGTGCGACCTTTTGCCTCATTTTTTAGGAGAAACCGGTGCTTTTGTTGCGGCGCACGCGATGCGCGGGGTGCGGCGCAGCGAGGACGGTGCCGCGTGTGATTGTTCGGACTCCAATATGACGCCGAATTCATCACAATTTCGAAACTGACATCTCAGAAACGTTGAGGCCGAACCCGGGGCGCCGCCCGCAAACGCAGGCGTTCCGCGGCTTTGCGCGTCCCGATGGTTCCGAAAGGGCATTTGGCACAGCGTTTGATGGTTGGACGTCTAAAAAAGATATCCCACCCAAACTCACAGAGGTGTTCGGGATGAGTGTGGCCGGAAACGAACTGTTCGAGCTTTCCCGAGGCGTCCTGGACGTCGCCTCGCGGAAGGTGTCTTTGATCGAAGACATCACCCGCCGCACCAAGATGCTGGCGATGAACGCCTTGATCGAGGCGTCGCGGGCCGGCGACGCCGGGCGCGGGTTCGCGGTTGTCGCGAACGAGGTTTCCGAGATTTCCAAGCAGGTGAACACCATCACCAAGGAGCTGCGGTCGGAGATCGTCTCGCGCGTCGACCACCTGACCACCACCGGCAGCGCCATGGTGCAGGAGATGCACGGGCGGCGTCTGGCCGACCTGTCGCTGAACATGATCGAGATCATCGACCGGAACCTGTACGAGCGGTCCTGCGACGTGCGCTGGTGGGCGACCGACAGCGCGGTGGTGGACTGCGCCGCCGACCCGACCGAGGTGAACCGCCAGCACGCCTCCCATCGGCTGAGCGTTATCCTGGAATCCTACACCGTCTATCTCGACCTGTGGATCGCCGACTTGAAGGGGGAGGTGATCGCCACCGGCCGTCCCGGCCGCTACCCCGGCGCCCAGGGCGCCCGCGTGGGGGACGAGGGGTGGTTCCGCCAGGCGCTGGCCACGCGCAACGGCGGCGAGTTCACGGTGGGCGACGTGGCGCGCAACGGCCGCCTGGAGGACCGGGTGGTCGCCACCTACGCCACCGCGATCCGGCGCGGCGGAGAGACGGACGGCGATCCGATCGGCGTGCTGGGCATCTTCTTCGACTGGGAGCCGCAGGCCTCCGCCGTCGTCCAGGGCGTCCGGCTGGAGGATGAGGAGCGCTCCCGCTCGCGCTGCCTTCTGCTCGACGCGCGGCACCGGGTGATCGCCTCGTCCGACGGGCGCGGCATCCTCAGCGAGACCGTCCAACTCCGCCGCAGCGGGGAGAGCATGGGCCATTACGCCGACGCCGCCGGGCGCACCTACGGCTACGCCCTGACGCCGGGTTATGAAACCTACAAGGGGTTGGGCTGGTATGGGGTGATCGTGCAGGACCCGGACCCGCGCCAGCAACAGGCGCCCACAACCGCCGGTATGAATGGGCGCGTGGGAATGAACGGGGCCGGGCTCCACGGGTAAGGCTGGCATTCCGACCCTGCTCTGGTCATCGCGGCGGGTTTGCTTACACTTCGGGTCCGCCGCGTTGCTGGAGAGTTTCATGTCGTCCACCGCCCGCCGTCTTTACGTCCGCCGCGATACCTTCCCCATCGCGGGGACCTTCCGCATATCGCGCGGCGCCAAGACCGAGGCCGAGGTCGTGGTCGCCGAGGTGGTCGAATCCTGCAAGCGGGGCCGCGGGGAGTGCGTGCCCTACGCCCGCTACGGGGAATCGCTGGACGAAACCGTCAAGACGCTGGAGTCCCTGGCCGGGGCGGTGGCGGACGGGCTCGACCGCGAGCGGCTGCGCACCCTCCTGCTGCCGGGGGCCGCGCGCAACGCGCTGGATTGCGCGCTGTGGGACCTGGAGGCCAAACAGGCGGGCAAACCGGCTTGGCGGCTCGCCGGCTTGCCCGACGCGCCGAAGAAGCTGACCACCTGCTACACGCTGAGCGTGGACGAGCCCGCGGCGATGGCCGCCTCCGCCAAGGCGCGGGCGGCGGACCATCCGCTGCTGAAGATGAAGCTGACCGGGGAGGGCGACCTCGATCGCGTGCGTGCGGTGCGCGAGGCCGCCCCGGCCACCCGTCTGATCGTCGACGCCAACGAGGCCTGGACGCTGGAGATGCTCCACCGCTTCGCCCCGGTGCTGGCCGAACTGGGGGTGGAGCTGATCGAGCAGCCGCTGCCCGCCGGCGAGGACGAGGTGCTGCGCGGGATCGACTGCCCGGTGGCGCTGGGCGCCGACGAGTCCTGCCACGGGCTGGACTCGCTCGACCGGCTGAAGGGCATCTACCGGGTGGTGAACATCAAGCTGGACAAGACCGGCGGCCTGACCGAGGCGCTGCTGCTGAAGCAGGCGGCGCAGGAGTCCGGCTTCGACATCATGGTCGGCTGCATGGTCGCCACCTCGCTGGCCATGGCGCCGGCCGTCCTGCTGGCCCAGGGCGCGCGCTACGTCGATCTCGACGGGCCGCTGCTGCTGGCCGAGGACCGCACGCCGGCCCTGCATTACGACGGCGGCACGCTGTGCCCCCCCGCCCCCGAATTGTGGGGATGAACGTCCCGGCCGGCAATCTGCTGGGGGGGCTGCCGTCTGGTTCCTTACCGGACGAGCTTTTCACAACATTGACGGAAACGGCATCGTCCGGGACGGTGCGCATTGAGCGCATCCTGTCCACCGGTCAGGCATCGCCGGACGGCTTCTGGTACGATCAGGGCTGGGACGAGTTCGTGCTCGTCGTCCAGGGCGCCGCCCGCTTGCAGATCGAGGGTGAGGCGGAACGCGCGCTCGGCCCCGGCGACTGGCTGATGATTCCCGCCCGGCGGCGCCACCGTGTGGCCTGGACCGATCCCGGCGTTCCGACCGTCTGGCTGGCCGTCCACATCGGCGAACCGGATGGGTTGACTGAAGGAATGGACGAATGACCATCGACGTCGCGCGCGCCCGCGCGGAGACTCCGGGGACCCGGCACGTCGCCCACTTCAACAACGCCGGGGCTGCCCTGGCGCCTCAGCCGGTGCTGGACGCCGTGACCGCGCATCTGGCGCTGGAGTCCACCATCGGCGGCTACGAGGCGGCGGAGCGGGCCGACGACCGGCTGGAGGGCGTCTACGACTCCGTGGCCCGCCTGCTCGCCTGCTCGCGCGAGGAGGTGGCGCTGACGGAAAGCGCGACGGCGGCCTGGGGCATGGCCTTCAACGCGCTGGCCGCCCTGCCGGGGGAAGGCTTCCGGCCCGGCGACCGCATCCTGACGGCACGCGCCGAATACGCTGCCAACCTGATCCCCTTCCTGCAAGCCTCGCGTCGCACCGGCGCGGTGGTCGAGGTGATCCCCAGCGACGAGACCGGCCAGACCTCCGTCGCGGCGCTGGAAGCGATGATCGGGGAGCCGGGAAAGGGGCCGGTCCGGCTGATCGCCATCACCCACATTCCGACCAACGGCGGGCTGGTCAACCCGGCGGCCGCCATCGGGCGGGTGGCGCGGCGGCACGGCATCCCCTATCTGCTCGACGCCTGCCAGACGGTGGGCCAGATGCCGGTGGACGTCGAGGAACTGGGCTGCGACTTCCTGTCGGCGACCGGGCGCAAGTTCCTGCGCGCGCCGCGGGGCACCGGCTTCCTCTATGTCCGCAAGGACTGGCTCGACCGCATCGAGCCGCACACGCTGGACCACAGCGGCGCCGCCCTGACCGGGCCGGACCGCTACGCGATGCGCCCCGACGCCCGCCGCTTCGAGTTGTGGGAGAGCAACGTTGCCGCCCGGCTCGGGCTGGGGGTGGCGGTGGACTACGCGCTGTCCTGGGGGATGGAAGCGATCCGCGACCGCGCCTTCGCTCTGGCCGACACGCTGCGGCACGGTCTGGCAGGACTTCCCGGAGTGACGGTGCGCGATCTCGGGGCGGAACGCTGCGCCATCGTCACCTTTACGGTGGGCGGCCATGAGCCGCGGGCCATCAAATCCGCTCTGCGCAGCCAGGGGATCAATCTGTCGGTGTCCTCCGCGCCCTCGACCCCCTTCGACATGGAGGCGCGCGGCCTGACCGAGGTCGTCCGCGCCTCCTCCCACTATTACAACGACGAGGCGGAGGTGGAGCGGCTGCTGGCGGCGGTGAAGGCGCTGTAGGCGTTACAGCACCGACTCGACGACCTCCGCCACCCCGTCCGCGTAGCGGTCCCAGGTCAGCCCGGCCAGGAAGGCGGCGCCCGCCCGCCCGATGGCCACGGCGCGGGTGCGATCGGCCCACAGCCCTTCCAGCGCCGCGACGATCTCCTCCACGTCGCTCTCGCCCCAGCCCTCGGTGCCGAAGTCGGTCCGGACGGTGCCCTGCCGGGTCAGCGGGATGCAGCGGTCCGCCGCGATCAGGTCGAGATGCCCGGTGTTGGCCGACAGGATGGCGGGCACGCCGCAGGCCATGCACTCCATGGCGACGAGGTTGGTCCCGCCCTCGCCGCGGTTGGGGAACAGGCCGACGTCGACCTCGCGCAGGATGCGGGCCATGTCGGCGTTGGGCACCGGGCCGAGGTCCATCACCTGATCGGCGCGCAGCCCATTGGCGATGGCCCAGCCGGCTCCGTCGAACTGCCCGTTCTCGTGGAAACGGACGGGCGCCACGGCGGGGTTGGCCTCCAGCGAGCGGGCGCTTTCCGGCCAGGGGTTGTGCCACGCCGTGAGCAGCAGCGCCTCCGGATGGCGCTCGGCGAAGGCGCGGAAGCCGAGCAGGGCGAGGTCCTGCCCCTTGCGGAACTCCGGCTTGCCGCCGGAGAAGACGACGAAGCGGTCCTTGAACCAGCCGACCCTGGGCGCCGGATGGAAATGGGTGGGATCGACGCCCTGCAGCACTGTCCGCACCCGCCCGATGCCGGCGCCGGTCAGCACCCGCTCGACGAAGCTGGACCCGGCGACGATGGCCGCGCATTGCTCCGCCCGCGCCCGGCCCTCCGCGTCTATGGCGCTGTCCTCCAGATAGCAGACGCCGACGGTGGCACGGCCCGTCAGGGTCACGCCTTCCGCCGACCGGCTGCCGACGAGGTTGTTGCCGAGCCCGCGCAGCACCGGCACCGACACCCCGACCTCCTGCCCGGCGTGGGGGGCGATCTGCCGGCAGAGCGCTTCGGACTCGCGGACGAAGCCGGCCATGCGCCGCCATTCCAGCGGGGACAGCGCGATGTCTTCCAGCCGCAGCGGCAGCGAGCAGACCGGCACCAGCCGCCCGCTGCGCGTCCAGCTCAGCGCCAGCTGCAGCCCGTTGACGCCCCAGCCGCTGTAGCTGGACAGGCCCCATTGGATGACGGCGGGCTGGGCGGTGGGCATGGTTCGTCCTTCGGGCTGATTTTCCCTCGCCCCTCCGGGGAGAGGGGGATGCGCTTGGGCCGGACGTACCGCCACGCGCACCCCCCTCACCCTAACCCTCTCCCCGGAGGGGAGAGGGGAAAAAGTTGAGGAAAGGGCGAAATCAACCATGCCGCGCGGTGGGGGAGACGTCGCCCATGGACTCCGACACCGGGGCGTAGGGTTCGTCCATCAGCCCTTCGACCTTGGCAGCCATGATGAAGTCGTTCTCGTGCAGGCCCTTGATCTTGTGCGTCCAGAAGGTGACGGTGCAATGGCCCCAGCCGTAGAGGATCTCGGCGTGGTGGCCCTCCGCCTCGCACAGGTCGCCGACGCGCATCGCGAAATGCTGGGCCTCGCGGAAGTTGGAAAAGCGGTAGTCGCGCTCCAGCCGGTCGGGGTCCGGCCTGATCGACCAGCCGGGCACCTGCACCAGATAGTTTTCCGCCATGGCGCGGTCCATCGGGGGAATGCCGCCGCGGCAGGGTTCGCAGCTCTTTCCTGCCAGCTCCTGGTGTGTCGCCATTTTGTGTTCTCCTGTGTTGTTCGTTTTGATCCCTGTTTCGAACAATGCTGGGGCCGAAGCATCCCAGCGGCAAGTCTCACGGCAAGCAACGGGAGTGCACATGACGGACCTGCCCTTCGCCGACTACCAGCAGCCCACGCAGACCGCCGCCGGGCCGCGCCTCGCCATCGTGGGGGAGGCGCCGGGGGCGGAGGAGGCGCGGCGCGGCGTGCCCTTCGTCGGGCGCAGCGGCCAGCTCCTCGACGAGACGCTGAAGGCGGCGGGGGTGGACCGGGCCGAATGCCTCGTCGCCAACGTCTTCCGTTACCAGCCGCCAGGCAACAAGGTGGGCCATTTCTTCGCCTCGCGCACCCGCGCCAGGAAGGAGGGGCGGGCGCTGGACGAGCGCTGGGGGCCGTTCGGCACCTCCGACTGGGTGCTGGCGGAGTTCTCCGGCGAGATCGAGCGTCTGCAGCGGACGCTGGAGGGCTTCGCCCCCCGCGTGATCGTCGCGCTCGGCCGCACGCCGCTGTGGGCGCTGACCGGGCTGAACGGCATCATGCAGTTGCGCGGCACGGTCCAGCCCTGCCGCCTCGTGCCGGGGGCGGAGGTGGTGGCGACCTTCCACCCCAGCTACATCCTGCGCGGCCAGCTCGCCGAACAGCCCACATTCCTGGCCGACCTGAAGCTGGCCGCGTCGCGGCTGACCGCCTGAGCGCCGTTACGCCCGCTCGGCGGCCTCTGCCAGACCGAGGAAGGCGGGAAGCTCGTGAATGATGACGTAGGTCGGGATGGGCGCCAGAAAGTCGCGCATCCGGCCCTTCTCCATGAAGCGCTTGCGAAAGCGGGAGTGCGTGAACAGGGTGCCCAGCTTCGGCACGATGCCGCCCGCGATGTAGATGCCGCCGCGCGCGCCCAGCGTCAGCGCGAGGTTGCCCGCCACGGTGCCGAGCATCGCGCAGAACATCTCCACCGCCTCCACGCAATGCGGGTTGGTGTTGGCGGTTGCCGCGTCCGACACCTGGGCCGGGGTGAAGGATTCCGGCTCCTGGTGGTCGAGGACGCACAGCGCCTGATAGAGGTTGACCAGCCCCGGCCCGGACAGCACCCGCTCCGCCGAGACATGGTCGAAGCTCTTGCGGAGCTGGGCGAGGACGGCGCTCTCGCGGTCGCTGACCGGCGCCATGGTGACGTGGCCGCCCTCCGCGGCCAGCGCGGTCCAGCCCTCGGCGCCGGGCACCAGCCCCGACACGCCCAGCCCGCTGCCCGGCCCGATCACGCCGACGACGCGGCCCGGTACCGGCGCTCCCTCGCCCACTTGGCGCACATCGGCGGCGGTGAGGCGGGGCACCGACAGGGCGACGGCGGTGAAGTCGTTGATGACGGCCAGCCGTTCCAGCCCCAGCTGGCCGCGCACCTCGGCCGTGGAGAAGGACCAGCCGCGGTTGGTCATCAGCACCGCGTCGCCGGTCACCGGGCCGGCGATGGCGAAGGCGCCGCGGCTGGGCCGGGCGTCGTGCGCCACGCCGCCCAGATAGGCGAGAGCCGCCGCCTCCAGCGACGGGAAGTCGGCGCAGCGCAGCACGCGCGACCCGTGGATGCCCGTGCCGTCGATCAGGCCGAAGCGGGCGTTGGTGGCGCCGATGTCAGCGACCAGGGTGACGGGGCCGGAAGCGGCGGTGCGGTCTGTGATGGTGTGGTCTGCGGTCATGCAATCAGTTTCACCCGTACGGCGCGCGCGTCAAGGCATCGACGTAGCTTTCCCGCCACCAGCCGATGTCGTGGCTGCGCAGGATGCGCATCATCGCGGCGTGGCGCTCCTTGCGCTCGGGCAGGGACATGGTCAGGGCGCGCTGGAGGGCGTCGGCCACCGCCTCGATGTCGAAGGGGTTGACGATCAGCGCCGAATCGAGTTCCCGCGCCGCGCCGGCGAAGGTGGACAGCACCAGCACGCCGGGATCGTCGGCGTCCTGGCAGGCCACATACTCCTTGGCGACGAGGTTCATGCCGTCGCGCAGCGGGGTGACCAGCCCGACATGGGCGGTGCGGTAGAAGCCGGCCAGCACGCGCCGCCCGAAGCTCTTGTTCAGGTAACGGATCGGCACCCAGTCGAACTCGGCGAAGCGCCCGTTGATGCGGCCCGACAGCTCCGACAGCTCGCGCTTGATGGCGATGTATTCGGGCACGTCCTCCCGGCTCGGCGGCGCCACCTGGAGGAAGGAGACGCGGTTGCAATGCTCCGGATAGGCCGCCAGGAGCTGTTCGAAGGCCTGGAAGCGCTGCGGCAGGCCCTTCGAGTAGTCCAGCCGGTCCACCCCGATGATCAGCCGCCGCCCGACGAGGCTTTCCTTCAGCCGCTGGGTGTGGCGGGAGCGGGCGGCGATCTCGGCGATGCCCACCAGATTTTCGGTGTCGATGCTGATGGGAAAGGCGCGGGCCAGCAGCGTGCGTCCGAAGGCATGGATCAGCATGCCGCCCTCGGGGCCGCGGTCCTCCACCTCGCCGTCCAGCTCCTGGCGGATGTAGTCGGCGAAGCTGCGCAGGTCCACCTGGGTGTGGAAGCCGACAAGGTCGTAGGCGCAGAGCTCCCGGATCAGCTCCCGATGGTTCGGCAGCGCCACCAGGATCTCCGGCGCGGGAAAGGGGGTGTGCAGGAAGAAGCCCATGCGCTGGGTGCAGCCGCGCTGGCGCAACTCCTCGCCGAAGGGGATCAGGTGGTAGTCGTGGACCCACACCATGTCGTCGGGGCGCAGCAGCGGGACCAGCTTCTCCGCGAAATAGCCGTTGACCCTCTTGTAGCCCTCGCGCGTGCGGCGGCTGACCTCGATCAGGCCGACGCGGTAGTGGAACAGCGGCCATAGGGTCTGGTTGGCGAAGCCGTTGTAATATTCCTCGAAGTCGCGGCGGCTGAGGTCGAGCGTCGCGTAGGTCAGGCGCCCGACGTCGGTGCGCCGGGGTTCGCTCTGCGATTCCTCCTCGACCACCGTGCCGCTCCAGCCGAACCAGATGCCTCCGGTCTTCTTCAGCGCGGCGAGCACCGCCACGGCGAGGCCCCCGGCGGCCTGTTTGCCTTCATCGATGGGGGCGACGCGGTTGGATACGACGACCAGTCTGCTCACGTGGGTGGTTCTCCGGTACCGGACGGCCGCGTTGAAAGACGACCGAATGGCGCGTGGCGGGGCGCACCCCGGGACGCGCAGGGACGAAACGACCGTGTCGAGGGTTGGTTCCCTATTGGTCGAATGGGTTATGCCGAAGGACCGGGGTGGGTTGGCGGACGCGCCGCCAGCCCCAGATTGTGCGGAAGCAGAGCCGGGATTCTGTGTGCAATGCAGCATAAACGGCTGTTTGCGCCGCGCCGGAGTTTTGTCTTAACTTTGGTTAAGCCATTGAATGACATGAAAAAACATTTTCCCTCTTGATCCCTGAGCGGGGCTTCGTCATATTGTGCAGTGCGGCATCGATCGTGTCTGCGATGCGGGCGATGCCGTAACGCACTTCTTGGGCGTTTCCTCCCTAGACTCGGGCCGCCGGTTTCCGGCGGCCCTTTTTTTATAAAAATCAGAGGTTTCCGCATATTAGAAAACCCAGATTGTATCCGGATGGTATGCTGGTCTTGTGTACCGTCCAGATGGGCGTCGATGGGGTGAACGACAACCGCCTTCGGGTGACCGTCTTTGCGGCACAACTCTTCCCTGCAAGCTGAAGCACACGGAAGCCTCCGCAGGCGGCATCGTCTCCAGGCCGATCATCGCTCGCCAGGAAATGGATTCTCGAAGCGTGCGGCAGCACCGAGTTCCCGCTCGATCTCCAGCAGGCGGTTGTATTTGGCGATCCGTTCGCTCCGCGATGCCGAGCCGGACTTGATCTGGCCGCCGCCCATCGCGACGGCGAAGTCGGCCATGAAGGTGTCCTCGGTCTCGCCGGACCGGTGTGAGATGACGTACCGCCAACCGGCCTGCCGGCACAGGTCGATGGCGTCGATGGTCTCGGTCACCGTGCCGATCTGATTCAGCTTGATCAGCACCGCGTTGGCCGACCTCTCGGTGATGCCCCGCCGGATGAAGCGGGTGTTGGTGACGAAGATGTCGTCGCCGACGATCTGCACCGCATCGCCCAGAGCGGCGGTTTGCTCCCGGAATCCCTCCCAATCATCCTCGGCGAGGCCGTCCTCCAGCGACACGATGGGGTACTTGGCGATCCATTCCTTGAACAGGGCCGTCATGTCGGCACTGGACTTCCGCCCCTGGCCCGACTTCGCCAGATCGTAACCGCCGTCCGCCCGAAACGAACTGGCCGCCGGGTCTAGGGCGATGGCCACGTCCTGGCCGGGCTTCAACCCGGCTGCCTGGATCGCCTCCACGATGAGGTCGCACGCCTCGTCGTTGCTCTTGAGATCGGGGGCGAAGCCGCCTTCGTCCCCGACGCCCGTGGCATAGCCCCGCTGGTGCAGGATGGACTTGAGGGCATGGAAGGTCTCCGCCCCGTACCGCAGGGCCTCGGCGAAGCTCGGAGCCCCGACCGGCATCGCCATGAACTCCTGGAAATCCAAGCTGTTCTCGGCGTGCTTGCCGCCGTTCAGGATGTTCATCATCGGCACCGGCAGCCGCCGGGCTCCCGGACCCCCGAGGTAGGCGTAGAGCGGCAGCCCGGCCGCCATGGCCGCGGCCCGTGCCACCGCCATGGAGACGCCAAGGATGGCGTTGGCTCCGAGGTCGGCCTTGTTCGGGGTGCCATCCAGGTCGATCATCAGGCGGTCGATCTCGGCCTGCCGGGTGGGATCGAGGCCTATCAGGCTGGGGGCGATCCGCTCTTCGACGGCCGCGACCGCCTTCAAGACCCCTTTTCCGCCGAACCGGGCCTTGTCGCCATCCCGAAGCTCGACGGCCTCGTTCTCGCCGGTCGAAGCCCCGGACGGTACGGATGCCGACACGGCGATCCCGGAGGCCAGGGCGACGTGGACACGCACGGTCGGGTTCCCGCGGCTGTCCAGGATCTCCTGGGCATGCACGGCGGCGATGCTGCGATTCGTCATCGGTGTCTTCCTTCTTGGGTGAGCCTTGCTGTGGGAATGGGATCAACCGACGGAAGGTCCTGGACCGTCACCCGGCTCCGGTGACCCGTACCGCAGCACCCGGACCCGTTCGAGGGTGACGGTGCCGGTTTCCATCATCTGGTCGAGCACCGGCAGGAAGGCGTTGATACGCTCCTCGTCGTCGATGATCTCGACGATCAGCGGCAGGTCCTGCGAGAGGTCGAGGATCTTGCTGGTGTGGATGTGGCTGTCGTGGCCGTACCCGATGACCCCGCGGAGCACCGTGGCCCCCCGCAGCCCCAACTCGCGGGCTTTCAGGACCACCGCTTCGTAGAAGGGCTTGCCGCCGCATTTGTCCTGCTCGCTGGTGTGGACACGGAGCAGCACCGCATCGTGGAGAGTCCGCATGGCCTAGGCTCCCTTGAGTTGGTTCAGGCTGGCCGCGGCGACGTGCCCGAGCCAGACGAAGATCATGCACAGCACAACCGACAGGACGACGTTCCATCCGGCCTGAAGCCACTCGCCGTCCTGCATCAGGCTGAGGGTCTGAAGGCTGAAGGAGGAGAAGGTCGTGAAACCGCCGCAGATGCCGACCATCACGAAGGTGCGGGCGTCCGACGGCACCATCAACCGGCCGTCCGGGCCGGTCAGCGTGGCGGTGAAGCCGATGATGAAGGAGCCGACGACGTTCACCACCAGGGTGCCCCACGGGAAGGTCTGCCCGAACGCGGCGGCGATCATCCCGGAGCATGCGAAGCGGAACACGCTTCCCATGGCACCGCCGAGTGCGACCCACAGGTAGGTGATCATGGTTCTCCTCCGGCCGTCTGCCAGAGCGTATCGGTGACCGATGCCCGGTCGCGACCCGTCTGCCCCCACCAGGAGAACGCGATGTCGTTGGCGACGTAGAGGGCCGTATCGGCGACCGCGACCGAGGCGGCGAAGGCGGCCGATCTCGCGATCTCCACGCCCCCCACCAGATTGTTGACGGCAAAACTTCGGAGGGTGCTGGCGACCCGGTAGCTCGCCGCTTTGGTGGCGAGAACCTGTGGATCGTCGGTTTCGGTGGAGCCCGGTGCCAGCCACTCCCACGCCAGTTCGTGGCCGACATAGACGGCGGTCGCCGTGGTCAGGCTGATGGCGAAGATGGGCGGGCCGCTGACGCCCGAACCGCCGTAGAAGGCCAGGAACAGGGCGGCCTCCCCGGTACTGGACAGGGTTTCGAACGTGACGGCCTTGGCGAGAATCCGCCCAAGTCCGGCCGGGAACGCATCGTCACCGGCCGCCGGGGCCGGCTCCTCAAACCCGACCTCCTGCATCACGACGACCGGAGCATCCCCCGTGACGTCCACATACGGCGTGGCGGCCCTTGCACCGGGCGGGGACACCACGAGCGTGAAGCCGGCCAGCAACGGCCCTGCGAACCGAAGCACGGAAAACACCTCCAACCTTCCCTCCATGACCTGTTCGTTCCGTCGCGGGTGATGCACGCCGTTGGGGAGCACGGGGCTCCGGTCAAACCCAATGCTCCTCATGTCGGCCTCGTCAGGCGAAGGAAGACCGGGATGGCCGCGGCCTGAAGGGCGACGGACACGCCAACGACCCACGCAACGCCCGTGTGATCGTAGAGAATGCCGAGCAGGACCGAGCCGCCGAACCACGCGACGCCATAGGTGCTGTTCATGATGCCGTAGGCCGTTCCGCGTCGCTCCCGCGGGGCCATGGTGGCGACCACCGCCCGCATCACCGACTCCTGGGCTCCCATGCCGACACCCCAGCAGACCATGCCGACCGCCGCCCACCAGAACCCGCCGAGGAAGGCCAGAGGTGCGGCAAGCAGGGACAGCAGCGTCGCCGGGATCATGCTGCGGACGCCGATCCGGTCGAACAGCCACCCGAGACAAAGGGCGGCGACGGCGTCGGCGGCCATCGCGATGGCGTAAAGCACCGGGATGAGCGGGGCTTCGACGGCACCCGTCCGTCCCCAATGGAACGCCACCAGGGCGAAATCGACGTAACCGGCGGCGATGCAGGCGACGGCCGTCATGTAGGTCCAGAATCCGGTCCCGAATCCACCTGTCGCCAGAGGCGGCGGGCCGAGGTCGAAATCCCGCGGGTTGGGGAACTGCACACGGGCCACCAGCAACAAGGCGATGGCCAACGCCGCCGGGATGGCCAGCAGGGCGTAGGCCGTCTGATAGCCGTGGCCGTGGAAGAGGATCAGGCTCAGCATCAGGGGGCCGAGGACGGCCCCGGCTTGATCCAGGGCCTCATGGAGACCGAATCCCCAGCCGAGACCGGTCTGCGAGCAGGCATGGGACAGCATGGCATCGCGGGCCGGCGAACGGATCGCCCGTCCCATCCGCTCGGCGACGATGAGGACGACGGCAACCGGCCAGTGTCCAGCCAGGGCAAGCAGCGGTACCGCCACGAGGTTCAACAGGTAACCCGTGATGGTGATCGGCCAATACCGCCCCGCCCGGTCGCTGAGCCATCCGGAGCCGAGCCGTATGGCATGGCCGATGAACTCGCCGAATCCGGACGCGATGCCGACCACCGTTGCTCCGGCACCGAGAGCCGCAAGATACGGTCCGTTCAGGCTGCGGGCACCCTCGTAGGTCATGTCACCCAGCATGCTGACCAAGCCGAGCAGCACGATGAAAGCCAGGGCGTGCCGACGGGTCAGCATCGGGGCAAGGGGGGCGTCGGTGCTTGCGACCATGCAGATCCCTCCAGTGGTGGCGGACGGAGCTACGCATGGACGCGGGGCGGGGTTCAGACAGAGTCCCACTGCGGACATACGCAGCAGGAGTCATCAGCCCTCACAGGCGGTTTCGGGGGACCCCATCCCCATCGCAGGTTAGGATACGCACATCAACCGGGAAATCAACCGCCGATGGACCGGATGAACAGGATTTCAGGGAACACGGACATGCCGCAACCGCAAACCGATCTTGAAGCCATCCGCCGTCATGCCCAGTGGGCGAGACGCCACGCCACGATCTGGGTGATGATCGCTCTGGGCCTCTTTGTCGCTGCCTTCTTCCTGCTGGACGATGCCGGTGTGACGGAAACCAGCCGCACATCATTCCTCGTCATTCTCGCCACCCTGCTCATCATCAACACCATCTGGCAGGCGGCGGGAGCCCTCGCCGCCCGCGTCGAGGCCATCGTCCGTGACCGGGATGACTGACCCACCCGGTCAGGGTTCAGTCGGTCCTCCTCGGTTCCCGCATCGCTTCGGGTCCGTACTGAAGAACCTGTATCTTCTCCAGGGTGATGAGCCCGCTGGCCATCATGCTTTCGAGCACGGGCAGGAAAGCGTTGACCTTGCCCTCGCCGTCGGCGATTTCCACCACCAGCGGCAGGTCGAGCGACAGCCGAAGGATCTTGGCCGTATGGACCCGGCTGGAATGGCCATAGCCCATCACCCCGCGGAGCACCGTGGCTCCGGCCAGACCCATCTCACGAGCCTTCATGACGACCGCCTCGTACAGCGGGCGTCCGTGGTAGCGGTCATTCTCTCCCATGAAGATCCGCAGGAGAACCGCGGCTTTCGGCATCTGCATCGCCAAGCCCTCCTCGATTGAAAACTGGTCGGTCCAACGCACAATTCAATTGGTAGCCACACCAGAATTGTGGAATTCCGTTAACGGCCGAGCCGGCGTTCGCTATGCTCGGGCATACACGACGAAGGTTGAAGCCCGCAATGCGACCCCGACATGGTGCTCTCCGCCTCTCCCGCCGGGTCCTGCTTGCAACAGGAGTGGTTCTCGGCGTCGGAGCCGGGTTGTCCATGATGGCCTGGGCGGCAGACCCAACGGTTATCGCAGCGGCTGCCGACCTGAATTTCGCCCTGACCGAAGCGTCCGATCTGTTCGCCAAGGAGTCCGGGAAACCCGTCAAGATTGCCTTCGGTTCATCGGGTAACTTCGCCTGTCAGATCGCCTGGGACGGCCCCTTCGAGATGGGCATGTCCGCCGACGAGAGCTATGTCCACCCTCGATACGGCCATCCCGCCGGGTACCAACGTCGGATGGCTAATCGCACCAGGGCATGTGTACCTGCACCGCTTCCACCGCCCATTCCGCGGCGATCATGAAAACCCGGTGGCAGGAACGAGCGGAAATCTTGCGACGGGGGCAATGCACCAGCATCGTCCGCCGGGTTGGCGACCGCGACGACAGCCCGCTGAGTTTCAGTGTGCCGACGCATGTGGCGGAGCGGAATCACCGCACCATCGGCGACCGGGCCACGGTGTCCCTGCTGCGGGCCGCCCTTCACCACATGCCATGGGACGGACTGGATCAGTAGATGTCATGAACGGAACGACGGCGAACCGGCGACCTGTGGTCCTGGCCATTGGATTCGGCATGCTGATCGCCATCCTGGGCGGACTGATGGGACTCGGCGGAGCGGAGTTCCGGCTGCCGGTCCTCATCGGTGTCTTCGGGTTCGCCGTCCGACGGGCGGTGCCGCTCAACCTACTGGTGAGCCTAGCAACCATCCTGGTGTCGCTGACATCCCGGCTGACCCTCGGCACCTCCGCTCCCATCGGCGGCATGTCCGTTGAGATCACGGCGATCATGGCCGGAGCAGTCGCTGCGGCCTGGGTCGGAACCGGGCTGTTCCAGCGGATTGCCGATCACACCCTGGAGCGGATCGTTGCCGGTCTTCTGCTGCTCATTGCGGCCATCCTGCTCGGGGAGGCGGCTCTGCCCGACGGGGTCGAGATCTCGCTGCCGGCCGACGCCGCGTTGCGGGCAACCACCGGCATTCTCGCCGGTCTGGCCATCGGACTTGTCAGCAGCCTGCTCGGCGTGGCGGGCGGCGAACTGATCATCCCGACTCTCGTCCTGCTGTTCGGAACCGACATCAAGGCGGCAGGCACCGCCAGCCTGATCATCAGCCTGCCGACCGTGCTGGTCGGCGTGATCCGCTACCACCGCCAGAATGCCTACAGCGAGGCTGGGGTGCTGCGGGAGGTGGTCGTACCCATGGCTGCCGGTTCGGTGTTCGGGGCCGTTCTTGGGGCAACGCTGCTCGGCCTCGTATCCGCCAACCTGCTCATGGTGTTCCTGGGCGGAATTCTGGCGGTGTCGGCGGTCAAGATGTTCCGGAGATAGTCACCGGTACGCCGGAGAACCGCCGCACCGGTGGAGACGGATCGTCATCACCATGCGTCGGCAAGTCGGTCCCGGACTTCCGCCGAAACGCATGCCGCGGAAACCACCGCTTTCTCGTTCCTGATGTCGTCGATCTGAACCACCGTCACGTCCGCATGGTTGCGGGCCAACCGGCAAAACTGGTCCGCCTGACGATGATCAAGGGTCAGTGTCAGGGTATACGGGTGCTTGCTCTCCCGCCGATGTGTACGCTCCATTACTTCATGCATCTTCATGTTGGGCTCCGTTTTGCGGTGACTGGCTCGGGTATTTACCACAACCGTCGTCAGCGGATCGGGAGCAAGCCAGCGTTTGCCCCAGTGGTGGATAAATCCTGAAGTCGCCACAACGAACCGGGGCATTGCATCATGTTGAGATTCAGTCGTGCTCATCACATCTTGGGAGAGTTCGTACCCGCCGCCGCCAAAGGCACCCCATGGACTCCCCTGATCAAAGTCGAGTCGCGGACATGGAAAGGTCTGCCGGCTGCCCGGATCAAACAATTCGTAGAGAAGGACTACTTGATCTCCCTGCTCCGGTTGGCCGTGTGGATTGTTCTCACCTCGAAGGAGCGGGCTCAGATAGTGGGGGCATTCCTCGATACCAATGAGAATGCCATCGAGATCCTGATCGCCTTCGTCACCGAAGTGCATCGCTCGGACTTTCAGATAGCCGTCCACGACGATCTGGCGGGTTGGGCAGGCCGATGATGCGGCCCCTGCTCTCCATCAGAAATACCGGTGCCTGGACGCGACTGGTCCGCACCGGCTAACGGATCGCCGGGAAAGTGCGAGCCGGTCGCCGTCTCACACTCCATGGCAGGCGAGCGGCATGATGAAGGGCTGCTCAAAGAGCCCGAGGATGTCCATCTTTCTTGGGAATAATAGACATACGTCGTTGTGAATTGATTGATGTTCCTGTACCTTTTCCCAAAGGTTTCCGGGGGAACTTCACATGAGCACGGCCTTCGCGTACCTCAGGACCTCATCAGCCAGCAATGTGGAAGGTGATAGCCCGTACCGGCAGAACCATGCCGTGATGCGGTACGCGGCGGCGTCCGGGATTGAGGTTGTCGCCTGCTTCTGGGACTCCGCCGTCAAGGGTACTGATCCGGTTGAAACCCGGAGCGGGTTCAAGGCCATGCTGGAGCAGGCCCAGGTGAACCACATCAACCTGATCCTCGTCGAGGACGAGACGAGGTTCGCACGCGACCTCCTGGCCCAGGAATTGGGCCTCATTCTACTGGCCAACCGAGGGATCAAGGTGTTGACCTCCAGCGGCTCCGACATGACCGACGGCAGCGATCCGGCCAAGGTTATGTGGCGGCAGATAGCTGGGTCATTCGCCCAATATGAAAAAACCAAGCTCGTGGCCAAATTGAGAGCGGCCCGTGATCGGCTAAGGACCAGCCAAGGAAAGTGCGAGGGCCGGAAGTCCCACGCAGAGCGGAACCCGGAAGTTGTCCGACAGGCCAAGCGATTGGCCCGTCGGAATCCCAAGACCCGTGTCGTCAAAAGCTTGAGGCAGATTGCGGCCGAACTCGCCATCCTTGGATATCTGTCCTCGACCGGTCGTCCCTACACGCCGCAATCCATAAAGAACATGCTGGCACAGTGAAACCGGCATGGTCATGGTCACGTACAGGTCCGCCGGTGTGAAGCCCCCCACCGGGGCTGGAAGACTTAGGCCATCTGCATCGTTCCCGTTGGTGACGCAACGGCCAAACGCTCGCAGGCTCGCGTTCGTCCGGCAGCCCTCGCTTCGGCGAGCCTCGCTTCCGCTCGGCTCCCCTTCGTTCGGCTGCATCCCGGCCATCAGGAAGGGCAATCCCCAGCCTCTCCCTCATCGTGGAGGGAGGCACACTTAACCCTTCCGCAGGGTTAAGTGCGTCCGTCGAAGCTCATCGCGTCGGTCGGCCATCGAGTATGGGGGCGGCGGGGTCTACGTGTGTTTCCGACACCTGAGGCGGTTGGCCTGTACCTCATTTTTCATCCCAAGGACTTCCCCCGAAGGGGCCAGCGGTAGGACCTGGAGCCCTCGATGCGGCTGTCAGGTCCGTCCCCGTCGTGGTGTATCACGTTGCGGGGTCATTAATGAAAGTGTGGCGGTCGCCGGCCGGCTCCGGTCGGCGGCCATTTGTGAGGCTGGCCTTTTTCCGGTATAGCCTTGAAACGCAGTTGAGTTCTGAAGCTGTCAGGGGCAGCTTCCTCAAGCGACCTATGGCACGTCGTCTGTTCGGCCCTGATCCGCCAGACGGGGGTATTTAGATCTACTCAATCCCGGAAATCGAAATTCCAAGAACCATTCTGTCGGATGGCTGATATGCGTAAGTTGCATATCAAGACCGTGTGGACGAGGGCAACACGAACCTCGGGCCTCCGCAGTGGGCAGCCACAGAAGGAGACGACCCCGATGTGGATTACTGAACGCTGGTGTCTTCAAGAACCTTGTCGAACGGCAACCGCGGTTGCACGGGTCCCCGCGGCCTGCATATGAGCAACTTGCTTGGGCTCACGACCCAGCTGCTCTTTTTCAGAAGTTCGCCGTCGAAGGTGTTGAACTCGTTCAGGCCCGCATCAAGAGCGGTCGCGATATGGATGGAATCCTTCGGTTTGATTCCATTCTCCCAGACAACCTCCCGTGCGAGTTCAGCCACCTTCCTGGTGACCCCCCGCACGGCGATGTACTCGCTTCGGAACAGGTTCAGGACCTTGTTCTTGTTCTCTTTCGGAACCGGCGGACGCCCTTTGAGGTTCAGGACCTCTGTGATCGTCAACGCCGACGTGACGATCAGCACACGGCCCTCGCTGGCCTCCTGGAGGACGGCTTCACAGAGACCCACCTTGTCCTCCTCGGCGAGCAGGTAGCCAAGGAAGCAGTCCGAATCCCAATAGAGCTTGGCCCTACTCATTCATAGTTCCTCAGGATGCCGCGGACCTTGCGGAAGTGAGGGAGTTGCTCCGGATCGGGAAACGGGACGATCTCTTCGACCTTAATGCCGGTCGGCATCCCGTCTGGCCGGTACCGGATCATGCCGTAGACTTCCACCCGCTTCCGGAAGCACGATAGAGCTTGTTCGAATTGGTGATCGCCCACGTAGCAGCGAATTGGCCGGTCTGAGACTGGCTCGTAGATGACGAAGTGTTGGCTCCCCCGGACGGTCGCCATTTCAAGGGTGCCCTCGATTGACCCATGGTCCTCGTACGCGGCCCTCAGGAGATCGACTGCTGTAGCCACCGTCCTGTGGCTGATACCAACAGGTTCTTTCCTCCGCCATACTCGGACGGTGGTGTCATCCCCCTCTTTGAGACCAACCACGGACCCGAGATCCCGCAGGTGTCGAAGACCCGCCTCTGGGAGATCCTCCAGATCGTCGGTGCCGAACTCCAAAGCCTTGATGCTGGACAGCACCCGTCCGGTGATGGCCGCCACAATGTTCGGCGGAGCACCGGCTGCTGGCTCGATCCCCACGAGATTGCTGCCGGCCTTGACCTGCACCAACCACTTCACTGGTTGATCGTTGTCGCAGGCTTCCTTCGTGATCGATGACAGCACGCCGAAGAACGCCCGCACCCCCTTGAGGAATTTCTCCGGGGTCACGCTCTGGCCGTCAATCTCCAGCGTAAGTTCAGCGTCGATGTCGTCCGGCGTTGCCACGGTTCCCTCCAGCACGGTGAAGTCTACCCCAAGAGTGCAAACTGGTACAGAGGGTTGAAGAGGAGAGGTGGCGTACAAGCATCGCTTCAGCCGTCGGCGGCAACCGCCGACCCTAGGCTGGCGTGACGACCGTCCAGTGCACTGCCAGTTCAGCCCGGTGGTGGCTTGATTGGCAGGTCGAAGTCGATGCGGTTCAACTCCTGGGCCATGTACGGGATCGAGATGGAGCGGGCGTAGGTTTTGTCGGCGGGATGGGCCGGCTGAGCCCAGCCGCCAAGCCGCTTGCGGGCGATCTCATTGGCCTGGGCTTCGATCATGGCTTGGTTCCAGGTGTGGCGAAACTGTGGTACGTCGTGGTGTCAGTGCGAACTCCCGCCCGGTCCAGGAGATCGTAGACATCGTCGCGGATGCTGTCCCAATAGTTTCCGCTGCTGTACTTCGAGGCCGGGAAGACCTTCCGAAAGCCGTCCTGCTTCCGCTGATGGACGTACTCGATGAAACCCAGGTTCACCACCCGCCGGTGGAGCGGGATTACGCGTCGCGAAGCGGCGGTTTTGATGGTCTTGTCTTTGTCCTGGCCGTCTGAAAACTCGGATTGGTCGGTGATCCGGAGGCACCAATGCTCGCTCTCCTGTATCACGTCAGTCACGTCCAACTGGGCAAGCTCGTTCGCCCGGCACCCCTGGAACAGGGATAGGACCGGAAGCCAGTTCAATCCGTCCAGCCGGTACTCCGCGGTGAACAGTGCCCGCAGTTGCGGAAGGGTGAAGGACGTTCGCCGGCTTTCGCTGGCCGGAATGGAGAGGTCGTCGGCGGGTGTCGCGGTCAGGTAGGTTTCGGTGACGGCGTACCGGAAAAGGGCTGTGATGCGGTTCAGGTACTTGTTCGTGACGGAAGCCTTCAAGGTCGGAATGGAATCGTCGTCCTCACGGCGGGTGTCCAGGATGGCGGCGATTTCCTGATACTTCAGGTCTCGGAACTCCGGATACGACTTCGCCCGCGGGATCATCGACAAGATGACCTCTCTGACCCGCTTGATGTCTTCCCGGCCAACCGTAGAGACATCACGAAATTCACCCAGCACATCGGTCAGAAAGGCAAACGCCACGCCGTACCCGCGGCGGGCGTTCATGTCCATCGACTTCCGCTTCGGTTCGGCCAAGTACTGTCGGATCAGTTCACCGAGACCGGCCGCCCGACGCGGCTTGGGAGGCGGCGACCACTGCTCGTACATCCGCTTCACCGCCCCGGCCGTCATATAGTAAGTGGGCGTGCTGCCGTTGAAAGGGTTGCCGAGGCTGGCGTACTCCTCCAGAGCCGCAACGGCCGGGACGGCGTGCTGGATCTTGGCCGCGAGGCTGGGCGGTACCTGCATGTTTCTCGCCCGCAGGACGCTGTCGAGGAACTCGGCGGGCGTTTGGGGTCGCTCGTTGCCGAAGTCGGTGTAGGCCAAGCCGCCGATGATGGCGTCGTGGATCTGCTCGACGGTCATATCCTCGATCCACCGGGGCTCACGATGCAATTCCCGCCGGTACGACTCGAACCGTTTCTCCACCTCGCCGTTGATGATGCTCACCTTGCTCCGAGCCTTGGAGCGTTCCGATGCCGACAATCCCAACGCGATTTTGATCATCCCGTTCTTCATGCGGCGGAGTTCGGGGTGATCCCGGAGGCTGGCGGGGATGCGGCGTTGGTAGTAGAGCCGCCCACCAATCTCGATCACGTAGTCAGCCATCCCCGCCTCCCCGGCACGCCGGCTGTATGCCGGCCCTGTATGCTGGGGCTAGCCTCTCACGACCTTGAAATCTGTCAACTTGGCGGGATTCCGCGGTTTTCCGGCCCCTCGTCGCACTTCCTCCCTAGACTCGGGCCGGGGCTCTTGCCCCGGCCTTTTTTTGCGCGGCCCGGTGCGCGAAGGGCTGTTCAGCGCGGGGCAAGGGGGTTGGGAGGCAGGTGGGCGATGTTGTCCACCATCTCGTGCATGTGCCGGGTCAGGACGGTCAGAAAGGGCAGGCGCGACAGCGTGGCCTCGTCCATGTAGAGGTCGCGGCTGATCTCGATCTGGAGCACGTGGATGCCCTGGCGCGGGCGCCCGTAATGGCGGGTGGTGTAGCCGCCGGCATAGGGCGCGTTGCGGCTGACCGTGTAGCCCAGACCGCGCAGGAACCGCTCCGCCGTCTCGGTGACCGAGGGGGCGCAGGAATTGCCGAAACAATCCCCCAGCACGATGTCGCTGCGCCGGTTGTCGCGGTCGCCCAGACCGGGGGATGGCATGGAATGGCAGTCGATCAGCACCGCATGGCCAAACCGGGCGCGGGTGTCCTCGATCAGACGGCGCAGCGCGGTGTGATAGGGGGTGTAGCACTGCTCCACCCGCCGCACCGCTTCGGCGAAGCGCAGCTTGCCGCGGTAGATGTCCTCTCCGTTGGCGACCACGCGCGCGATGGTGCCCAGTCCGGCGGCCACGCGCGGCGAGCGGGTGTTGACGTAGGGGGGCAGAGGGTCGGCGAACATCTCCGGGTCCAGCTCGTAGGCTTCGCGGTTGACGTCCAGGAAGGCGCGGGGGAACAGCGCGCGGATCAGCGGGATGCCCAGCGCCGGGGCGCCCGCGAAGATCTCGTCGACGAAGCAGTCTTCCGATTTGCGCAACGCGCGCGGGTCGAGCCGTGCCGCCGCCAGGAATTCGGCCGGATAGCGGTTGCCGCTGTGCGGCGAGGCCAGCACCAGTGGCTTGGTCTGTTCGTCCGGGGCCAGAAGTTCGAAGGCCGGCTCCGGTGTGGCGGCGTCGACGGAAGCATCCATGGCATGTGATGTAGTGGACACGGGCGGCTCTGTCACGCACCGTCCCGCTCGCCCCCCGACAGATGTGAGGCGCGTGGTGTCCCCTCGGCGGAAAAATCGGATGCGGTTCGTATGCGGCGGCAAAAAAGTGAAATCCGGGCTTGCCAGACCTCCGGGATGATGGTACACCCCACGCCCACGCCGGACGGGACGCAAGACGGATGCCGAACCCCGAACCGACCGGCGACACGGATGGGCGCGTAGCTCAGCGGGAGAGCACTACGTTGACATCGTAGGGGTCACAGGTTCAATCCCTGTCGCGCCCACCATCCTCGAAGGCCGGAACCCAGACGGGTTTCCGGCCTTCGCCATATCTGGGCTTTGGCTCCCTGCCGGAAGACCGGCCCTTGCCGCGGAGGGCAAGAGCCTAGCGGCCTTGTGCGTCACGCCGCGCTGCGGTCCGGTGTCCTGCCGCGCGTCAGGGTCGCCAGATCGCGGTCCAGCGCCGGCTGGTCGGCCTCCGGCAGGCGGAACTTCACGTGCAGCTGTCCCGGCTCGCAGGACTTCACCGTGAAGGGCACGGGGCAGGACAGGCCGGGCGCGCGCAGGGTGCCGGGAGTGCCCACCGTCATCATCGGCGCGTCCACGATCATCGCGCCGCCGGACGACAGGTTGGCGATCCGCGCCTTGCAGTCCGTACCGGCGACGGCGCCGTCGATGGTGCAGGGCAGGTCGACCTGGAAGCGGGGCTTGCGGCGGCGGTCGACGTCGCTGGTCGCGGTGCGGACCACGCGCACCAGGACGCTCTGCAGGTCGTCGATGCTCCGCGCCACGTCCCCGGCACCGGCGCGCATGCCGTCGGCCCGTTCGCCGGTCTGGTTGGCCTCCTCGGACACCAGGGCGATGCGGCTGGACACCTCCTGGGCGGCGTGGCTGGTCTCGTTGACGGTGCGGGCGATTTCCCGGGTGGCGGCGTCCTGCTCCTCCACCGCCGCGGCGATCGACGAGGAGATGTCGGAAACCTGATCGATGGTCGCGGCGACCTCGCCCACCCGGTCCACGGCCTGCTTGGTGACCGATTGCACGTCGGTGATCAGCGTGGCGATCTCCTCGGTCGAGCGGGCGGTCTGGTTGGCGAGGTTCTTGACCTCCTGCGCCACCACCGCGAAGCCCCTGCCGGCCTCGCCGGCGCGGGCGGCTTCGATGGTCGCGTTCAGCGCCAGCAGGTTGGTCTGGCTGGCGATGTCGCCGATCAGGCGGGCGACGGCGCCGATGCGCTCGACCGCCTCCGACAGATGCCCGATGATCGCGCTGGCGGAGCCGGCCTTCTCCACGGCCTGTCCGGTCACCGACACCGACGCCGTCACCTGCCGGCCGATCTCCTGGATGGAGGCGGACAGTTCGTTGGCGGCGGCGGCGACGGTCTGGGCGTTCGCCAGCGCCTGGTTCGCCGCGGCGGCGACGGTCTGGGAGTTGTCGCTGACCATTCCGGCGGATGCGGCCATCGCCTCGGCGTTGCTGGCCATCTGTTCGGCGTGCCGGGCGACCTGCTCCACGGCGGTGCGGGTTTCGCGCTCCACCGTGTCGGCCATGGCGGCCAGGGCCTGGCGCCGCTCCTCCTCGCCGGCCGCGCGGGCGCGTTCCTGTTCGGCGCGCAGGCGTTCGTTTTCCAAGCCGGCTTCGCGGAAGACGCGCACGGCATCGGCCATCTGGCCGATCTCGTCGCCGCGCCCCTCGAAACCGACCTCCGTTCGCAGGTTGCCGGCGGCCATGCCGGTCATGGTCAGCCGCATCCGGTCGATCGGCCCGACCACGGCCCGCCGCAGGAAGAGGATGGAGGCGGCGATCAGAAGGAGCGTGACCGTGGCTGTCGTGACCAGCAGGGTCTTCAGTGTGGCGGCGGAGGCTTCGATGTCGGTGACCGCCGCGTTGAGGCCGTTCAGCCGTTCACCGCGCACCTCCTCCATGGTGGAGAGGAGCCGCTCCATCTCCTTGTCCATGCTCTCGGCCACCGCGTCGAATTGCCCCATCATGGCGTTCCCCGCCGCCGGGCCGCCGTCGACGTAGGCGCGGGACATGCGCTGGCCCAGTTCATAGAAGGGGGGGAAGGCGGCCTGGGTGGCGGCGATGCTCCGCACCATCTCCGTCAGCCCCAGCTCGCGCGCGATGGCATGGGCGCTCTCGGCATGCCAGGCGAAGGCCCTCGCGTGCTCGTCCGCCTTCGCCGGCCCGTCGTCCAGCCCGTCCAGCCCGCGCGTCGCGGACACGTCGGTCAACCACTGCTGCACCTGCGCCACGTCGTAACGGATGTTGGCGATCAGCTCGCTCAGCGGCACCACCTTGCGGCTCACCTCGTCGGCGGTCTGGCGGACATGGGACAGGTGCCGTTCCTGCCACGACGTTTCGGTCCCGACGAGGAATGTTGCGATCGCCATGACGACAAAAACAAACACAGAGACCAGTGTTGTCTTTCGTTTGATGGTCATGGCGTGCAAGAAATTCATAACAATGCTCCATTCCATATATTGCTGCCGCGGACTTGCCGCCATCGGATGAGTCGAATGGACAATTCATCCAATCAAACTTGGAATCAAGTTTACCGTTGATCCTATTACGAAGCCCTGATGTGCGCTCGCCTTATGAATAAGGTCTGTAGTCCGCGTGAGCGGGCTATGCACGATGATTGGACGTTTAGAAACGAGGATTCGTTCGAAAGAATATTGTGCGGAGGTTCCGGTTTTATTTGTGCTCGAATGTATGGAATTTGCAACCTGAGCGCCTGATTTTATGTCCAGGTTCTGGTGATTTTGTTGCTTCACGCAAAGAAAAAGGCCCTCCCCCGCGAACGGGGGAAGGGCCTTCGATGCGCGCCGGATGGCGTGTCGGTTTAGCCGGCGGCCTTCGCCTTGGCCTCGATGCGGCGGCGGTGCAGCACCGGCTCGGTGTAGCCGTTCGGCTGCTCGCGGCCCTTGAAGACGAGGTCGCAGGCGGCCCGGAAGGCGACGCTGCCGTCGAAGTCGGCGGCCATCGGGCGGTAGAGCGGGTCGCCGGCGTTCTGCTTGTCCACCACGGCGGCCATGCGCTTCATCGTCTCCATGACCTGCGCCTCGGTGGTGATGCCGTGGAGCAGCCAGTTGGCGATGTGCTGGCTGGAGATGCGCAGCGTGGCGCGGTCCTCCATCAGCCCGACGTTGTTGATATCCGGCACCTTGGAGCAGCCGACGCCCTGGTCGATCCAGCGCACCACGTAGCCGAGGATGCCCTGGGCGTTGTTGTCCAGCTCCTGCTGGATCTCCTCCTCCGACCAGTTGGGGCGGTCGGCCAGCGGGATGGTCAGGATGGCGTCCAGGCTGGCGCGCTCGCGGCGGGCCAGTTCCTCCTGGCGGGCGGCGACGTTGACCTGATGATAGTGCAGGGCGTGCAGCGTGGCGGCGGTGGGCGAGGGCACCCAGGCGGTGTTGGCGCCGGCCTGCGGGTGGGCGACCTTGGCGGCCAGCATGTCGGCCATGCGGTCGGGCATCGCCCACATGCCCTTGCCGATCTGGGCGTGGCCCTTGAGCCCGCAGAGCAGGCCGGTGTCGACGTTCCAGTCCTCATAGGCCTTGATCCAGGCGGACGACTTCATGTCGTTCTTGCGGATCATCGGGCCGGCTTCCATGGCGGTGTGCATCTCGTCGCCGGTGCGGTCGAGGAAGCCGGTGTTGATGAACACCACGCGCGCCGCTGCAGCGCGGATGCACTCCTTGAGGTTCACCGTGGTGCGGCGCTCCTCGTCCATGATGCCCATCTTCAGCGTGTTGCGCGCGATGCCCAGCGCGTCCTCGACGCGGGCGAACAGCTCGTCCGCGAAGGCGACCTCCTCCGGCCCGTGCATCTTCGGCTTCACGATGTAGACCGAGCCGGCGCGGCTGTTGAGGCGGGCGCCCTTGACATCGTGCAGCGCGATCAGCGAGGTGATCATGCCGTCGAGGATGCCCTCCGGCGCCTCGCTGCCGTCCTTCAGCAGGACCGCGCTGTTGGTCATCAGATGGCCGACGTTGCGGATCAGCATCAGGCTGCGGCCCGGCAACGTGATCGTCTCGCCGTTCCGGCTGGTGTAGCTGCGGTCGGGGTTCAGCCGGCGCTCCACCGTGCCGCTGCCCTTGGGAAAGCTGGCGGTCAGAGTTCCGGTCATCAGGCCCAGCCAGTTGCGGTAGGCCAGCACCTTGTCCTCGGCATCCACGGCGGCGACGGAGTCCTCGCAGTCCTGGATGGTGGTCAGGGCGGATTCGAGCACGAGGTCGGCGACGCCCGCCGCGTCGGTCTTGCCGATCGGGTGGCTGCGGTCGATGCGGATTTCCATGTGCAGGCCGTTGTCGGCCAGCAGGACGGCGGTCGGGGCGGACGGCTCGCCGGTGTAGCCGACCAGCCGTTCCGGCTCGGCCAGACCCGTGCTGCGGCCGTCCTTCAGCGCGACGACGAGGCGGCCGTTGTCCACCGTGTAGCCGGCGGCGTCGGCGTGCGACCCGTCGGACAGCGGGGCGGCGCGGTCCAGCACGTCGCGGGCGAAGGCGATGACCTTCTCGCCGCGCTTCGGGTTGTAGCCGGCGGTGCGCTCCGCCCCGTCCGTGTCGGGGATGGCGTCGGTGCCGTAGAGCGCGTCGTACAGGCTGCCCCAGCGGGCGTTGGCGGCGTTCAGCGCGTAGCGGGCGTTCATCACCGGCACGACGAGCTGCGGACCGGCGGTCGTGGAGATCTCCGGATCGACGTTCTCCGTCGTCACGGCGAAGTCCGGGCCTTCCGGCAGGAGATAGCCGATCTCCTTGAGGAATTCGGTGTGGGCCGCGCGGTCCAGCGGCTGCCCGCGGCGGCCGCGGTACCACTCGTCGATCTGGGCCTGGAGTTGGTCCCGCTTGGCCAGCAGCGCGCGGTTGCGCGGGGCCAGATCGTGGAGGATCGCGTCAAGGCCCGACCAGAATTGCTCCGGCGTCACGCCGGTGCCCGGCAGGGCTTCGTTCTCGATGAAGCGGTGAAGCTCCGTGGCAACTTGCAAGCCGCCAACCTGAATGCGTTCCGTCACCATTGCTGCTCTTTCCTTCCGAAGTCGTAGACACCGCGGTTTTTCGGTTTGTCGTTCTTTGGCTGACGTTTTTTTCACCGCAAGCCCGCGCGCGGTGCCGTTCCTTCGGTGCGGCTCCGGCGTGGGCTTCGCGCGACAAAGTACACATTCGCGGCGCTCCGGTCTTCCCCCGAATTGACGGCGCGGAATGGTGACATGAGGAACTCCCCCAATGGCCCGGCGCGGCCTATGTTGGGGAGCATGAGCATATCCGGTCATGCATCCCCCGCCGCGGGCGCGCCCTTGCGGGAACCGCTGTCGGGTCTGGTGGAACGGGTGACCTTCCACAGCCCGGAGACGGGATTCTGCGTGCTGCGGCTGAAGGTGCGCGGGCAGCGCGACCTCGTCACCGTGGTCGGCCATGCCGCGACCATCGGCGCGGGGGAGTTCGTCCAGGCCAGCGGGGCCTGGGTGAACGACCGCAACCACGGGCTCCAGTTCAAGGCCGACTTCCTGCGCGCCACCCCGCCGACCACGGTCGAGGGGATCGAGAAGTATCTCGGCTCCGGCCTGATCCGCGGCATCGGGCCAGTCTACGCGAAGAAGATGGTCAAGGCCTTCGGCGAGGCCGTGTTCGACGTGATCGAGCAGGAGCCGGACCGCCTGCGGCAGGTCACCGGCATCGGGCCGAAGCGGGCGCAGCGCATCATCGCCGGCTGGGCCGACCAGAAGGTGATCCGCGAGATCATGATCTTCCTGCACAGCCACGGGGTCGGCACCTCGCGCGCCGTGCGAATCTTCAAGACCTACGGGCCGGACGCCATCCGGCTGATCACCGAGAACCCCTACCGGCTGGCCCGCGACATCCGCGGCATCGGCTTCAAGACGGCGGACGCCGTGGCCGCCAAGCTGGGCATCGAGAAGACCGCGATGATCCGGGCGCGGGCCGGCATCGGCTACGCCCTGGCCGAGGCGACCGACCAGGGCCATTGCGGCGTGCCGGTGGCCGAGCTGATCCCCATGGCCGTGAAGCTGCTGGAGATCGACGCCTCGATCCTGGAAACGGCGGCGGAGCTGGAACGGCAGGACGGCGCGGTGGTCGCCGACAGCCTGGGCGGCGAGCCCTGCCTGTTCCTGGCGAGCCTGCACCGGGCGGAGCGGGCCATCGCCGAGCGGCTGCGCCGGCTGGCCGGTGGACCCGTGCCCTGGCCGGAGATCGACGCGGAGAAGGCCATCCCCTGGGTGGAGGCGAAGGCCGGCATCACGCTGGCCGAGGGTCAGCGGGAGGCGCTGCGTCAGGCGGCGACGTCGAAGCTGCTGGTGATCACCGGCGGGCCGGGGGTGGGCAAGACGACGCTGGTGAACAGCATCCTGACCATGCTGAAGGCCAAGGGCGTGTCGATCGCGCTGGCCGCCCCGACCGGCCGGGCTGCCAAGCGGCTGAGCGAGAGCACCGGCATGGAGGCGCGGACCATCCACCGCCTGCTGGAGACCGACCCGCAGGCCGGCGGTTTCAAGCGCGACGAGACCAACCCGCTGGAGTGCGACCTGCTGGTGGTGGACGAGACCAGCATGGTCGACGTGCCGCTGATGAACGCCCTGCTGCGCGCCGTGCCGGGGCGGGCCGCGCTGCTGCTGGTCGGCGACGTGGACCAGTTGCCCTCGGTCGGGCCGGGGCAGGTGCTGGGGGACGTGATCGGCTCCGGCGCGGTGCCGGTGGTGCGGCTGACCGAGATCTTCCGGCAGGCGGCGACCAGCCGCATCATCGTCAACGCCCACCGCATCAACGCCGGCCGGATGCCGGAGACGCCGAAGGCCGGGGAGGACAGCGACTTCTACTTCGTCGAGGCGGCGACTCCAGAGGCCGGTGTGGCCAAGCTGATCGAGATGGTGCGCGACCGCATTCCCCGCCGGTTCGGCGCCGACCCGGTGCGCGACGTTCAGATCCTCTGCCCGATGAATCGCGGCGGTCTCGGCGCGCGGTCTCTGAACATCGAATTGCAGAAGGTGCTGAACCCGCCGGGCGAGTCCCGAGTCGAGCGATTCGGCTGGACCTTCGGTCCCGGCGACAAGGTCATGCAGGTCGAAAACAACTACGACAAGGAGGTCTACAACGGCGACCTCGGCATCGTATCCGCGGTCGATGCCGAAGAAGGGACGTTGACCGCCGCCTTCGACGGGCGCCCGGTGACCTATGATTTTGGAGAATTGGACGAGATCGTCCTCGCCTATGCGACGACGATCCACAAGAGCCAGGGGTCCGAATACCCGGTGGTCGTCATCCCGGTGGTGACCCAGCATTACACGATGCTCCATCGCAACCTGATCTATACCGGCGTGACGCGGGGAAAACGGCTGGTGATCATGCTCGGTCAGCGCCGCGCGCTCGCCATGGCGGTGCGCGGGACGCAGGGGCGGCGGCGCTGGACGAAACTGGGGGAATGGCTGTCGCCTCTATGACCCTTGGCGGAAGACAACCATGTCGGGATTTTGTCACAAGCGTATGCGCGCGGGGTTTGCGGCGCTGGTCCCGCTGTGCGGCGTGCGCCCCGCGGAACGCCGTGGAAAATGTCTTAAGCTGTTCAATTGGCGAAAGAAATCTCCTCCGCTCCAGGGGCGGGGCGGACGCGGTGGCCCACAGCCGGGCGGAGTCGGCACCGGGCGTCTTCGGGACCGGTACCCCTTCCGAATGGACGCGTTTCCCCCTGGCCGAATGTCGCAGGAAGGGTCGTCTGGCCTTTGGCGTGCTTGACGGATGGCTCGTACCCTGTGACAAAGATAATTCGGCATCCTTTATGAGCTTGAAGACACATGTTCGACCGCCCGCCCCGCCAGGGCTACCGCGCTCCCGAGATCACCAAGGCCAACGTCACCGCCACTGTGAAGTGGTTCAACCCCACCAAGGGGTTCGGCTTCGTGTCCCCCGAGGACGGTTCGCCCGATGCCTTCCTGCACGTCTCCGCGGTTCAGGCCGCCGGCTATGACGCGCTCGACGAAGGCGCTACCATCGTTTGCGACCTCGCCCGCGGCCCGAAGGGTCCGCAGGTTGCTTCCATTCAATCCGTGGACACGTCCACCGCGTCCCGCGCGCCGGCCCGTCCGGCCCGCGCGGGCGCTGGCGGCGGCTTTGGCGGCGGCGGCTATGACCGTGGCGGCTACGGCGGCGGCGGCGGCGGTTACGACCGCGGCGGCTGGGGCAAYGACGCCGGCGGCGAAGAGGTCGACGGCACCGTCAAGTGGTTCAACGCCGACAAGGGCTTCGGCTTCATCACGCCGAGCACCGGCGGCAAGGACGTCTTCGTCCACGTGAACGTTCTGCGTCGCTCCGGCATGCAGTCGCTCCAGGAAGGCGATCAGGTGCGCGTGACCGTCCGCCAGGGCCAGAAGGGTCCGGAGGCCGGCAAGGTCGAGTACCGCTAAGCCGTCTTCAGTCTCTGAAGAACGGCCGGGGCGCTTCCGCAAGGAGGCGCCCCGGTTCGTTTTCGGGCCTCTGATGCCGTCGCCCAAGGTTCCCGCATCGTTGCGGCGAATCCCCATCTTGCCCAAACCTTGTGCATGCTGCGACATTGCCCGGGCGGCATGGACCTGCGGGTCCCGGGACACGGCGGTGTCGGGGGCTTGTCGACGGCGCGGAATGGCAATCGCCGGTGCGACGGATGTCCCGTCCGCCGGGCATCCCGGCCGAGACTGTGGGGGAGGGTGAAGAGGTGAGGGAAGGCATGAGGAACGATCCGCCGGGCTTCCGGCCCCAGGACGCCGCGACGCTGCGGTCCAATGCGCTGTTCGGGCGTCTGCCCGACCGGTCGCTGGAGCTTCTCGTCAGCACCGCGCAAGTGCGCACGGTGCCCCGCGGCACCACCCTGTTCGTTCAGGACGAGGATGCCGACCGCTTCTTCGCGCTGCTCGACGGTTGGGTAAAGCTCTACCGGCTGACCCGCGACGGGGCGGAGGCGGTGGTGACCATCGTCGCCCCCGGCGAGACCTTCGCCGAGGCCGCCATGTTCGCCAGCGGCAAGTTCCCGGTCTGCGCGGAGGCGGTCGCCGAGTCGCGCGTCATGACCCTGACGGCGGAGGGCTTCGCCCGCTGCCTGCGCGAGGACGACCAGATCGCCTTCGCCATGCTGGGGTCCCTGTCGGTGCGGCTGCGCCACCTCGTCCAGCAGATCGAGCAATTGCAGGTCCAGCCGACCGCCCAGCGGGTCGGCAGTTTCCTGCTGCGCTTCTGCCCGGAGGGCGGTGGCGCCACCAGCTTCGCGCTGCCCTTCGACAAGGCGCTGGTCGCGCGGCGCCTCGGCATGCAGCCGGAAACCTTCTCCCGGGCGCTGGCGAAGCTGCGCGGGGTGGGGGTGGAGACGCAGGGCGGGACAGTGTCCGTCGCCGACCTGGACGCGCTGCGTCGCTTCTGCAACGCCGACTCCGGGGGCGGCGAGCACGGCGGTTGACGGAACGGGCCGGGCTGGGCGCAGTCTGGGGTTGTCATCGTCCGCGGTGCCTTGCCGATGAAGGGTTGCGGCGGGCCGCAGTGGCATGTTCACGCGCGGCGGCCCTGTGATATCCTCCCGCGACCGGAGGCTGCGGGTGGCGCGGAGGGAGTTCGATGAGCGACGAGTTTCTTTTCGCCGACGACGAGCCGGGTATCGAGGCCGAAACGGCGAAGGAAGCGGCGCCGGAGCCCGCCGATCCCTGGATCATCCTGATCGTCGACGACGATCCGGCGATCCACGCGACCACCAAGATGGTGTTGCGCGGCTTCACCTTCGAAGGCCGCCCGGCGCAGTTCCTGTCCGCTGGTACCGCGGCGGAGGCGCGCAGCCTGCTGGAGCAGAATCCGGCCATCGCCGTGGTGCTTCTGGACGTGGTCATGGAGTCGGACGACGCCGGCCTGCGGCTGGTGCGCATGATCCGCAGCGAGTTGAACAACCGGCGCGTGCGCATCATCCTGCGCACCGGTCAGCCGGGGCAGGCGCCGGAACGCGACGTCATCCTGAACTACGACATCAACGACTACAAATCGAAGACGGAGCTGACGGCGCAGAAGCTGTTCACCTCGGTCGTCGCCGCCCTGCGCGGCTATCAGGATATCACCGCCATCGAGGACCACCGCCGGGGGCTTGAGCGCATCCTGGACGCCTCCTCCGCCCTGCTCGACAAGCGGACCATGGCGGAGTTCGTCCGCGGCGCGGTGTCGAAGATTGCCGAGATCTGCCCGCCCTGCGACGGCATCGCCCTGTGCAGCCGCTGGACCGAGGAGGAGACCGGTGGTGCCGCGCGCGACCCGCTGGTGCTCGGGGCCGGCGGCATCCACGCGGCGGCGGAGGGCAAGCCGGTGCGCGCCGCCCTGCCGGCGGAGGCGGCGGAGGCGGTGACGCAGGCGCTGGCCGACGGGCGGAACCGCTATGAGCGGGAGCGCAGCCTGCTGGTCTTCCGCTCCACCTCGCGGCACCACGACACGGTGTTCCACATCAACCACCGGCGCCCCCTGACGGAGGACGAACGGCGGCTGCTGGAGGTCTTCTGCTCCAAGGTCGCGGTCGGCTTCGACAACGTGCATCTGTACGAGGAACTGACCGCGCTGAACCGCAACCTGGAGAGCCAGGTGGCCGACCGGACCCGCGAACTGGTCGCCGCGACCGAGGCGGCGGAGGCCGCAAGGGCGGAGGCGGAGGCCGCCAACCAAGCCAAGTCGTTGTTCCTGGCGACCATGAGCCACGAGATCCGCACCCCGATGAACGGCGTCCAGGGCATGCTGGAGCTGCTGGAATACACGCCGCTGACCCCCGAGCAGCAGGAGCTGGTTTCCGTCGTCCGCGATTCGGCTGGGGCGCTGCTGACCATCATCAACGACATCCTGGACTTCTCGAAGATCGAGGCCGGGCGGCTGGACCTGGAGCACGCTCCGGTGTCGCTGTCCGCGGTGGTGGAGGGCGTGGCCGAGACGCTGGCCCCGGCAGCGCGGCAGAAGGATCTGGCGCTGGTCACCTACGTCGATCCCGATCTGCCGCCACTGGTCATGGGCGATTCGGTGCGCATCCGGCAGGTGCTGTTCAACATCGCCGGCAACGCGGTGAAGTTCACCCCCTCCGGCTCGGTGCGCATCCGGGCCGAGCTGGCGCGGTTCGAGGACGGGCGGGCGACGATCCGGATCACCGTGACCGACACCGGAATCGGCATCGCCACGGAAGCCCAGGCCCAGCTCTTCGACCCCTTCACCCAGGCGGAGGCCTCGACCACCCGTCGCTTCGGCGGGACCGGGCTGGGGCTGTCGATCTGCCGTCGACTGGCCGAGCTGATGGGCGGCGAGGTCGGGGTGGCGAGCGAACCGGGCCGGGGCTCCACCTTCTGGTTCACCTTCACCGCCGATCTTGCCCCGGACCGCGACGCCGCGGGCGTCGGGGCTCCGCCGCTGGCCGGGCTGTCGGTGCTGCTCCTGGCCGCCGACGCGGAGGAGCGGCGGTTCCTCGCCCGCTACCTGAACACCGACGGTGCCGTTCTGCTGGACGCGCCGGACGCGGCGGCGGGGATGCAGGCCCTGCCGCCGGGGGCGCCCTGCGACGTCGTGCTCACCACTTCGGAAGCGGATTTGCAGGCGCTGGACACCGCAGCGCCTGGGCTGGCGCGCGGGCGGGTGCTGCTGGGGGGGCGGGGCGCCTTGATCGACGCGGTCGGGCTGGCCCGACCGGTGCGCCGCGGCCATCTGGTGCGCGCCGTGCTCGCCGCCGCGGGTCGCGGGCCGGCGGTCGAAACCGATGCGGGGCATCCCGGACCGACGGCGGTTTCTTTGGCGGAGGGTGGAGGGGCGTCTCCACCCCGCATCCTGGTGGCCGAGGACCATCCGACCAACCGGCAGGTCATCCAGCGGCAGCTCGCCCTGCTCGGCCAGACGGTGGACTTGGCGGAGGATGGCGTCCAGGCGCTGGCCCTGTGGCGTGACGGGAATTACGCGCTGCTGCTGACCGACTGCCAGATGCCGGAGATGGACGGCTTCGAGCTGACCCGGCTGATCCGTGCCGAGGAGGCGGCGGGCGGTCGTCCCCGCCTGCCCATCATCGCGGTCACAGCCAACGCCATGGCCGGCGAGGCGCAGCGCTGTCTGTCCGCGGGGATGGACGACGCCGTGTCGAAGCCGGTGGAGATCGGCCAGCTGCGCCGCTTGCTGGACCGCCACTTGCCGTCCATGTCCGCGTCCGAACCGGCGCCGGTTCCCTCGGCATCCGTCGCGACGCCGGACTCCCGCCCCGACGCGCCACCCATCGATGTGGGGGTCCTGGCGACCCTGTTCGACGGGGACATGGAGTTCGTCGGGCAACTGCTGCAGGAGTTCATCGTCTCCAACAGCGCCAGCCGCGACCGTCTGGTGGCCGCCCATGAGGCGGAGGATTGGGACGGCGTGCGTCAGGCCGCCCACAAGCTGGCGGGGTCCTCCCGCACGGTGGGCGCGCGCGATCTCGCCATGGCGAGCGATGCCATCGAACTGTCCTGTGTGGAGCGGCGGCTGGACGGCATCGGTTCGCTGGTCGCCCGCGTCGACCATGAACTTGGCCGCGCCGCCGCGTACATTCATGGCATGGCGCCGGCTTAGCGAACCGGCGCCGGCCCAATCAGTCGATCAAGCGGCTCCTCAAGCGGCTATTGGCCGCAGGGCGCGGTCGCGGACCAACGCGTTGAACCTCTGCTCAAATCCGGCCTTCGCCTCGTCCGGCAGCTCGAAACGGATGTGGCAGCTCTGGGCCTCGACCGTCACGACGGTGAAGGGCAGGGGCATGCCGAAGCCGTCGATGTGCAGCGTGCCGCGCGCGCCGTTCGTGGCGCCATCCCACACCTGCAGCGCGGCGCCGCTGGAGGACAGGTTGTGCAGGCGGCAGATCCGGTTGCCGGCGGGGGTGTCGGCGCGGGCGGGCAGTTCCACCGCATAGCGGGCCTCGCGGCGGCGGTCCACCTCGCTCATCGAGGTGCGGACGACCCGGACCAGGATGCCGCGCAGCTCGTCGATGCTTCCCGAGACGTCGTCGGCGATGACGCGCACGGCGGCGGCGCGGTCGCCGGTGGCCTTCGCCTCGCTGGAGACCTCGGCGATGCGGCGGGAGACCTCGCGCGCGGCGTCGGCGGTCTGGTTGACGTTCCGGCTGATCTCCTGGGTCGCGGCGGCCTGTTCCTCCATCGCGGCGGCGATGGCGGCGGCCACCTGATCGACCTCGGTTATGCTGTCGGTGATGGTGGAGACGGCGACCACGGCCCCGCCGGTCGCGGCCTGGATCTCGCCGATCTGGGTGGCGATGTCCTCCGTCGCCTGCGCGGTCTGGTTCGCCAGATTCTTCACCTCGCTCGCCACCACGGCGAAGCCCTTGCCGGCCTCTCCGGCACGGGCGGCCTCGATTGTGGCGTTCAGCGCCAGAAGATTGGTCTGGCTGGCGATCGTCTGAATGAGCTGGGCGACGTCGCCAATCTTCTGCACGGCGTTGGACAGCGACTGGATGGTGCCGCGCGCCTGGTCGCCCTTCTCCACGGCAATGCGGGTGATGCTGCTGGCCTGCGCCACCTGTGTGCCGATCTCGCGGATCGAGGCGGCCAGCTCCTCCGAGGCGGCGGCGACGGTCTGGGCGTTGCGCAGGGCCTGTTCCGCGGCGGCGGCCACCGACTGGCTGTTCGCCCCGACGGCGTCCGCCGACCGGGCCATGGCCGCGGCGTTGCCTTCCATCTGCCCGGTGCGCTCGGCCACCCGGTCCACGGCGTTGCGGGTTTCGCGCTCCACCGTCTGGGCCATGTTCTCCAGCGCGTCGCGCTTGGCGATCTCGGCCTGCTCCCGCTGGCGTTCCTGTTCCTGGCGCATGCGATGATTTTCCAGCCCGTTGGCCTTGAACACCTCCACCGCGCGGGCCATCGCGCCGATCTCGTCACGCCCGTCGCTGCCCGGCACGGCTTCGGCATAGTCGCCGTCGGCGATTCGCCGCATGGCGGCGGTCAGGCGCCCCACCGGGCCGGTGACCCGGCGGACCACAATCATCACGCCCAGCAGCACCATGGCGATGCCGACCGCCAGCAGCGTCCAGGCGGTCGTGCTGGCGGTGCCGTGGGTCTTCTGGGCCGCCTCGTAGTTCTCGCCGGCGACGCGCACCTGGAGGTCGATCAGCAGGCCGATGCGGTCGGTGACGGGATCGATGGTCTGGTACAGCTCCTTTCGGACGAAGCCGTCCAACGCGCGGCCGTCCTTGTCCAACAGGATGCCGATCAGCCGCTCGATCAGGATGTCGGCCTTGGCCATGTCCGGCTTGATCTGATCGACGAGCGCCTGTTCCTCGGCGTTGAGCGTGTTGGCCAGATAGGCGGACCAGTGCGACCGTATGTCCTCCTTCGCCTTGCGGGTGGACGCCAGGCTCTCGTCCCAGGTGAAGTTGCCGTTGCGGGCCTTGTGCGAGGCGTCGACGATGAAGACGGCGTAGGCGTCCGAGATGATCTTCAGGTTGCGCAGCGGCAGCACCCGGTCGTCATGCACCGACCGCAGATCGGCGTTCGCCATGTTGAGCGCGCGCAGCCCGACGACGTCGCTGACGGCGAGCAGAAGGCCGAGCAGGTTCAGAACCACAAGAAGAAGGACTTTGATGGAGAGGTGCATTGCAGACTTCCCGCGGATTTCGACAGGCACCCGCTGTTTCCCATCGTCGTGCGATGGTGCGGGTTTCAGAAGCGTCAGGCGTGGATGGAACGAAAAAATCGCCGTCCGCGGGATGGGCGCGGACGGCGATTCCTTGCTTTTGCTCTGCACAACCGGCCGCGCGATCCGGGCCCTGTCCGAACATCCGGTGGGTGTTTACGGGCGGTGCCTCGTCTTCAACCCCTCGGGCGTCAGTGGACCTTGACCTCGTTCCCGTGATCGCGGCGGTAGATGTGCACATGGTAGGCGGCCATCGGATTGCCCCGGACATACTCCAGCAGACGGCGTTCCATGTCCGGCGTGGCGTTGCGGATCAGCATCTGCCAAGCCGGCTCCATCGTGGCGCGCTGGGTCTCGTCGTGCGGCAGCATGATGAAGCCCGCCCATTCTGGCCGGAAATCAGCGAGATAGCTTTCGGCATAATGCCGCATCATGGACGCGTCGTTGACGTTGACCGACTTCATGTTCTCGAAGCAGACACGAAGCTGCATGTTCCGTCTCCCTCGTTTCGCAGGTCTCGATACAACGGATATGTGCAGCGTCCGTCCCTTCCGCATCCATCGGGCGGGCGGAAAATTTGGGCGGGGGCGGCGAGATAACCGTGCAACGAAGAAAACCCCTCCCCGCGGAGCGGGAAGGGGTTCCAGTCATGGCGGATAGGAGAGGGAGACGACCGGCGGACCAGCGGCGAAGGCCGTAGGACTGCCGGTGCGTTCCTCAACCAAACTTATAACTGATGCCGTAGCCGCCCCGCGGGTAGTCCCACTGAATATTTTCCTTGTCCTGGCAGACCACGCGGCAGGTGCCGCATTCCAGGCAGCCGTCGGTGGCCAGCGTCACGCTGCCGGTCTCGTTCTTGCTGTAGCAGGCCGCCGGGCAGCAGACGGTGCAGGCCTGGGACTCGCAGGACTTGCAGACCGCGTCGTTGCGGATCTGGATGTGCGGCCGGCTCTCGTCGACGATGTAGCGGTTCTGGTACAGCTTCTCTTCGATCTTGACCACGATGCTCATCGCACGGCCCTCACCAGCTTGATTGCGTCGCCGACCAGACCCATGATCGAGCGCTTCTTGACGAAGGACTTCATGATCTCCTTCTCCTTCGTCTTCTTGTCCACGCTGTCCACGGTGAACCAGCTGTGGGCGGCGGCGGTCAGCGTGTCGGGGTAGGCGCCGAAGAACTGCTTGTTCTCGTGCATGATGCCCGGCAGGTTCCGGTACTTCTTCAGGTCCTTCATGATGAAGCTGTCGTCCAGCTTCTTCTTGTAGCCGGCGAGGTTGGCGGCGTTGTAGGGCTTGCCGGCCTGCTTCAGCTCGATCACCGTCTCCGCGGCCATGCGGCCCGACGCCATGGCGAGGTTGGAGCCCTCGCGGTGGGCGGCGTTGTTGAAGTGGGCGGCGTCGCCGACCACCATCCAGCCGTCGCCGTAGAGCTGCGGAACCGCCTTGTAGCCGCCCTCGGGGATCATGTGGGCGGCGTATTCCTTCATCTCCGCCCCTTCGATCAGCGGCTTGATGACGGGGTGGTTCTTCAGGTCCTCCAGCATCTTGTAGGGCGGGATGGCGCCCTCCTTGAAGTCGGAGATCAGGCAGCCGATGCCGATCGTCAGCGATTCCTTGTTGGTGTAGAGGAACGCCGTGCCGACCATGCCCTTGGTCACCTTGCCCATGATCTCGATAACCACGCCCTCCTCGTCCTTCAGGCCGAAGCGCTGCTGGATCAGCTCGGGATCGATGAACAGGATTTCCTTGACGGCCAGCGCGACGTTCTGCGGCGCCAGCTCCTGCTGGAAGCCGGTGCGGCGGGCGAGCAGGGCGTTGACGCCGTCGGCCATGATGACCACGTCGGCGTGGATCTCGCCGCCCTCGCGGTCGGTGCGCACGCCGATGACCTTGCCCGAGGCGTCACGGATCAGCTCCGTCACGGTGGTCTCGCAGATCTGCAGGCCGCCGGCCTCGCGGATCTTCTCGGAAAACCACTTGTCGATGTTGGCGCGGATGATCGTGTAGCGGTTCGGCTTGTCGCTGTTGAAAGCCTCCGACCGGTAGTTGGTGCCGATGTAGTTGTCGTCACCGAGCAGCCAGATGCGCTGTTCGATGATGTGGCGCTCGGTCGGGCAATCCTCGCGGAAGTCCGGGATGATCTTCTCCAGCTCGGCGGCGTACATGATGCCGCCCTGGACGTTCTTGGCGCCGGGATACTCCCCGCGCTCGAGCTGAAGAACGTTGAGGCCCTGCTTGGCCAGCGTGTAGGCCGCCGCGTTGCCGGACGGGCCGGCACCGATGACGATGGCGTCGAACTTTTCGACCATGGTCCTTGTGGCTCCTGTTCGTCCGGTTGCTTAGCCGGCCAGCCGGTTGACCGAGAGGCGCTTGCCGAAAGCGTCGGTCAGGGCCGGCAGGATGGTCAGCGCGTCGCCGACCAGCCCGAGATGGGCGAAGTCGAAGATCGGCGCGTTGGGGTCGGTGTTGATGGCCAGGATCAGGTCGGACTTCTCCATGCCGACCCGGTGCTGGATGGCGCCGGAGATGCCGGCGGCGATGTAGAGCTTCGGGCGCACCGTCTTGCCGGTCTGCCCGACCTGACGGTCGAAGCCGGTCCAGCCGGCCTGGACCAGCGGACGGGTCACCCCGACCTCGCCGCCCAGAACCTTGGCGAGGTCGAAGACCAGCTTCAGGTTCTCCGGCTTGCCCAGCCCCTTGCCCGCCGCGACGATGATGTCGGCGAAGGCGAGCTGCGCCTCGTTCTGCTCGCGGTCGGCGATGAAGCTCAGCACCTTGGTGATGACGTCGGTCTCACGCAGGTTCGGGAACACCTCGACCACGCGGCCGGTGCGGCTGTCGTCGCGGTCGGGCATCGACATCACGCGCGGCCGCACCGTGGCCATCTGCGGCCGGTAGGCCAGCGTCTGGATGGTGCAGAGCAGCGTGCCGCCGAAGGTCGGGCGGGTGGCCGCCAGCGAGCGGTTGTCCATGTAGATATCAAGCTCGGTGCAGTCGGCGGTCAGGCCGGTGGCGAGCGTGGTGGCGATGGCGCCGGCGAGGTCGCGGCCCAGCGTGGTGGCGCCCAGCAGCACGATCTCCGGCTTGTAGGTGTTGACCACGTCGGTCATCACCCGCGTGTAGGGATCGGTGCGGTAGTCGGCCAGGACCGGGTCGGTCACCTTGTAGACGACGTCGGCGCCGTAGGTGAAGGCGTCGCCGCAGATGGCGTTCAGTTCCGGGCTGTCGGCGCCCAGGACCACGGCCCCCACCTCGACCCCCAGCTTGTCGGCGAGCTTGCGGGCTTCGCCCACCAGCTCCCACGACACGGAATGGACGGAGCCGCGCTCCTGCTCCACGATCACCCAGATGCCCTTGTATTCCTTCAGGTGCTCGGGCAGTTGGAACTTGCGTCCCTGCGGCTTGCTTGGTTCGCTCATCGGGATGTCTCCGGCGGAGGATTCGTCAGGAACGGCGCGTCACAGCCCGGCGGCGGCGCGGGCGAGCAGCTCGTCGGCGAGTTTCGGCTGGGCGCCGAAGATGGCTTCGACCGCGGCGGCGGCCATTGCCTCTGCGCTGGGGGCTTCCGCGGTGGGAGCCCCGGCCTCGACCATCGTCGCCTTCTGGGCGCGCGGCTTCGGCACGAAGACCTTCGACACGACGGTGGGCGAGCCCTTCAGCCCGACCTTCGTCTCTTCGGCGCCGGTGGTGTCCTTGTTCCAGGTCTTCAGGCCGTAGCGGGCGGCGCGGAACATGTCGTCCATTTTGCCGAAGCGGATGGTGTTCGTGCCTTCCAGCATCGTGATCATGCAGGGCAGGGCGGTCTTCAGCACCTGAACGCCGCCCTCGGAGCGGCGGTGCACGACGATCTCCCTGGCGCCCTGGTCGATCGATTCGATCTTCGTGATGTAGGTGAGCTGCTGGAAGCCCAGCCGCGTGGCGATGCCCGGACCGACCTGCGCGGTGTCGCCGTCCACCGTCTGCTTGCCGCAGAAGACCAGATCGACCTGTTCCTCCTCCGACAGCTTCTTGATGGCGGAGGTCAGGGCGTAGGAGGTCGCCAGCGTGTCCGACCCGGCGAACTTACGGTCGGTCAGCAGCACCGCGTCGTCGGCGCCCAGCGACAGCGCCTTGCGAAGCGAGGTTTCGGCCATCGGCGGCCCCATGGTCAGGACGGTGACGCGGGCGCCGACCTTGTCCTTGATCCGCAGCGCCTCCTCCAGCGAGAAGAGGTCGAAGGGGTTGATGATGGCCGGGACGCCCTGACGCATGATCGTGTTCGTCACGGGGTGGATGCGGATCTGGGCGCTGTCGGGCACCTGTTTGATACAGACAACGATGTGCATCCCGGTCTCCTTGACATTCCGCCGCCTGTCGCGCGGCATGGCTATGGTCCTACCAGCAAGCGGCGTGCCAGATTTGTGCAGAGCGGTAAGTTACTGTAATCAATGATTTTTATGGCTGTTGAGAGATTGTCGCAAAAACGACAAAGAACCGACGTGTCGGCTTCTCAACAGGGGGCTTCCGTCGCGGCCCGACCCGTTCCCGGCCCCCCGTCCAGCTTCTGTCGCGTACCGGACAAAGCCGACAACGGCCGCTCAGGGGAAGGACGGCCGAAAAACAGAACGGCCTGCGGACGCTCGCCGGGGGCGGGTCCGCAGGCCGTTCTGGACACGAAGGATGAAACGGATCAGGTCGGCAGCAGGGAGTCCAGCGGGACGAAGCGGTCGGCCATCTTGCGCGCTTCCTCCTGATGGACCTTGAAGGTCTTCTCGGCGATGGCGTTGGACGCTACGAAGTCCTGGTAGGCGCGCTCCAGATGGGCGTGGTAGCGGGCGGCCATGCCCTCGTCGTCCAGCCCCTCCATGCCGGTGTCGGCGGACAGATAGTCGTGGAAGCGCTGCAGGATGTGCAGGCGGTTCACGTTGACCACGCGCTGCTCGTAGGTGACGCCGAGGAAGCGCAGGAAGTCCTCCGCGGTCTCCAGATCCTCCAGATCGTCCTTGAAGCTCATGGCGGGGTCCTTTCCGTTCAGATGACGTAGTGATCGGCGCGCGCGCCGATGTCGGGAGAATGGGGGTTGGGAGTGTCGTGTTTGCCGCAGGTGTCCTGGTCGCACAGGTTGCCGCAACTCCGGCAGACGATGCCGTCGAGCGGCAGGTCGTCCAGCCGGATGCTGCTCAGCGGCGGAGCGGGGCGGGGCGGGGCGTGTCGCGTGGCCTCCTCCGCCGCGTGGGCTTCCAGCCGGGCCTCAATGCGGTTGATGTGGTCGATCAGGCAGGCGATGGCCTTGCCGACCGGATCGGGCATCAGATGGTGGTCAAGGTCGATGCCGTGGGCGGCCAGCCGCCGCTGGGTGTCCGGACGGACGACGCGGCCGGGGATGCCGACCACCGTCATGCCGTCCGGCACGTCCTTGGTCACCACGGAGTTGGCGCCGACGCGGCACTGGGCGCCGACGGTGATCGGCCCCAGGATCTTGGCCCCGGACCCGACCAGCACGCCGTCGCCCAGCGTCGGGTGCCGCTTGCCCTTGGTCCAGGAGGTGCCGCCCAGAGTCACGCCGTGGTAGAGCGTCACGTCGTCACCGACCTCCGCCGTTTCGCCGATGACGACGCCCGCCCCGTGGTCGATGAAGAAGCGGCGGCCGATGGAGGCGCCGGGGTGGATGTCGATGTTGGTCAGCGCCCGGGCTAGATAGGACAGGAAGCGCGCCGGCCAGCGCAGCCCCCGCCGCCACGCGGCGTTGGACAGCCGGTGGACCACCAGAGCGTGGATGCCGGGGTAGCAGGTCAGCACGTCGAAGACGTTGCGCGCCGCCGGGTCGCGGTCGAAGACGCAGGCGACGTCCTCGCGCAGCAGCCGCCACAGGCTGGTCTCATTCATGGCGAGGTCCGGGTGGGCGTCGATCGCGGCCATGGGGTCCTCCGGATCACGAAGTGACGACGCTCCAGCGCGTGGCGTCGTCGTGGAAGGCGCGCAGCTCCTCCGCCGTCGGCGCACGCTTGGCGCAGGTGGCGAGCGCGCGGACCCGCGGCAGCACCGCCTGGGCGGTGGCGTCGTCGCAGGCGATGCCGAGCTGGCCGTAGGCCATCTTCACCCCGGCCGTGCCGGAATGCTTGCCCAGCACGATGCGGTGCTCGCGTCCGACCTCGGCGGGGTCGAAATTCTGGTAGGTGGCGCGGTCGCGCAGCAGCCCGTCGACATGGATGCCGGCCTCGTGCGTGAAGACGGCGTCGCCGACGATCGACTTGTTGACCGCCACCGGCCGGTTGGAGGCGCGCTCCACGAGGTCGGAGATCGCCCCCAGCGCGCGGGTGTCCACCCCGCAGTCCTGCCCGTAGAGCACCTTCAGCGACACCACCACCTCCTCCAGCGGGGCGTTGCCGGCGCGCTCGCCCAGCCCGTTGACGGTGGTGTTGACGTGGGTCGCCCCGCCCAGCACGGCGGCCAGCGAATTGGCGTTGGCGAGGCCGAGGTCGTCGTGGGCGTGGATCTCGATCTCCAGGTCGGTGGCCCGGCGCAGCCGTTCGATGCAGGCGCGCGTCTGGAAGGGATCGAGCACGCCCAACGTGTCGGCGAAGCGGAAGCGGCGGGCGCCGGCCTCCTGCGCCACCGTCGCGGCGGCGATCAGGAAATCCATGTCGGCGCGCGAGGAGTCCTCGCCGCCCAGGCTGACCTCCAGCCCGTGGTCGCGGGCCGTCTTGACCTTGCGCTCGATCTCCGCCAAAGCCCAGGCGCGGCTGCGCTTGAGCTTTCTGGTGATGTGGATGTCGGAGACCGGCATCGACAGGTTGACGGTGCCGACCTGGCAATCGAGCGCCGCCTTCAGGTCGGTGTCGTGCATGCGGCACCAGACCATCAGCCGGGCCTTCAGCCCCAGCGCGGCCACGGCGCGGATGCCCTCGCGCTCCTCCGGCCCCATGGCGGGGATGCCGATCTCCAGCTCCGGCACGCCGGCCTCGTCGAGCGCGCGGGCGATGGCGATCTTCTCGTCGAGCGTGAAGGCGACCCCCGCCGTCTGCTCCCCGTCGCGCAGCGTCGTGTCGTTGATGATGGTGGAACCGGCCATCGGCATGACGTGAGCCTCGATGCGAATGCGTCGCGGTGATTGCCCCCTCCCTAACCCTCCCCCGCTTCGCAGGGGAGGGGATTGAGGGCCCTCTCCTGCGAAGCGGCCCGGCCTGCGATCTCGGTGTTACGAATAGACCGGTGCGAACTCCTTCGGGGCGCCCGCCTGCGACCAGTAGGGCGACAGCGAGCGCAGCTTCGCGATGATGCCGGGAACCACCGCGATCACCCGGTCGATCTCCTCCTCGGTCGTCTCCCGCGACAGGGAGAAGCGGGTGGCGCCGTGGGCGGCGGTGTAGGGCACGCCCATGGCCCGCATCACGTGGCTCGGCTCCAGCGACCCGGAGGTGCAGGCCGACCCCGACGAGGCGGCGATGCCGGCCTCGTTCAGCAGCAGGAGGATCGCCTCGCCCTCGATGTACTCGAAGGCGACGTTGCAGGTGTTGGGCAGGCGGTTGGCCGGGTTGCCGGTGACGAAGCAGTTGGGGACGGCGGCCAGGATGGCCTGCTCCAGCTTGTCGCGCAGCGCCTTCACCCGCGTGTTCTCGTCGGTCATGTGCAGCAGGGCCAGCTGTGCCGCCGCCCCCAGCCCGACGATGCCCGGCGCGTTCTCGGTGCCGGCGCGGCGCGAGCGCTCCTGGTGGCCGCCGCGCAGCATCGGGCGGAAGCGCAGGCCGCGCTTGACGTAGAGCGCGCCGATGCCCTTGGGCGCGTGCAGCTTGTGACCGGACAGCGACAGCATGTCCACCGCGCTGTTGGCGAGCGTCATCGGGATCTTGCCGACCGCCTGCACCGCGTCGGTGTGGAACACCGCGCCAACGGCCTTGGCAAGCTGGGCCAGCTCCTCGATCGGGAAGATCGTCCCGGTCTCGTTGTTCGCCCACATGATCGAGACGATGGCGACGTCCGGCGACAGGGCCGCCTTGTAGGCGTCCAGGTCCAGGTTGCCCCGGTTGTCCACGCCGATGCGGTGGACCGTGTAGCCGCGCTTCTTTTCCAGATAGTCGCACAGCGCCAGCACGGCGGGATGCTCGACCACGCTGGTGACGATGCTCTTCTTTTTCGGATAGGCCTCCAGCGTGGACAGGATGGCTGTGTTGTCGCTCTCCGTGCCGCCGGAGGTGAAGACGATCTCGCTGTCATGGGCGGCGCCGAGCAGCGCCTGCACCTGCTTGCGCGCCCATTCGATCTTGCCGCCCACCGCGGCGCCGAAGCCGTGCATGGAGGAGGGGTTGCCGAACTGCTCGGTGAACAGCGGCAGCATCTCCGCCAGCACTTCCGGATCGACGCGGGTGGTGGCGTTGTTGTCGAGGTAGATTCCCTGTGCGGTCATGGCTCAGGCCCCCACCGGCAGAAGGGAGGCGGGCTTGACGCGGACGAATTCGCCCAGCGCCTCGACCAGCTTGGCCTGCACGCCCATCATGGTGCCCGCGGACTGCGAACAGCCGGAGCAGGCGCCGGTCAGCCGGACGTAGATGTCCTTGCCGTCGATGTCCACCAGCTCCACGTCGCCGCCGTCGCGCTGGATCTGCGGGCGCAGCTCCTCGATGGCGACCATGATCTTCTGCATGCGCTGCACGTTCGTGAGCTTGGCGGGCGCCGCCGAGGCCTCGGCCTTAGGGGCCAGCGGCTTGATGGCGTCCAGCCCGACCGTGCCGGGGGCGTGGGACTTGGGCGGGGCCAGCGCGCCGGTCTTGGCGAGCACGGCCTCCAGAACCTCCTCGATCTTCTCGTGGCAGGTCTGGCAGGAGCCGCCGGCCTTGGTGTAGTGGGTGACCTCCTCCAGCGTGGTCAGGCTGTTGACGGTCACCGCGCGCTCGATCATCGCCGCGTCGATGCCGAAGCACTTGCAGACCAGTTCGCCTTCCTCGTGGTCGTCCACCCACTCCTCGCCCTTGAAGTTGGCGATGGCGGCGCGGAGCGCCTCGGCGCCCATGACCGAACAGTGCATCTTCTCCGGGGGCAGGCCGCCCAGATACTCGGCGATGTCGCGGTTGGTGACGGCCAGCGCCTCGTCCACCGTCTTGCCGATGATCATTTCCGTCAGCGCCGACGAGGACGCGATGGCCGAGCCGCAGCCGAAGGTCTGGAACTTCGCGTCCTCGATGACCTGGCTGTCGGGGTTGACCTTCATCATCAGCTTCAGGGCGTCGCCGCAGGTGATCGACCCGACCTCGCCCACGGCGTTCGCCTCATCCAGCGCGCCGGCGTTCTTCGGGTTGAAGAAGTGTTCCTTGACCTTGTCGGTGTAGTTCCACATGACGCCTTGCCTTTCCCGACGTTATCGGGTGGGGGGAGAGTGTTCGGGGTTAGTGGGCGGTGCCGCAGCCGCCGGCCGACGGCGCGGAAGAGCAGCTGCCCCCCGGGCCCGCCGAGAAGGACTTGCCGCAGCCGCAGCTGCCCGTCGCGTTCGGGTTGTCGAACTTGAAGCCCGCGCCCTCGACCCCTTCGACGAAATCGACCACCACGCCGGTCAGGAAGGGCTGGCTGGTCGGATCGACGAAGATCGTCACCGGGCCGAAGGTCAGCACGGCGTCCTCGTCGCCCGCCGAGGCCTCCAGCCCCATCTGGTACTTCATGCCGGCGCAGCCGCCGTCCGCCACCGCGATGCGCAGCCCGGCCGCAGCGCCGCCGGACTTCGCCAGCACGCGCTCCAGGGTGTTCACCGCCGCATCCGTCAGGGTCACCATGTCTGCCGCCTCCAAATGCTCCGTCGGGCATGCCGACCGATCTTGGTCATAGAACAGCAAGCGCTGTGCCAACTTTTAAGTTATTGATTTTCAATGATTGTCAGGTCGACGGGCTGGTGGCTTCCCGACAATTGTCGGGTCGGGCCCCTGTCGGGTTTGCGACATCCTGCGACGAAAGGACGCACAATTTGTTTATGGGCTTTTGCGAAGCCCGCTAGCGGCTCATACAGAATTGTCGGTCGGGCGCACAGTGTCGGAAAACAACGGAAGGGGACGGGTGATGGAGCGGCCGGTCGAACTGCGGATGTCCAACGGGCGCATGGCCTTCGGCGAGGTCCCCGAGCACATCGACGAGACGCTGCAGGAGGCGGTGAGGGCCCGACCCGACGCCGCAGCCTGCGAGGCCCTGCTCTGGGAGGCCCACCGGATGGGGCCGCGCGTCCTGCCGGTCTTCTACGCGCTCTACAAATTCTATTTCAACCGCAAGCGCTTCGCGGACGCGGAGCGGGTGGCGACCATCGGGCTGGACGCGGCCGCGCGCGAGGGCGGCTATGCCGGCGACTGGCGGAGCCTGCGCGCGGACAGCGCGGATTGGGCGACGGAAGGGCCGGCGCGCTTCACCCTGTTCACCCTGAAGGCGCTGGCCTTCATCAGTCTGCGCAGCGGGCGGGTTGAGGATGCGAGGGCGATCCTCGCCAAGCTGACGGAGATCGACCCGCAGGACCGGGTCGGCTACGGCGTCATCGCCGCGCTGGCGAAGGGTGTGGGGGACGAGTGACGGCGGAGAAGGGCGGGGGGGGGGGGGGGGGGGGGGGGGGGGGGGGGGGGGGGGCCGCGAGATGGCTTGGGCCGGCCAGCCCCAGGTCGCGCCACAACTCGCCCTCGTCCAGCATCGCCCGCGCGACGATCGCGGCGAGCCATTCCTCCTCCTCGATGCCCAGCGAGCGGTGGGCGAGCAGGAGTGCGGTGATGTCGTCCACCTCGCCGCGAAGCAGCGGGGGCAGGGGGGTGGGCGAGCTGTCAGGAACCGGAAGGCCGGCCGCGAAGGCGTCGGGAAAGTAGCGGTCGAGAAGCTGGCCGAGCGCCCTGTCGTCGAGACCCAGCGCGCCCGGACCCGTCGGCCAGCGGCGGGCCAGGATGCAGGCGAACAAATGCGCGTCGAAGACGTTGCAGCGTCCCTGACGGTCGGTCAGCCAACGGTACAGTCGCGTGGTGTCACCCGCCCCCGGCGGGGCGGCGTGCAGGATGCCCATGGCGTCCTCCTCCGGGGGCGGGCGGCCGTCAGGCCGCTTCAGACAGGTTCAGGTAAGGTGGGCGGCCCTCAGGCCGCCTGGGGCAAGTGGGTGATGCAGCTCTTGGAGCAGACCTTGCCGCAGCTCTCGCAGCCGATGCAGTTGCCGGCGTTCTTGACGCTCATGACCTTCTTCTCGGCCTCGTCGTCGAAGGCGTCGACGATGTCGCCGTCCTCGGTGATGCCGATCAGCTCCAGCACGTCGCGGCCGCAGACCTTGAAGCAGCGGCCGCAGCCGATGCACATCTTCTGGTCGACGCTTTCCACGAATTTCGGCGTCCAGGCGGCGCCGCCGCGGGTGGTGCCGGTCACGAACTCAGCCATCGTGTGCTCCTCAATCGGGCTTGTTGTCGGGATGTTTGTTGGGAATGGGCGTTGCCCCCACCCCGGCCCTCCCCCGCTGGGCGGGGGAGGGAGAACCGAGTCCCCTCCCCTGCGCAGCGGGGGAGGGTTAGGGTGGGGGCAAGGTGTCCAAACAGGCGCTCAGGCGGACGCCGTCTCCAGCGCCTTCAACTCGGCGCGCTTCTCGGTCAGGGTCTTGTAGGCGTCGTAGGTCTCCTGGGCGACCTGGAGGATCGACTGCCAGTTCTGCGGCAGCTCCTCCGACAAATCGTGCAGGTCCATCTTCTTCTGGGTCGCGCGGGCGTTGAGCTTCTTGACCTCGTCCTTCAGGGCGTCGATGTCGGACATGGCGGAACCCTCACAGATCGGCGACGTCGGGATATTTGCGAATCAGCGCCACGGCCTCCTCCACAACCTTGGCGCCGTCGGCGGCCAGCTTCTCCAGCGACGGGAAGCCGAAGCGGTGGACGTCGCGCAGGTGCTTCGACACGACGACCAGCCGGCCCGTGGTCAGAACCATGCGGCCGAAGCCCTCGTGGCTCATCTTCATGATGGGGGATGCGATGTGGCCGGTCTGCTTCTCGACCGTGATGCCGACGGCCTTGTAGAACAGCTCCAGCCGCCACAGCGTGTCGGGGTCCGGGTCGCCCATGATCGGGATGGCGGCGCGGGCCTCCTTGTCGAGGATGAAGGGGGCGAGGATCGTCTCGTCGCTCTTGCCTTCCCAGGCGCCGTAGCTGTCTTCGGCGCGGAACAGCATGACCAGAGTCTTCAGGAAAGCCTCGGCGAGATCGCTCCCGGCGGCCACGGTGGTGTCGGTCATGCTCTCAATCCTCTTCGTCGAAGGCCAGCTCCTGCGGCTGGCCGGCGTTCAACGCCTTGCGCAGCCAGGGCGGCGGGTTGCCGTTGATGGTTTCGACCAGACGGTCGAGCAGGGCGGTGATGGTGTCCGTGGCCTCCACCTTCACGGGGTGGATCTTCTTCGCCACCACGCGGGCGGCGGCGGAGGCGCCGATGGCCGACAGGTAGACGATGGCGCAGTCGGCCAGCGCGTCGAGCTTCGGGATCAGCTTGTCCTCGTTGCCGTCCTCGAACATCGAGCCGCCGAACTGGCAGGTCTCGACCATCGTGTAGCCGGCCCTGTCCACCTCGTAGACCACGATGTTCTTGGCCCACCCGAAATGCGCATCGACGTGCTGCATGTCCTGGGTGCAGAAAGCGACCTTCATGGAACCTCCTTTGCGGGGCCGGCCCTCCTCGGCCTGGCCCACCACACTCAGCCGGCGCTGCATCCGCATGATCCGCTCCCGCAGTGCTGGCCGTGTTCATGCCCGTCCCCATGAGGATGACCGTGGGCATGGCCGTGGCCGTGCCCGTCGTGGTCCATCTCGCGGGACAGGAACAGGTTGCCGATTTCGAACAGAAGCTCGCGCGTGCCGCGGTAGCCGACATGGACCTTCAGCCCGGCGCCCAGCCGGTCGAACATGGGTAGACCCATGCGGTGCAGCGGCACGCCGATGCGCGCCGCCCCCTGTCGCCCGTGCGAGTTCGAGACGATCAGGTCGGCGTCGCGGGCCAACGTCTCCACGTCGGAATGGTCGCCGACCATGACGGTCGCGGCCTTCAGCTTCTCCAGCACGGCGGTCTGGGTGGGGGAGACGGCGGCGATCACTTCCGCCCCCATGTCCGCCAGGAAGCTGGTGACGGCGTAGAGCAGGTCCGGCTCCAGCGCGACGGCGATCCGCTTGCGGCTGTAGAAGAAATGCCCGTCCAGCATGCCGTCCACCAGCGTCTCGCGCTGGCGGCGCAGCTTCGCCGGCACCGGACGGCCCGACAGCTCCGACAGGGTGCGGACGAGGCGGTCCGACGCCTCCAGCCCGGTCAGCCGGTCGAAGAAAAGGCTGCGCACGTCGGTCTTCAGTTCCAGAGCGGCGGCGGCGACGCGCATGTGCTCGCCGACCACCAGCGTGGCTTCCGACGCGCCCATCGACGCAATCTGCTCCACCGTCACGCCGCCCAGCGAGGTCGCCGTGAATTCGTCCGGCTGGCGGCCCGACATGGACAGCGACAGGTCGGGCAGGACGATCGGCGTCAGGCCGAAGCTCTCGATGATGTCGCGCAGCTCCTCCACGTCGCCCGGCGACAGGTGGCTGCCGGCCAGCACGTTGATCTGGCCCTTCACCGTGGTTTCCGACGGCTGGACCACCTCCTCGACGATGCCGGTCACCGCGGCGGAGAAGCCGTCCTCGAAACCGCCGGAGAAGTCCGGCGTGTTGGCGAAGACCAGCTTCAGCCCGGACAGGGCGGGGTTGCGCTGGCGGAACAGCGAATACTGCCCGGCCATGTCCTCGCCCTTGGTCTCGGTCACGCCGGTGGTGGCGACGCCGATCAGGGCGGGCGCGTTGCGCTCGTGGATGGTGCGGACGGCCTGCTCCAGATTCTCGTAGCCGCCGAGGATGGTGGAGACCTGATCCATCGCCGTGGTCTGGAGCGGGATGGCCTCGCGGAAATGGCGGACCAGAAGGACCAGCCCGAAGGCGGTGCAACCCTGGCTGCCGTGGAACAGCGGCATGCAGCGGTCCACGCCGAGGAAGGCGAGCGCCGCGCCCAGCGGCTGGCTCATCTTCAGCGGGTTGGTGGAGGCCGCCTTGGCGGAATGGGGGAAGCGCTGGATGGTGCCCATGGCGGTTACGCTCCCACCGGTTTGGTGTCCGGCCTGAAGTCAGGCTTGGCGTCCCAGGGGGCGGCCAGACGCACCTGCCGCCAGATCGGGTTGGACAGGGTCTTGTCGATTTCCTCGCATAGGTTGACGATGCCGTCATAGCCCGCGTAGGGGGTGTGGCGCTCCTGGTTCAGGTCGAGCCACGGCACCTTGGCCTTCAGCGCGATGAACTGCGACCGGCCGCCGGACATCATGATGTCGGCCTCGCTGTCGCGCAGCATCTTGTAGATGTCGCGGGGCTTCAGGTCGTCCCACTGGTGGAACTCCTCGCCCTTCATTTTCTTGATGCGCTCCTTGTCCTCCTTGGTCGACTTCTTGGTGGAGGTGCCGACGATGGTCAGCCCGGCGCCCTCCAGCGCGGTGACCATCGACCAGCTCTTCACGCCGCCGGTGAACAGCAGGACGCGCTTGCCGTCGAAGCGCGGCCGGTAAGGCTCCAGGCGCCGCCAGACGCGGCTTTCCTCGCGGGCGATGACGCCTTCGGTGCGGTCGATGAGCGCCTTGTCGGCGCCGCGCTCCACCAGCATGCGGGCCATGGTGCGCAGCGTGTCCGACATGTCCGACACGCCGTAGAAGGAGCCTTCGAAATAGGGGATGCCCCAGCGCTCCTGCATCTTGCGCCCGACATTCACCAGTGCCTGCGAGCAGACCACCATGGTCAGCCGCGCCCGGTGGGCCTGCGCCACCTCGTTGTAGCGCCCGTCGCCGGAGATGCAGGACAGGATGCGGATGCCGATCTCGTCGAGCAGCGGCTTCACCAGCCACAGCTCGCCGGCCAGATTGTATTCGCCGATGATGCAGATGTCGGTCGGGGTCGTGATCTCCGGCTCCACCGTGCCGATGACGTGGTCGAGCAGTGTCTCGCCGGCCAGCTTGTTGCCCAGGTTCTTCGATCCCACGAAGCCCGGCGCCATCACCGGGATCACCGGCTTGCCGAGCTTCTTCGCGGCGAATTTGCAGACCGCCTCGATGTCGTCGCCGATCATGGCGGGGACGCAGGTCTGATAGACGAAGACCGCCGGTGGATCGTACTGCTGCACGATCTCCTTGATCGCCCGGTAGAGCTTCTTCTCGCCGCCGTGGATGATGTCGAGTTCCGACATGTCCGTGGTGAAGCCGGTGCGGTAGAGCTGCGAGCCCGACGACTTGGTGCCGCGGTTGTCCCAGGAGTTGCCGAGGCAGGCGATCGGCCCGTGCACGAGGTGGGCGGCGTCGGCGATCGGCTGGAGCGCGATCATCGCGCCGTCATAGGCGCAGCCCCCGGCGGCAGCCCCCGGCTTCAGAGCCTTGGAGCACCCCTTCTTCCGCTCCTTCTCCGACTTGGCTTGGTTGGTGGAGCAACCCGGCTCGTTGAAGACGTCCTGGAGCTTTTCCTGGAGCATGACCTTCTCCCGCCATTGGCCGACATCGGCGCCCGTGGGTCAGTCGCCTGTGGGTCGGACATATGCAGGAGGTGTGCCAAAGAGCGAGTTGTTTATATTCAATAAGTTAGGGAGAGTGGCCTCGTGTGCGATACCCGACAATCGCGGACTTTGTCGGGTATCGCACAGCGGAGAGCGAGGGCAGGGCCGTGTAAGGCGCGCGCCTTCAACGGGCCAAAACCTTGGCGGCTTCCTTGGTTTCCGAAACCGCCGACGCGATCTGGGTGATCGCGGAGTTGATGGCGCCGATGTTGTGGTCGACGGCGCTGACCGAGACCGACGCGTTCTGCATGTTGGTGGACATGTCGCCGGTCACCGCGCTCTGCTCCTCCACCGCCCCGGCGGAGACGGTGACGAACTCCATCAGGTTGCTGGTGGCCTGACGGATGTTGCCCAGCGACGCGACGACGTCGGACGAGACGGCCTGCATGCCTTCGATCTCCTTGGAGATCTGGGCGGTCGCGTTGGCCGACTGGTTGGCGAGATTCTTGACCTCGTTGGCGACGACCGCGAACCCGCGCCCGGCCTCGCCGGCCCGGGCGGCCTCGATGGTGGCGTTGAGCGCCAGCAGGTTGATCTGGCTGGCGATCGAACTGATCAGATCGACGATGCCGCCCATCGCCTTGGCGACCTCGGTCAGGCGCGCCGCCGCCCGGTCGGCGTTCCCCGTCTCGTCCATCGCGGTGCTCGCCGCTTGGCGGGAGCGGATCATGCTGTCGGCAATTTCCCGGGCCGACGCCGCCAGTTCTTCCGCGCTGGCGGCGACGGTCTGGACGGTTCCTTGCGTCGCGCCCGACCGTTGAGCGGCGTCCTCGGCCTGCCGGCCGGCGGCGGAGAGCGCGGTGTCGATCTCAGTGAAATTGTTGTCGATCAGCGCCTTCAACTGGTCCAGCAGTTCCACCTGGCGGGTGATGTCGGTGGCGAACTTGACGATCTTGGACAACCGGTTGCTGGTGTCGAACACCGGGTTGTAGGAGGCCTGAATCCACACCACGCGGCCGCCCTTGCCGATCCGCTTGTACTGCGCGGCCTGGAAACGGCCCTGCCGCAGGCTTTCCCAGAAGGCGCGATAGTCCACGCCGCCGTGCTCGGCGGGATCGACGAAGGTGCTGTGGTGGCGCCCGGCGATCTCCGGCAGCGTGTAGCCGAGCAGGGACAGGAAATTCTCGTTGGCGGTGATGACCGTGCCGTCGGGGGTGAACTCGATCACCGCCTGGGACTTGGAGATGGCCTCCGCCTTGCCGCGCAGATCGATGTGTTCCAGATGGCGCTTGGTGACGTCCGTGCAGACCTTGACCACCTTGTACGTGACGCCCTGGCGGTTCTTGATCGGGTTGTAGGACGCCTCGATCCAGATCTCGCGCCCGCCTTTGCCGATCCGCTTGTACAGTGAGGATTGGAACTCGCCGCGGCGCAGACGCTCCCAGAAATCCTTGTAATCCGGGCTGTTGTGGAGATTCGGATCGACGAATATACGGTGATGCTTCCCTTTGATCTCCTCAAGGCCGTATCCCATGCATCGGAGAAATTGATCATTCGCCGACAATATGTTGCCAGATGTGTCAAAGGTGATCATGCCATTAGATTTGTCTAATGCATTGGTTATTTCCGTCGCTTCCGTGTCTGCCGACCTTAGAAAGGTTTTAAAGGGCATGTTGATTGTCCTTATGGCGCAAGAAGGGAATGATGATTTGAGGTTATCGTCAATTTACATAAAAAACAATTAATTGGCGTTCATGCGACGCCGGGGAGTGCCGTGTCGTTTCGGCAATCAATGTATTCGCCAAGATATGCAGTTTTGTTGATAGGTAATCGGATGCAATTTTTTGTTGATGTTGTGGGCATTCTGCCGGTAGTGGTCGCTGATGGATTAAAGGCTTCGATGGCTCTGCTCTTCAACCGACGGGCATCGCGTGTGTTCGCGCAAAAGCAATCAGGGCCGTCGTCGGCTGACTCCCTTCCATGGAAAGCTGTGAGGATGGCATGCCTGCAAAGAGCGCGGGCTGAAACGGTCAGCGGGTTCCACCGGAAGTAACGCCTGTGCGGAACCGCGTCCCTGCGGTGGCAAGGAGAGCGGCTCCGCTGGGCCACCGTCAGGGAACGATCACATAGTCGGGGTTGGCGATGGCGAAGACGGCGTCGCGGTCCGGCTGGGGCGGGTAGATCCACTTGGTGTTGATCTCGCGCTTCACCGCCTTGCCCTCCTCACGGGTCAGCCGGACCTGCCGGTCCCAACCTTCGGTGAAGAGCGCGCCCCACGGGCCGAGATCGAGGCAGGTCACGTATTTGGGCTGGCTGTAGGGGTGGGTGGGCAGGCCGACCAGCTCCGCCGCGGCGTTGTGGCCGGCGACGCGGCCCAAGCTGAGGGCGTGCTGGCAGGACATCGCGGCGATGTTGCCGAGATCGTCGGTGGTGGCCCGCGCCACGTCCCCGGTGACGAAGATCCCGTCGCTGCCGACCGCCCGCAGGAACGGATCGGCCGGAACGCGCCCGAACCGGTCATGCCCGCTGCTGATCTGTGCGGCCAGAGGGTTGGCGCGGGCGCCCGCCGTCCAGACGACGGTGGCGGCGGCAATGCGCTCGCCGGTGGCGGTGGTCACGCCGTCGGCGTCGATGGCGGCGACCGCCGTACCGACGACGATCTCCACGCCGCATTCGGCCAGAGCCTGCTCGATGACGGGGCGCGGCACGGGGCCGAGGTCAGGACCGATGGCCGGGGCCTGCTCGACCACAACGATGCGGACCTTGGCGTCCGCACCGAGGATGGCGCGCAGCCGGTCCGGCATTTCCGCCGCCGTCTCGATGCCGGTGAAGCCGCCGCCGGCCACCACCACGGTGTTGCGCGCCGCCGTCTCCGGCTGGGCGGCCAAGGCCTTCAGATGGGCGTCGAGGGCGCGGGCGCTGTCCAACTGGTCGACGTTGAAGGCGTGCTCGGCGAGGCCGGGAATGGGCGGGGTGAACAGGCGGCTGCCGGCGGCCAGGACGAAGCGGTCGTAGGGCAGGGTGAAGAGGGCGCCGTCGGTGCCGGCGACGTCCACCGCACGACGGTCGGCGTGGATCGTTGTCACGACGCCGGGGACGTGGCGGACGCCCACGGCCTTGAACAGCGCCGCGAGGTCCGGCGCCATGCCCTCCAGCACCGCTTCGTAGAGGCGGGGGCGGATGTGGAGCTGCGGGGCCGGCGAGACGACGGTGATCGCGACGTTGCCGTCCCGGCCGGCCAGCGCCACGGCGCGGGCGGCGGAGAGGGCGGCCCACAATCCGGCGAAACCGGAGCCGGCGATGACGATCTGCTGGGTCATGATTGCGTGTCCTTTTGAAAGCCGGACAGGGGGGGGCGTTCTGGCGCGCGGGTGCGCGGCAGCCATCCCGACCGTCCGGCGGAGGTCCGGGAAAAGCTCAGGGCATCGGGTGAGGGGCGGTGAGGCCGGCTACGGTGGCCGACTATGGTGTCTGCCGTGTCCGTGACATTGCGCGGGCGCTGAGGCGCGCGTCGATCCAGGTCTGGACGTCGCCTTGGAATTCCGGCGGGGCCTTGCGCCCGAAGGTTTCGCCGACGCTGGCCAGCGTTTCCTTGGCCAGCGTGTCGCGCATCGCCTTCTCAGCCTTCAGCATCACGGCGTGGATGGCGCAGACGCCGGAGGTTGCCCAGCTCGGCGGCGCGTCGTCGAAGACCGCGCAACGGCCGCGGATCTCTTGGCACTCGAACAGCGGCTTCTCGCCCTCGATGGCGTCGACGACGGCGAGGAAGCTGACGTCTTCCGGTGCCTTGGCGAGGCGGTAGCCGCCGCGTACCCCTTCGCTGGCCGTCACGATTCCGGCTTTCTCCAGCTTCGGAAAGATCTTGGCGAGGAAGGAGGGGGAGATGCCCTGCAATTCCGCCAGATCCCGGCTGCTCAGCGGCGTGTCGCCGGCGGCGGCCAGCCAGAGCAGGCAGTGGATGCCGTATTCGACGCTTGCGGTGAGGTGTGCCATGGCGTGGCCCGTCCAACGATCTCGACAACACAGACCGTATCAGTCCGCGTTCTCATACGCAAGACATAAAACACGGATAATGTTTGTCCGCGTTTATGGGCGAGGTGGCAGGCCGGAAAAATGGAAAAGCCGGAGCCCACCTCGCGGTGGACTCCGGCTCTCCGGGGAAGCCGGCCGGGCGGGGGGATGGAGGCCCCGCGCCGGCCGGGGGAGGTCAGCGCACCAGATCGAACGAGTAGTCGGTCTCGCCGACGATGTTCGTGTTGGCGTCCATATCCTCGAAGATGCGATCCAGGATGCGCACCAGCACGTTCAGAGCGCCCTGGTAGCCCCAGGTCGGGTAACGGTGATGGTGGTGGCGGTCGAAGATCGGGTAGGTCAGGCGGATGAGCGGGATCTTGGTATCGCGCTCCAGATACTTGCCGTAGCTGTTGCCGATGATGTAGTCGACCTTGTCGGTGAACAGCAGCGAGCGCAGGTGCCAGAGGTCCTTGCCGCCGTAGGCCTTGCCGGACTTGCCGAACGGCGAGCCGTCGAGCACCTTCTGAACCTGCTTCTCCCACTTCTTCGAGCCGGAGGTGGACAGGATGTGCACCGGCTCGGCGCCCAGCTCCATCAGGAACTTCGACATGCCCAGGCAGAAGTCCGGATCGCCGTACACGGCGAAGCGCTTGCCGTGCAGGTGGGTGTGGCTGTCGGCGATGGCGTCGACGAGACGGCCGCGCTCCAGCTTCAGCTCCGCCGGGACCGGCTTGCCGGACAGCTCGGCCAGCTTCATCAGAAGCTCGTCGGTGCCGGTGACGCCCATCGGGTAGTTGTACTTGGCGACCTGCTGGCCCTTCTCCTTGATGAACTGCAGGGACTGCGGGGTGCAGTATTCCTGCATGGAGATGGTGGCCTTGGCGTGGACGGCCTCCTTCGTGGCCTCCAGCGGGGTGCCGCCGTCATACATGCGGTATTCGCCGTCGGCCGGGGTGTCGAAGTTGTCCGACACGTCCGACAGGATGGTCAGCTGGATGCCGAACAGGCCGGCGATGCGCTTCAGCTCGCGGTTGTTGCCGACCGCGAAACCGTCGAAGCCCGGGATCAGGTTGATCGTCTCGTTCTTCGGGGTGTCGAAGTTCTCCGACGTGCCCCAGAAGTGGGTCAGGACGCCCTTGATCATGTTGTCGTAGCCAACGATGTGGCTGCCGACGAAGGCCGGGGTGTGGGCGAAGGGAACCGGGAAATCCGCCGGGACGCTTTCCTTGTTCTTCGCGTTGCTGATGAAGCCGGACAGGTCGTCGCCGATGACTTCCGCCATGCAGGTGGTCATCACGGCGATCATCTTCGGCTTGTACAGCGCGTAGGCGTTGGCCAGGCCGTCGATCATGTTGTTCAGGCCGCCGAACACCGCCGCGTCTTCCGTCATCGACGAGGAGACCGCGGAGTTCGGCTCCTTGAAGTGGCGGGTGAGGTGCGTGCGGTAGTAGGCGACGCAGCCCTGCGAACCATGGACGAAGGGCAGGGTGCCCTCGAAGCCCTGGGCCGCGAACATCGCGCCGATCGGCTGGCAGGCCTTCGTCGGGTTGATGACGACCGCCTCACGGGCGAAGTTCTTTTCCTTGTACTCTTCCGTCTTGGTCCACGCGGAAACCCGGGCGACCTCTTCGTCGGAGTGGCCGTACTCGAACTCCGCCTTCTTGCGCTCGAACAGCTCCTTGTATTCGGGCTGACGGAAGAGCGTGAAGTGGTCGATGACCTTGTCGGCGCTCTGGGAAACGGGGTGGGACATGCTCATTACTCCTATCTTCCAGAGGCCGCTTTAGAACGGAGCCTTCATGATGCCCCAGACGGGGTTGTTGATGGCCAGATCCATGTCGCGGGCGAAGATCGCGAAGCCGTCGTAGCCGTGATACGGACCCGAGTAATCCCAGGAGTGCATCTGGCGGAAGGGCAGGCCCATCTTCTGGAAGACGTACTTTTCCTTGATGCCCGAGGCGACGAGGTCCGGACGCATCACTTCGACGAACTTCTCCAGTTCGAAGGCGGTGACGTCGTCGTAGATCAGCGTGCCTTCCTTCACGTAGTGCTGGGTGCGCTGATAGTCGTCGTTGTGGGCGAACTCGTAGCCCGTGCCGACGATCTCCATGCCCAGGTCGTGGTAGGCGTCGACCACGTGGCGCGGACGCAGGCCGCCGACGTAGATCATCACCTTCTTGCCTTCGAGCCGCGGCTTGAACTTGGCGATGACGGCGTCGACCATCGGCTGGTACTTGGCGATGACCTTCTCCGCGTTCTCCTTGATGGTGTCATCGAAGAGAGCGGCGATCTTGCGCAGGGACTCGGCGATCTGCGACGGGCCGAAGAAGTTGTACTCCATCCACGGAATACCGAATTTCTCTTCCATGTGGCGCGCGATGTAGTTCATCGAGCGGTAGCAGTGGATGAGGTTCACCTTCGCCTTCGGCGTGTTCTCCAGCTCGGCGAGCGTGCCGTCGCCCGACCACTGGGCGATCACGCGCAGGCCGATCTCTTCCAGCAGGATGCGGCTGGCCCAGGCGTCGCCACCGATGTTGTAGTCACCGATGATGGTGACGTCGTACGGGGTGGAGACGAAGCCGTCCTTCGGCTCGGTCTTCTCGAAGATCCAGTCGCGGATGACGTCGTTGGCGATGTGGTGGCCCAGCGACTGGGAGACGCCGCGGAAGCCTTCGCAACGGACCGGAACGACCGGCTTGCCCAGCTCCTCGGACTTGGCGCGGGCGACCGCCTCGATGTCGTCGCCGATCAGGCCGATCGGGCACTCGGACTGGATGGAGATGCCGTTGACGAGCGGGAACAGCTCGTTGATCTCCTCGATCACCTTGTGCAGCTTCTTGTCGCCGCCGAAGACGATGTCCTTCTCCTGGAAGTCGGAGGTGAAGTGCATCGTGCCCCAGCTGTCCACGCCGGTGTCGCCGACATAGTAGTTGCGGCGGCCGGACCAGGAGTAGTAGCCGCAGCCGACCGGGCCGTGGGAGATGTGGATCATGTCCTTGATCGGACCCCACACCACGCCCTTGGAACCGGCGTAGGCGCAACCACGGATGGTCATCACACCGGGGATCGACTTGATGTTCGACTTGACGCCGCAGTCCTTGGCCTCGGCCTCCAGCACGTTCAGGTGCTTGGCGCGGCGCTTGCGGGACTTCTCGGGATACGCTTCGAGAACCTTGTCGACGAGACCCTTGACGTCGACGCCTTCGTTCACGGACAGGCTCATGGTGCCAGTCTCCTGCATGCTCTCATTGTCCGCGCTACTGCAGCGCGGGACCGAGCCCCCTCTCTCCCACCCCGCGCACAAAGGCGGGGTGGGCTGGGGAGGGGGCCAGTTCAGACCTGTGCCCCGTCAGGGACCCAGGTGTCAGGCCTTGGCGGCTTCCTTGGCCTGGAGCTCGGCGAGCTGCTGCTCCTCCGACTTCATGATGCCGAAGTCCATCAGCATCTCTTCCAGCTCTTCCATCGTGATCGGGGTCGGGATGGTGCCCTTGCCCTTGTTCGCGTGGACCTTGTTGGCGAGCTGGCGGTATTCCTGGGCCTGCTGGCTGTCCGGCGCGTACTCGATCACGGTCATGCGGCGCAGCTCGGCGTGCTGCACGATGTTGTCGCGCGGCACGAAGTGGATGAGCTGGGTGCCGAGGCGGGCGGCCAGGGCCGAGGCGAGGTCGATTTCCTTGTCGGTCTGGCGCTCGTTGCAGATCAGGCCGCCGAGGCGCACGCCGCCGCTGTGGGCGTACTTCAGAATGCCCTTGGCGATGTTGTTGGCGGCGTAGAGCGCCATCATCTCACCGGACATGACGATGTAGATTTCCTGGGCCTTGTTCTCGCGGATGGGCATGGCGAAGCCGCCGCACACCACGTCGCCCAGCACGTCGTAGGAGACGTAGTCCACGTCGTCGTAGGCGCCGTTCTCTTCCAGGAAGTTGATCGAGGTGATCACGCCGCGGCCGGCGCAGCCGACCCCCGGCTCCGGACCGCCGGACTCGACGCACTTGATGCCCTTGTAGCCGATCTTGAGAACGTCCTCGAGCTCCAGATCCTCGACCGAGCCGGCTTCGGCGGCGAGGTGCAGCACGGTGTCCTGCGCCTTGGCGTGCAGGATCAGGCGGGTCGAGTCGGCCTTCGGATCGCAGCCGACGATCAGGATCTTCTGATCCAGCTCGACCAGCGCGGCCAGGGTGTTCTGGGAGGTGGTGGACTTTCCGATACCGCCCTTACCGTAGAACGCAATCTGGCGCAAAGACATGGGAGGTTACTCCTTTGCTTGGGTCTACAGGGTGTCTTCAATTCCGGGGCGGCCTGCCCAGCGGCCGCTTCGACCCCTTCTCTGCATCCCCCGTGCCAGTTCGCGAGAAAATTTTAAGTCATTGAAAGTAAACAAGAAATTAGATTGCGGACGAGCGCGGTCCGCTTTGTCGGGCCTGTGACATACCCGACAAACCCCGACATTTTGTCGGGTCTCTCGCAATGAAAAGGAAGGGAAGGACGAACGTCGTCCGCCAGCGTCAGAAGACAGCGTCAGGCGGCGGCGTGGTTCAGCGCGTCGCGGGCGACGACGAGGCGCAGCGCCAGCGCCTCCAGCTCGTCGCCGTCCTGGCCCATGTCGTAGAGAAGCTGGGCCAGCGACTGGCCGCGGGCGAGCAGGAGGCGCGCCTTGGCCGGGTCGGCGGGGCGGGCGAGCAGGATGCCGACGAGACGCTCCCCGGCGATGCCGGCCAGCGCGCGGCTGCGTTCGGCCAGACGGCGCTCCAGCGTGTCGAGCACCGCCGGGCGCCCGGCATGGTCGAGGTCGGTGCAGAACTGGTGCAGGGAGCGGAGCTGGCGCAGCAGCGCCTCGAACAGCAGCTCGTCGAGGTCGCCGCCGTTGGCGGCCTTTCCAACAAGATCGAACAGCGTGTCGGAAAGCCGCCACGCCGCCGACAGGCAGTCGTTCATCGCCTTGCGGTCAGCGGGCTCGACGAAGGCGTTGGCCTCCTCGCGGTGCTCCTCCTGGTCGTCGAGGTTCCGCATTGCGACGACAAGCAGCCCGTCCACCGAGGCCAGCGTGGCGAGGCTGGCGTGCAGCGCCTTGATGCCGCGGTCGGCGCCGAAGCCGTCCATGGCCTCCGCCGCCCGGCGCAGGGCGTGGCGGGTGAGACGGCGCGACTGATAGACGACGTCACGCAGGGCGACGGTGGCGCCCAGCGTTTCCAGCATCAGCCGCCGCGCCTCGAAGCGCAGCAGGGCGTGGGCGAGGCTGTCCATGGCGCCGGCGGTGACGCCCGCCGGATCGTCCTCCGCGGCCACGACGGGCGGTTCGCCGCGGACCAGCCGGTCGGCGTCGGCGCGGGCGTCCGCCTCGATGGCCGACACCACCGACAGCACGGCTCCGCGTCCGGCACCGCGCAGCAGGGCAACCAGGGAGCGCAGGGCGGTGGCCACCTCCAGCGCGCCGGGCAGCCCATCCTCGGTTCCACTCTTGTTGTGGACGACGCGGTCGATCAGATGGTCGCGCAGGCGTGGCAGCAGGACGTCCAGGATGATCGGCGCGGTGGGGCGCAGCAGCGCCTCCAGCAGGCGGCCCTGCGGCTGGCCGAGCATGGCGGCCAATGGATTGACCGGCTTGGGCACCAGACGCGGACGATGGGGCTCCAGCAGGGCCAGCACCTCGTCGCCGCGCAGCGGGGTGATGGTGCCGCGCAGCAGCCGGGCGAGCGTCACGGCGTCGCGGGCCTCCTTGGCGCCACGCAGCGGAACCGGCGCCCGTCCCGAGCGCATCGGCATCTTTTCCGAGACGGCGGAAGGAAGAAGAACGCGCGGGGGCTGTGCCGCCCGGTTGCGCGTCTCCTGTTCCTTTCGCTTCATCGGCCACATGGCCTTGCCTCGTCTTGCGATGCACTGAATCCCAATCGAAGAACTATGGTGTCGTCTCATCATCCGTTCAAACGGATATTTTTAAGATATTTGGAGTAAGCCAAAAGTTGTTTCGGCTGTTTAATCGAATTGTTTTTGAATTCGAAATGTATTGTGGGCTGCGCGGCTCACCCTGCGGTGACGCGGACCCTTGGCGGACGCGCCGGTTCGCTGTATCCATGAAAGAATTGTGGATTTCGGGAATGTCATGGCGGACGGTTCGGCGAGCGGTGGGTTGCGGGATGCGCGGGGACGGCTGATCGATCCGGATTCGCCGCTGGCGCTGAAGGCGCATCGCACCAACCTGCTGAACGTGACGGCGGAAGCGCTGTGCGCGGAATCCTTCAACGACGAGCCGCGGCGCCTGCGCATCGGCGGCACGCGCAGCGAGCACGCCGTGCTGTTCGAGGCGCTCGACGAGAGCCCGAACAGCCTGATCGCCGCCGACATCTTCCAGCACTACATGGCCTTCATCTTCGGGCTGAACCCGGACTTCTCCGGCGCCGAGGGCACGGACGGGCGGCGGCGCTACCGCGCCAGCTACCTGCGCCTGCTGAAGGGATGGCTGTTCGATAGCAACAACGCCGAGGGGGCGGTGCTGAAGGGCTGGGTGGAGAGCCGCTTCGGCCTGCTGCCCACCTATCACAAGGAACCGATCCTCCGTTTCGCCTCCGACGCGTGGCGGACCTACGGCGAGGAGAAGGTCGCCACCCGCTTCCACAACAACAACATCAACCTGCAGCTCGACCTGCTGTACGAGTATTGCCAGTGGTGGATGCGCCGCTGCTGGCCGGACGCGCCGATGCCATCGCGCGCCAGCCACATCCGGCTCTACCGCGGCGTCAACGATTTCGAGGAGCACCACATCGTCGCGCGCCCCGACAAGCGCACGGCGGTCCTGCGCCTCAACAACCTCAGCTCCTTTTCCATCGAGCGCGACATCGCCGGCCAGTTCGGGGACTACATCCTCGAAACCTGGGTGCCGCTCACCAAGGTGGTCTTCTTCCGCGACATCCTGCCCCGCTACCCTTTCAAGGGAGAGGGCGAGTATCTGGTCGTCGGCGGGGACTACAGGGTGGGGGTGTCGCTTCTCTGACAACCGATCACGGGACAGATCCGGCCCATGACTGACCATTCCATCCGCTCGCGCGCGCTGGGCGCCTATCTCGGGCTGGCCTGCGGCGACGCTCTGGGCGCCACCGTCGAGTTTCTGACAAAGGGCGAGATCGCCCACCAATACGGCGTGCACAAGCACATCAAGGGCGGCGGCTGGCTGAAGCTGGCCGCCGGGCAGGTGACCGACGACACCGAGATGTCGATCCATCTCGGCCGCGCCATCCTGGCCGCCCCGGAGTGGGACGCCCGCCGCGCAGCGGAGGAGTTCGCCGTCTGGCTGAAGGGCGTTCCCGTCGATGTCGGGGACACGACACGGCGCGGCATCCGCCGCTTCATCATGCACGGCACCCTGTCGGAGGCGGAGAGCGAGTATCACGCCGGCAACGGGGCGGCGATGCGCAACCTGCCGGTCGCCCTGGCGACGCTGGGCGACGACGACGCCTTCGAGCGCTGGACGGTGGAGCAGGCGCACATCACCCATTGCAACGCCATGTCCGACGCGGCGACCCTGACGCTCGGCCACATGGTGCGCCGTCTGGTGCTGGGCGGCGACGTGCGCGACGTGCGCGACGAATCGAACAAGCTCATCGCGAAGCACCGGCAGTTCAAGTTCCAGCCCTACCGGGGCCTCGCCACCGCCTACATCGTCGATACGATGCAGACGGTCATGCACTATTATTTCCAGACCGATTCCGTGGAGTCCTGCGTCGTCGAGACCGTCAACCAGGGCGGCGACGCCGACACCACCGGCGCCATCGCCGGCATGCTGGCCGGAGCGACCTATGGCGTGGAGACCATCCCGCCGCGCTGGCTGCGCAAGCTCGACCGCGGCGTCTACGACGAAATCTGCGCCCAGGTGGACGGGCTGCTCGCCCGCTCCCCGGCGCTCAAGCAGGGGTGACCGCGACCATGGCCGACGTGATCTTCTTCGAAAAGCCCGGCTGCGCCGGCAACAACCGCCAGAAGGCCCTGCTGGCGGAGGCCGGGCACACCGTCCACGCCCGCGACCTGCTGTCCGAACCCTGGACGGCAGACCTCCTGCGCCCCTTCTTCGGCGACCGCCCGGTGGCCGAGTGGTTCAACCGAAGCGCCCCGGCGGTGAAGAACGGCGAGGTCGATCCGGACGCGCTGGACGAGGCCGCCGCCCTGGCGCTGATGCTCAAGACACCGCTGCTGATCCGCCGCCCGCTGATGCAGGTCGGCGACCGCCGCGACTGCGGCTTCGAGGCGGAGCGGGTGGACGCCTGGATCGGGCTGGCCGCCGGCGCGCCGGAGGGCAAGCTGGAAGACTGCGCCCGCGCCGGGATGCCGCCCTGCCCACCACCCGCAAAGGGATGACGGGACAACCCGGACTGTCGTAGGTTTGCCCCCGTCCTGTCTGATACCCGACAATCCTGCGATGGGGGCCGATCCATGTGCGAACTCCTGGGCATGAGCGCCAACGTGCCCACGGATATCTGCTTCAGCTTTCGCGGCCTGATGCGCCGCGGCGGGCAGACCGGTCCGCACCGCGACGGCTGGGGCATCGCCTTCTACGAGGGGAAGGGCTGCCGCGCCTTCCACGACCCGGCGCCGAGCTGCGAGTCGGAAATCGCGCGGCTGGTCAGCAGCTATTCCATCAAGTCCTGCGTGGTCATCTCCCACATCCGCCGCGCCAACCGCGGCCGGGTGTCGCTGGAAAACACCCACCCCTTCACGCGGGAGCTGTGGGGCCGCGTCTGGACCTTCGCCCACAACGGCCAGCTCAAGGGCATCAAGGACCGGACGCTGACCTTCTACGAGCCGGTCGGGACGACGGACAGCGAGCACGCCTTCTGCTGGCTGCTCGACCAGATCCGCATGCAGTACCCGGAACCGCCCAAGAGCAGCGGCGCCCTGATGCGGCTGATCCGCGACCTCGCCACCGACCTCGGCGGGCTGGGCGTCTTCAACATGCTGCTCAGCGACGGGCGGTACCTGTGGTGCCACTGCGCGACCAACCTCGCCTGGCTGACGCGCAAGGCCCCCTTCGGCCCGGCGACCCTGATCGACGAGGACATGAGCGTCGATTTCGCCAAGGAGACGACGCCCAACGACGTGGTGACGGTGGTCGCCACCCGCCCCCTGACCCGCGACGAGGATTGGACCGTCATGAAGGGCGGCGAGATGGTCGTGTTCAAGGGCGGCAATCGGGTGCGTTGACCGGGGATTGTTCTGATCTGTGCAACGAAGATTGGCGAAATCGGGGCTCAATCGATTGGCGTAAGCGGGCTTATGGTCACTCCCGAGACAAACCGAAGCGGTGACGGTGCCGGACCGGCGCCCCGTTTCCCGGACAGGAAGACGTGACCATGAAGATCCTTCGCATCGACTCCAGCCCGCTGGGCGACGCCTCCGTTTCGCGCCAGCTCACCGGCTCCATCGTCGCGGCGCTGCTCCAGGCGACGCCGGACGCCGAAGTGTCGGCCCGCGACCTCACCGTCGCCCCGCCGGACCACCTGACCGGCGAGCTGATGCAGGTCGTGAAGTTCCGCAACCTGGAGGGCCTGACCGCCCGCCAGCAGGAGGAACTGGCCCTGACCGACGCGCTGGTCGACGAGTTCCTGGCCGCCGACGTCGTGGTGATCGGCGCCCCGATGTACAACTTCACGGTCCCGACCCAGCTCAAGGCCTGGATCGACCGTATCGCCCAGGCGGGCCGCACCTTCCGCTACACCGAGACCGGCCCGGTCGGTCTGGCCGGCGGCAAGAAGGTCTACATCGCCTCGACCCGCGGCGGCGTCTACTCGACCAACGCGGCGATGAGCGCGCTGGATCACCAGGAGGCCTTCCTGCGCACGGTGCTGGGCTTCCTGGGCGTCACCGACGTGACGGTGATCCGCGCCGAGGGCGTCGGCATGGGTCCGGACGCCCGCGCCAAGGCGCTGGCCGCCGCCCAGCAGGAAATCGATGCCCTGGCGGTTCCGGTCGCGGCGTAAGGGGTGATTGTTCCCTCTCCCCTCTGGGGAGAGGGTTAGGGTGAGGGGGTTGCGCTTTTGCCGGACGTAGCACCCTGTGCAACCCCCTCACCCGGCCCTTCGGGCCACCCTCTCCCCGGAGGGGAGAGGGGAACTTCGCGACGTGTTTGCTTTACGGCGCCGCCATCGCGCCGCTGATCCGTCGGACGGCCTCGTCCAGAGGCAGGTCGAGGCGGGTGATGTTCTGCAGCTCCAGGAAGCGCGCCTCGTTCTTCGACAGCTCGCCCTCGATCACCGCCCAATGCCGGTCCGACGAGCGCTTGGCGATCTGGCGGGCGAAGGTGCGCTGGATCTCCTGATCGAAGCGGCAGCCGAGGTAGAGGAAGCTCCGACCGGCCCGGCGCTCCTGCACGACGGCGGGAATCGGTGTCTGGATGTCGATCTCCGTCAGGATCTCGACAAAGTCGCTGTCGGAAATCAGATAGTTCCCCGCCGGGGCCGCGCTGCCCGATGGCTTGTAGAGCAGGGTTTCCCAGCCCGACGCCGCGGCGGCTTCGACTTCGGCCCCGTCGGGGGCGTAGTATTTCACCCATTCGCCGACGCCCTGCGGATGGGACAGGCCCTGGATCTGGCCCCAGCTCCGGTCCGGAGCGGCGGTCAGCAGGCTTTCCAGTGTGTTGTCGTACCAGACATCGACGATCATTGGCGGGGCGGGCAGGGTGGCCAGCCACTGGTGCACCGGCGTCGCCGGGACCTCGCGCTTGAAGATCTCGTTCAGGATGCCGTCCAGCGTCTTGCGGTGGCGCCGCGATTCGATGAACTGGGCGACCGCGGTCAGCTGGCTGCGGATGCGGCCCGGAGCGGCGACCTTGGCGTTCAGCCGCTGGGCCAGTTCCAGCGAGGTGCGCGGGATCGGGCAGTCGGCCTCCGGCAGCAGCGCGAAGGCGCCTGGCCCGAGATAGGGCACCACGCCCCGCGCCTTCAGCGCCGCGGCGATCTCCGCGATGATGGTGTCGGTGTCCGTGCTGTCGATGACGGCGGTGTCGGTCATGCTAACCCCGTTCAGCTGGCGTTTGCCCCCTCCCTGACCCTCCCCCGCTGGGCGGGGGAGGGGAAATGCGCTGGGAAGGGGTTGCGTTTCACAAATAGATCGCCGCGCCCGCCCCTGTGTTGACGGTGGCGTCCTTCAGCGTGTCCACGATGAACTGCACCTCGTCGGCGGTGACCTTGTGGTGCAGCGGCAGGGCCAGCACGCGGTCGACCGTCTTCTGGCAGACCGGGCAGTCGGCCCGGCTGGCGCCGCGCTCCTGGTAATATTGCTGGGTGTAGAGCGCCTGCCCGTAGTCCGACGCCTCGACGTCGTGCGTCGCCAAGTCCTCCAGCACCGCCTTGCGCCCCGACGCGGTGAAGCGGGTGCCGAGATGGACGGCGTAGACCATGGGATGGACGTCGTCGGCGCCCGGCCCCTTGTAGGGCGGCTTGATGCCCTCGAAGGAGGCCATGGCCGCCTCGTAGAAGCCGACCACCTCCCGGCGCTTCGCCAGGATCTCCGGCAGGCGCTTCAGCTGGACGAGGCCCAGGGCGGCGGTCAGGTTGCTCATGCCCGCCTGGAAGGGGATGGTGCGGGTGATGACCACCGTGTTGCGGTGCTCCATCTCGCGGCGGCGCAGGTAGCGGAGCTGGTGGGCGAGGTTGCGGTCGTCAGTGACGATCATCCCGCCCTCGCCGGTCACCAGCACGCCGGGTTCGGAAAAGTCGAAGACCGCGCAGTCGCCGAAGCTGCCGACCAGCTTCCCCTTGTAGGAGGAGCCGATCGCCTCGGTCGAATCCTCGATCAGGATCAAGCCCTTGTCCGTGGCGAGCGCGCGCAGCTCGTCCCAGTGGGCGGGGTGACCGTTGACGTTGCCGGCCAGGATGGCCTTGGTCCGCGGCGTGATCTTGGCCTCGGCCTTCGCCGGGTTGATGGTGTGCTGCCAGTAGTCGATGTCGACGAAGACCGGCTCCGCGCCGGCCAGCGCGATGGCGTGCTGCACCTGATGCCAGCCGAAGGGGGAGCAGAGAACCTCGTCGCCCGGCCCGATGCCGTAGGCCTTGAGCACCATCAGCGTGGCGATGGTGCCGCTGGACACCGCCACGGCGTGGGCGCGGCCGAGCCAGGCGGCGAAGGCGTTCTCGAACCCCTCCGTCATCCGACCGTCGCTGAGGCTGCCTGAGGTGAGGATGCGGCCCAGCACCGCCACCTCCGCCTCAGACATGTCCGGGTCGATCAGCGGGATGTAGTCGCCAAGCTCCGCGTCGTCCTCGACGGAATCGTCTTCGGGCATCGTCATTCCGCGATCCTCATTCAGTCGTCCTCGTCCCGTTGCGCGATCACCACGCCGGTCGCCGTCTCCGGCTTGTTGGTGATGAGCCAGCAATGGTTGGTGCCGTCCACGAGGTAGAGGTTGAAGCCGGGCTCCTCCCGGAAGGCGTCCTCCGCCATCACCGCGGCGTGCGCCCCGGTGACGTTGGACAGGTCCGGGTTCGCCTCGCGCACGGCGCGGACCACGGCGTCGAGCCGGGTGCCGTCCGCGAAGAGGCCGCCGGCCAGGGCGGCGATGGCGTCGATCCGTTCCGGGGACAGGGCCATGGCGGTCACTCCGCGCCGCGCTTCTTGGCTTCGACGGTGATGGGCAGGCGGGTGTCCGCCGGCATCTCCGGCAGGTCGAGCGTCCAGCCGTTGGCGACCTTGACCCAGCCGCCCCACAGGCCCGGCTTCTCCATCTCGGTGATGGGCTCCTCCAGGTCCTTCTTGGCGACGTAGATCGTGTATTGCTCACCGGCCTTGCGCACCATCACCTTCATGTCACTCTCCAGTCGTCGTTCGTTTTGGGCACTCGCGGGTGTCAGGCCGCCATCCGCGCGTAGAGCGCGGGAAACTCGTTGAGGACCGATTCCACCTCCTCCGCCGTGCTGTAGCGGCTGAGGGAGAAGCGCAGGCTGGCCGCGGCCTCCGCCGGGCTCAGGCCCATGGCGGTCAGGACATGGCTCGGCTCGTTGCCGCCGGACGCGCAGGCCGCCCCCATGGAGACGGCGATGCCGGCGCGGTCGAGCCGCATCAGCAGATCCTCGGCGTCCAGCGGGCGGCCCTGCGGGTCGGCGAAGCGGATGTTGCTGGTGTTGGACAGGCGGACCGCCCCCTCGCCGTTGACCCGGCTGCCCGGCCAGCCGGCGAGCACGCCGCGCTCCAGCCGGTCGCGTAGAATCGCCAGCCCGCCGGCCTCCGCGACCGTCGCGGCGGCGCGGTCGGCGGCGGCGCCAAAGCCGACGATGGCCGGCACATTCTCGGTCCCGCCGCGGCGGTGGCGTTCCTGATGGCCGTGGATCAGCGGGGCGAAGGGCACGCCCTTGCGGATGTAGAGGGCGCCGATGCCCTTCGGCCCGTGCATCTTATGGGCGGACAGGGTCAGCAGGTCGGCGTTCACCGTGTCCACCCGGATGGGCAGCCGCCCGGCAGCCTGCACCGCGTCGGTGTGGAACAGGGCGCCGCGCGCCTGGGCGATGTCGGCGGCGGCGCCGACCGGCTGGATCGCCCCGGTCTCGTTGTTCGCCCATAGGACGGAGACCAGAGCCGTGTCGGGCGTCACCGCGTCGCGCAGGTCGGAGAGCGCGATGGTGCCGGTGCCGTCCACCGGCAGGATGGTGACCCGCCAGCCCTGCCGTTCCAGATCATTTGCCAGCATCAGGGTCGAGGGATGCTCGATCGCCGTGGTGACGAGGTGGCGGCGCTCCGGACGCTCCGCCGCGACGGCGCGCAGCGTGCCGATCAGGGCCGTGTGGTTGGCCTCCGTCGCGCTGGCGGTGAAGAGGATGTCCGCCGCCTTCGCGCCGACCAGCGCCGCCACCTGGGCGCGCGCCTCGCCCACCGCCCGTTTGGCCGCCATGCCGGCGGCGTGCGGGCTGGAGGGGTTGCCGAACTCCCCGGACAGGTGCGGCAGCATCGCCTCCCGCACCTCGGGCGCCAGCGGGGTCGTCGCGTTGTTGTCGAGATAGATCATGGGTCCATCACAGGCCGTGGCACGGAGGGGGCGGTCAGTCCATCACGCCGGGGACGCCGCGGCGGCGGCCGTCGGCGGGCGCGATCTCCTCCTCCAGGCAGCCGACGACGACGCCGGCCGGGAACTCCACCAGATAGACGGGGATTTGCGTGCCCTCGGCGTGGCCGATGCGCACGATGGTGCCGGGCGTGCCCTTGGGAGCCAAAAGGGCGCCGTCCTCGGCGTTGGGGTGGCTGCCGTCGTTGTGCAGGTCCACCGCGGCGGTGACCGCCAGACCCCAGTCGTAGAGCGGCTCGCGGGGCGGGATGAAGCCGGGCTTCTTCGCTTCGGTAACGGCGTCGCTCATCGCGTGCTCCTTAGGCGGGAGGGTCATTGCGGGTCGTTGCAGCGGGCGTCGACCAGTTCGAGTTCCTTGGCGCGCATGCCGACGATGATGCGCTTCTCGTAAAAATCGATCCCATAGATGTAATACATCTGCAGGTAGGTTCCGATCGACTTCACATAGCCGATGTCCCCGGTGCGGATCAGGAAGTCGCCCATCGGGCGCCCGGGATAGGTGCCGTCGTTGCGCACGTCGCGAAGCGCGCGGACCTTCTGGCCCTCCTCGAAGGCGGGGCGGTCTTCCAGTTCGATCGGTTCGTTCGGATCGCGGGCGCGCTCGCGCATTCGGTTGCTCCTTGGTCCGGTCAGTCGGGGTGCCGGTCAGTCGGGGATCAGGTCGCCGGTGGCGGGCAGTCCGGCGCGGCGCTTCTGCGCCACGGTGCGGACGTCGTCCACCGGGTCCTCGGTCAGCGGGGCGAGGTCGTCGGGCGGCAGGCGGCTGGCGACGACGAAGCGCACGCACCAGTCGGTGTCGCGGATCAGCGCGGCCAGTTTCTCTGGCGGCAGGCGCCGGGCGACGACCATGCGCACGCGGGCGCTGTCGTCCCAGGCCATGCTCATCAGCCAGTCCAGCCCGATGCGGTTGGCGACCTCCAGCCGGATTTCCGGGTCCTCGTCGTGCATCATCGCCGGCAGCATGCCCTCGGGCACGCGGCGGGCGACGCGCAGGCGGACGGAGTAATCGGGGTCGCGCATCAGCGGGGCGAGATCGGCCTCCTCCAGCCGGGAGGCGACGGCGATGCGCACCTCGCGGTCGGAGTCGCCGCGCATCTTCAGCAGCAGGCGGCGGGGCAGGCGGCGGGCGACGGCAGCGCGCACCGTCTCGTCCGGGTCGTCCATCAGCCGCGGCACGATGAAGATCGGCGCGAAGCGGGCGGCGTTGGCGCGGACTTCGAAATAGGGATGGTCGAGATGCTCGCCGGCCAGATCGTCGTTCCATTGGAAGAAGCGCTGGATGCGCTTGGCGTAGCGGTCCTGCACGCAGGCGCGCAACGGTTCGCAGCGCCCCTCGGCCAGACGGTCGCGGCAGGCGCAGCCGTCGCAATCGACGGGGTTGCCCAGCCAGTCCAGCGCCTTGTCGATGTCGTCGCTCATGCGTCGTCGTCCTCCGGCCCGGCTTCATGGCGGCGAGCTTCATGACGATCTGCGGCGGCGAGCAGGCGGGTGGTTCCGAAGCGGTCCTTCGGGTCCAACTCCCGGACCTTGTTCAGGGCCTCGCGCCCTTCGGCCAGACGGCCCAGCCGCAGATGCAGGTAGCCGACCGCGGTCAGGGCGAACAGGAACAGGCGCGGGGCCGGTTCCAAGCCTGCGAAGTCACCGTGATCCTTCCCGACCATGCGCCAATCGGTGTGGTTCAGGCCGATGGCCGCCATGGCGTGGCCGAGCATCCGCTCGCCGTAGAGCAGGGCGGTGTCCAGGTTCGCCTTGTAGAAATGAAACTTGTAATGGCCGAGATCGACCAGCCGGTGCCCCGGCGCCAGCTCGGCGGCGCGGGCGAGATAGCGCTCCGCCGCCTCGGCGTCGGCGTGGCTGGCGGCGGCGAGATGCAGGAACCGCTCCGCCTCGGGCGGCAGGTCGCCGCCGTAGTAACGGCGGTTGAGCCAGCCTTCATCCACCTCGTCCAGCATGGCGGTGCGCTCCATGGACACCCTCTCCCGTGATGGGACGGGAGAGGGGTTTCGGGCGATCAGGCCGGGACGCAGCAGTCGGCCGGGCAGACCGAGGCGCATTGCGGGCTGGAGAACTGGCCCTTGCACTCGGTGCATGCGTCCGCGTTGATGGCGTAGGCGCCCTTCTTGAAGCTGATGGCGTTGTTCGGGCACTCGGCCTCGCAGGCGCCGCAGGCGGTGCAGTCGGAAGCCTTGATCTTGTAAGCCATGACACTCTCCTTGGGTGTGGTGGCGGCTGTTGCGGTGGGCCGCCGGGTAAGTCCGTGGGGTGATCGGGTGTTCGGGCGTCAGGCGCGCCGGGCGGTGAAGGCGCCGGTGCGGATCACCGCGTCCTGCCCCTCGCGAGCGTTGATCGCACCTTGGCCGAGGCGCTCGGCGTAGTCCTTGAAGTAGGTCAATGCCGACTCTTCGATGTATTCGAAGGCGAAGCGGTCAACCGGCTCGATGCCGGCGTCCTTGAGGCTTGTCGATGGGCAGCCGCCGATCTTGGCGACGAAGACCGCGGTGCAGTCGTTGATCGCCGACAGGACGGAGCCGAGCGCGTCCTCGTCGCCCGAGCCGCCTTCGCAATACTGGTCGACGCGGCGGTGGCCGACGAACTTGGCGCCCTTCGGGCCGACCTCGTAGATCTGGAATTCCTTGGCGTGGCCGAAATGCTCGTTGATGCGCTCGCCGCCCTTGGTGGCGACGGCGATCAGGATCGGCTGCACCTCGGTGCCGACCGTCTCGACCACATCGGCCTGCGCGGCGGCCTTGGCGGCGTGGCGCCCGGCGCGCTCGCCCTCGACATGCTCGCGGTAGGTGCGGGCGGCCTCCTGGTCGTACTCCACCTCGCCCATCGCCTCGATGCGGTCGATGGTGAATTCAGACCCTCGATCCTCGCCCAGCAGGCCGACCGCGTCGGCGCGGCACTGGCGGCAGTGGCGCATCAGCTTGGCCCCGCCCTCGCACTGGTCCTGCAGGACCTTCAGCTCCTGCGCGGTCGGGCCACGCTGGCCGGTCAGGCCGAAATGCGTGCCGTGCGCCGGGTCGGAGATCAGCGGCATGATGTTGTGCAGGAAGGCGCCACGCGACTTCACGGCCTTGTTCACGTCCATCAGGTGCTCGTCGTTGATCCCCGGGATCATGACGGAGTTCACCTTCACCAGGATGCCGCGCGAGGTCAGCATCTCCAGCCCGAGCATCTGCCGCTCGTGCAGGATCTTGGCGGCGTCCAGGCCGGTCCAGCGCTTGTGGTCGTGGAAGATCCAGGGGTAGATGTGCTGCCCGACCTCGGGATCGACCATGTTGATGGTGATCGTGACGTGGTCGATGTTGTAGTTCGCGATGGTGTCCACATGGTCGGGCAGGGCCAGGCCGTTGGTGGACAGGCACAGCTTCAGGTCCGGGGCCTTCTTCGCCAGCATCTCGAAGGTCTTGAAGGTGTTCCGCCCGCCCGCCGCCAGACTGTCGCCGGGGCCGGCGATGCCGATGACCGAGAGCTGCGGGATTTCCTTGGCGACGGCCAGAATCTTGCGGAGCGCTTGGTCGGGGGTCAGCTTCTCGGAGACCACGCCCGGCCGGCTCTCGTTCGAGCAGTCGTATTTGCGGTTGCAGTAATTGCACTGGATGTTGCAGGCCGGCGCCACCGCGACGTGCATGCGGGCGAAATAGTGATGCGCTTCCTCGGAGTAGCAGGGATGGTTCTTCACCTTCTCCCACACTTCCGGCGCCATGTCGGCGGGGCCGTCCGACGACCCGCAGGAGGAGGACGCGCAGCCGGAGGCGGCGGCGGGCGGCGCCTCGGCGGCGGCTTTCAACTCACCCACGCCCAGGATGCTGTCGAGCGAAATAACGTTGGCCATCGTCCACTCCCTTCCCAGCCGCGCCGTCGGCGCCCTTGGTCAGGTCGTTAAAAGCAAGTTCGGGGCCAACCTGATGAATTATGGAATTTCAAATGGTTAAGTGGTTTTGTCGGGCCTGTAGGCCATGTCGGCAATCCGACAAAGGCGGACAAAGCCAAACAATGGTCGACAAACACGCCGCCTGTCGGGGACCCGACATGGTGTCGGCGATTGCGTTTGAAGTCCCCTCACCCCTCCGGGGAGAGGGTTAAGAAGGCCAACTGCGTTGCCCTATGATAAGGGGGTATCACGCGCTCCCGACCTGGAAGGCCAGGACATGGTCCTCGTCCGGCCGCCGCGGCTCTCCACCGAAGCCGATCAGACCGCTGCCGGTCAGTTTCGTCGAATCGCGGCGCAGCAGCAGGGAAGGGGAGCCGCCTGTGCGGATGAAGGTGCCGTTGGTCGAATGGTCGGTCAGCAGGAAGCCGCCACGGCTGAAGTCGATCACCGCGTGCTGGCGCGAGGTGCGGCGGGAGGAGATGCGCAGGCCGCAACTCTCGTCACGCCCCACCGTGACGCGCGGCAGCAGGGGAGTCAGCGTCGCGTCGGTGCCGCGCCCGGACAGGCGCAGGGACGGCAGGCCGCGCCCGCTGCCGGGAACCGATGTGGTCAGGGCGACGGTGGCGTTGTCCTCGGCCTCCGGCGGAGCGCTGCCGTCGCGGACCTGGTGGACGCGGACCGGGGCCGCCTTTCCTTTCACCGCGACGCTGTTCAGAAGGCGGGTCCGTTTCCGCAGGGGAGGGGAGAGGCGGTCGACCAGATCGTCGGTCGCCAGAATCTCGCCGGGGCGGGCGATGGATTCCAGCCGGGCGGCGACGTTGCAGGCGTCGCCGTAGAGGTCGCCGGGGCCGGCGATCACCGGGCCGAAATTCAGCCCGGCGCGCAGGCGAAGCCCGAAATCCGCCTGCCGCTCCATCATGGCGAGCGCGGCGCGGGTGGCGCCGTCGCTCATGGGGAAGCAGGCCAGCAGCCCGTCGCCCAGGCTTTTCACCACCGTGCCGCCGTTCTCCCCGACGATCCGGCGCAAGCCCTCAAGCACCCGCTGGGTCAGCGCCGCCGCCTTGCGGTCACCCGCCAGTTCATAGAGCAGCGTGCTGTCGGCGATGTCCACGAAGAGGAGCGCGAAGGGCTTTTCCATCTCGTGCGAAGGCCCGGATCTGGAGGTTGCGGGACGCAGGGTACAGCGTACAGCCGATGTCCCACCGTCATATCACAACCGTTCGTAACGGTTACAGGGGTCTTGGGACCTGCAGGCTGCGCCGGCGTCTTGCCGCAGCCGGAACACCAGCCGGCCCTCAAGGGTTATATTGCCCATATATTTATTCCCTTATAAGATGCGTGACGGAGCGTTGGCCGCGGTTGGAAAGTGTGCTGCCGCCAGCAGGACTTTCGGGGAGTGGATCATGACGGTATCGGGTGTGACGTCGGCGGCTTCGTCGTTTCCGGTCCTATCCCGATCCACCGGAGCGTCCCCATCGCCCGAGGCGACCGCCGCGAGCGGCGGTGCCGCGTCCGATTCCGTGTCGCTGAGCGGGCTGGGCGGTGCGCTTCGCGGCGACGGCTTGGCCGCCTTCGGCGCGCTTTCGGACGCTCAGCGCCAGCAGTTGGCCGATCTCGTCGACAGCGGGAAGATCAGCGGCGAAACGGTCAACGATGCCCTCACGCAGCGGCTGAAACAGGCCCGCGTCAGTGCCATGGGTGCGACGCAACGCATGTACAACAACGATCACGCCGCCCTTTTCCTCGATGAGACGACCAGCAGTGACGACCTGCGCGGTGCGTTGTCACAGACGCTGGCCCGGCGGTCGTCGCTGATGGACAAGCTGGCGGCGGCGATGAGCGAGGACGAGCAGGCGGCGGCGTCGAACGACTTGGCGGCGCGGACGATGAATCCGCTCCTGGCGAAGGACCGGATGGGGATGTCGCGCTACATCATGCCGGGCTTCTTCTCCATGGACTTTTCCGATTCCCGCCTGAACTCCACCAGAAAGCAGGGGGATGCCGCCTACAGCCTGAAGGCGTTGGGCGTCGATCTCGACGCGATCGACAAGGCGCTGCGCAAGACCGGCGAAGAGGATGCCGCCGCCATCCTGTCGGAGCGGGCGGGCTTGCCGGCCTCCCGAAAGGTGGCGGCCGATCAGGACTATTCGGTGGACGACGCCCTGGTGAAGCCCCTGACCGCGCCACCGGGCGCTTCGCCGCCGGATGCCCGCAACTACCCGAACCCCCTCGACTACAGCAAAAAGCTGCGCGAGTTTCTCCAGGCGTCTTTCGCGGAAATGCGCAAGGTCGGTGAGTTGGGAGGGCAGACGGTGTATCAGGTCGACCGTCCCGACCATATCCAGCGCCCCCAGGACCTCCCCACGCCGTCATCAGCGGGCGCCCCCATTGCTCAGGGAGAGCCGGTGGGGCGCCAATACATGCTTGGTTTGGCCACCCGTTACTGATTGGCCCGTTGTTGCCCGGAAGGGAACGCAGGCGCCAAGTGACTCCCCGTCCCTCAGAAGCGCTTGATCTCGATGTTGTACTTGCGCAGGGCGTAGCTCACCTGACGGGTGGTCATGCCGAGCAGGCGGGCGGCCTTGGCCTGCACCCAGCCGGTGCGCTCCATCGCCCAGAGCAGGCGGTCGCGCAGCGAGCCCGACTCCGGCTCGTCCAGCGGCACCTCGGCGGCGGGCGGCGGCGCGGCATTGGCAACCGATGCGGGCGCGGGAGCCGCGGCGGCGGGTGCGCTCGCCTCGGGCAGGGGCAGCGGGATCAGGGGAACCGGAGCCACCGGCTGGGCGGCGCCGCAGACCGGCGACGGCCCGGCGGAACAGCCCGACGCGCAGGCCGGCCACGCGCCGCCGCCGGCACCCATCGGTTCCGGCACCGGGACGGGCATGGCCGGGGTCTTCAGCGCGTTGGCCGGCGCCGGACCGCCGGGGCGTCCGGGAGGCACGCGGTTGACGGACCCCGGCCCCATGGACGGGGCGAGCCCGCCGACCGAGGCGCCCAGCGTGCGGTACTGGAAGAGGACCGAAGAGTTGCAGAGATTGAGGCTGCAGGACAGCGACTCGGTGCGGATGATGCCGTCGCGCGACTGGGTGGCCGCGCGCTCGATACAGTTCTCCAGCTCGCGCACGTTGCCGGGCCAGGTGCAGCGGTTCAGCACCTCCAGAGCCTCGTCCTCCATGACGAGGGTCATGCCGTTGTCCTTGGCGAACTTCGCCACGAAATGGCGGGCCAGCGGGCCGATGTCCTGGCGCCGTTCGCGCAGCGGCGGCAGATGGATGGTCACCACATTGATGCGGAAATACAGGTCAGCGCGGAACTTGCCGTGGCCGACCGCCTCCTCCAGGTTCAGGTTGGTGGCGCAGATCAGCCGGACGTCGGTCTTGATGGTCTTCGACCCGCCGACCCGCTCGAACTCCTGCTCCTGCAGCACGCGCAGCAGCTTGGCCTGGAAATTGGGGGAGATGTCGCCGATCTCGTCGAGGAACAGCGTGCCGCCCGACGCCAGCTCGAACCGGCCCTTGTGGTCCTTCTGCGCGCCGGTGAAAGCGCCCTTCTCATGGCCGAACAGCTCCGATTCCAAAAGCGATTCGGGCAGGGCGGCGCAGTTCACGCGGATGAAGGGCGCGTCCTTGCGCGGCGACATGGTGTGGATGGCCCGCGCGATCAGCTCCTTGCCGGTGCCGCTCTCGCCGCGGATCAGCACGGTGGACTTGAAGGGCGCCACCCGGTGGACCTGGGCCATCACCTCCAGCATGTTGGGGCTGGTGCAGACCACGTCGTTGATCGGGGCGGCGAGGGGGCGCAGTTCCTTCTGCATGCGGAAGGTTTCCCGCATCATGAAGCGGCGCTCCTCCGCCACGGTGCGGTGCAGCCGCACGGTCTGGCCGATCAGGTTGGCGACCATGGTCAGGAAGCGCACGTCGCTGCCGAAATGGCCCTGCGGGCCTTCGTCGGAAATGCGGTCGATGGTCAGCACGCCGACGACCACCCCCGCGGCCTTGATCGGCACGCCGACCAGCGAGGCCACCTGCTCGTCCAGGTCCTCGCGCCCGCCGGTGCGGTTGAGGAACAGCGGTTCCTCCGCCAGATTCGGGACGACGGCGGGCATGCCGGTCTTCAGGATGCGGCCGGTGATGCCTTCCCCGTCGCGGAATTCGATTTGGGCCGCGGCCTCGTTCGACAGGCCGTTCGCGGCGACCAGACGCAGCACATTGTCCTCGCCGACCAGATAGACGCGCCCGCGGTGCATCTGCAGCTGGTAGGCCAGCGCGCGGAGCACCTCGCGCAACGTCTGCTGGAGGTCGAGAGAGGAACCGAGGATCTTGCTGACCTCATAGATGGTCAGCAGTTCCAGGTTCGACGTGGACTGGCGCATTGCACCCGGCATGATCGACACCCCCTGCTCAACCGGGACTCCGGACGCCGCGCACCGGCGCGCTCGTCGCATTGATCCCGGCACGGCGCCTTGAACCGTTCCTCCCGGGGTGGGGTGTGCGCTCGTTGCTGATCGGCGCCTTTGACCACCGGTGCGCCCGCCGCGCGTGCTTCCGTGACAAGCCGTTCGCGCTGCGGACTGTCGAAAGTTTCGGAAACTCTCGGGCGAAAGGCAAGCCCTTTTGCATATCAGTTGCTGCGGCGCACAATGACTTATGGCTGCGGCAGAACGGCGCAACCCTTGAGAAAACTGGAGTTTCAGCCGGAAATGAACTAATAACTGACTGGTCAGTAATATTTTCTCCACCCTGGGGGACGGAATGCCGGAGGATGTTCCCGCCGCTCCGCGCTGGCGCCGCCGGAAGGAGGCGCGTCCCCGGGAGATCGTCGACGCGGCCCTGACCGTCTTCGGCGAGCGCGGCTTCGCGGCGACGCGGCTGGAGGACGTCGCGGCGCGGGCCGGTGTCAGCAAGGGCACGCTCTATCTCTACTTCCCGAACAAGGAGGAGCTGTTCAAGGCGGTGGTCCGCGAGGCCATCCTGCCCAACCTGGACATGGCCGAGCGCCTGCTCGCGGGGGCGCTGGGGCCGAGCTTCGCCGTTCTGGAAACGCTGTTGACCCTCTTCGCGACGCGCATCCTGAAATCCCGCGCCGGGGCCATTCCCAAGCTGGTCATCGCGGAGGCCGGCAATTTCCCCGATCTCGCCCGCTTCTATCACGACGAGGTGATCCGCCGCGCCTTCGCCCTGCTGGCGGCGGTGCTGGAGCGCGGCATGGCGCGCGGGGAGTTCCGCCCGGTGGACGTCGATTCGACCGTCCGGCTGATCGTCGCGCCGATGCTGATGAGCGCGCTGTGGCGCTCCTCCTTCGAAGCGCTGGAGGACCGGCCGCTGGACGTTCGGAGGCTGGTGGCCGCGCACCTCGACGCGCTGCGCCGGACCCTCGCTCCGGAGGGAGGACCGACGTCATGAGCTGGATCGCCGAAACGCTGGCGGCGGCCCTGGCCGTTTTCGGACTGGGCGGCGGGGATGCCGTGCCGCTGGCCCATGGTTACGCCGAGGGCGAGTATCTGCGCATCGCCGCCCCGGTGGCCGGGACGCTCGACACGCTGGCGGTGACGCGCGGCGGGCGGGTGGAGGCGGGCGCCCCCCTCTTCGCGCTCGACCGCACCAGCGCGCGGGCGGAGCGCGACCGGCTGGCCGCCGCGCTGGCCCAGGCGCGGGCGCTGCTGGCCGACCTGCGGACGGGACGGCGCCCCGACGAGCTGGCGGTGGTCGCCGCCCAGCGCGCGCAGGCCGAGGCGGCGCTGCGCTACTCCGAAGCGGAGCTGGCGCGGCAGCAGACGCTGGTGGCGCGCAAGGTCAGCTCCGACGACCGGCTGGACGCCGCCCGCGCCACCCGCGACCGCGACCGCGCGCGGCTGGAGGAGTTGACCGCGCAACTGGCCGTCTCCAACCTGCCGGCCCGTCCCAACCAGCTCCGCGCCGCCGAGAACGCCGTCACCCAAGCCGAGGCGGCGCTGGTCCAGGCGGACAAGCGCTTGGCCGAGCTGGCCCCGCCGGCGCCCGAGGCGGGACTGGTCGAGGACACGCTGTTCAACCCCGGCGAATGGGTGCCGGCGGGCGCCCCGGTGGTGTCGCTTCTGCCGCCGGGGAAGCGGAAGCTGGTGGTCTTCGTCCCGGAACCGCTGATGGCCCGCGTCCGTCCGGGTGACCGGGTGACGGTGCGCTGCGACGGCTGTCCGCCCGGCCTGTCGGCGCGCGTGACCTACGTGGCGCCGCGGGTCGAGTACACCCCGCCGGTGATCTACAGCGTCGGCAGCCGCGAGAAGCTGGTCTTCCGCGTCGAGGCGCGGCTGGAGGACGGGGCAACGCTCAATCCCGGCCTGCCGGTCGATGTGGAATTGCCGCCATGAGCGGGGAGCCCGCCATCGACGTGCGCGGTCTGGTCAAGCGTTTCGGCGCCAAGACGGTGGTGGACGGCTTTTCCATCCGGGTGGAGCGCGGGCAGATCTACGGCTTCCTGGGGCCGAACGGGTCGGGCAAGACGACGACCATCCGCATGCTCTGCGGGCTGCTGACCCCCGACGCCGGGGAGGGGACCTGTCTCGGGCTCGACATCCGCCGCCAGAGCGCCGCCATCAAGCGGCAGGTCGGCTACATGACCCAGAAGTTCAGCTTCTGGGAGGATCTGAGCATCGCCGAAAATCTGGATTTCGTCGCCCGCATGTACGGGCTGCCGGACCGGCGGGCCAAAGTCGCCGCGGCGCTGGAGCGGCTGGGGCTGGGCAACCGGCGGGCGCAGCTGGCGGGGGAGCTGTCCGGCGGCTGGAAGCAGCGTCTGGCGCTGGCCGCCTGCATCCTGCACGAGCCGAAGCTGCTTCTCCTCGACGAGCCGACCGCCGGGGTGGACCCCAAGGCGCGGCGGGAATTCTGGGACGAGATCCACCGGCTGGCCGGCGACGGGCTGACCGTGCTGGTCAGCACCCATTACATGGACGAGGCGGAACGCTGCCACGCCATCGCCTACCTCGCCTACGGCCGGCTGATGACCCAGGGCAGCGTGGAGCAGGTGATCGCCACATCGGGCCTGGTCACCTACGAGGTGGGTTCACGAGGGATGGGCGGGCCGGACCTCGGGCGTGTCGCGGCGGCGCTGCGCGACCGTCCCGGTGTCGAGATGGTCGCCGCCTTCGGCGCCCGGCTGCATGTCAGCGGCGGCGATGGCGCGGAGCTGGAGGAGGCGCTGCGCCTCTGGCCCGGCGAGTCGGGCCTGCTGGTGAAACGGACGGAGCCGACTCTGGAGGACGTGTTCATCCATCTGATGAACCGCAGCACGGACAACTTCGCATGACCGCGCCGTCGGCGGGCAGGATCGGGCCGTCCCCACACCGGTGCGAAAGCCGGTGCGGGGACCAGGTTCTGCCAGACCGCCGACTCGTCGTCGTCGTAGATGACCTTCATGTCCCATTTGCAGGTCTTCTCGGCCTTGTCGAAGCTCAGTTCGAACTCCTCGCCGTCCTCGAGGACGTCGCGGCCGAGGATGTCCTCATCCCACTTCTCGTTGGCGGACTCGCTGACATAGATATGCTTCAGCGCATAGCCCGTCTCGTTCGCGATGGTGAAGTCCTGCTGCCCGGCCAGGGCGGCGCCATGAATCAGGAACAGGGCGGCCACGGCGGCGGCGCCCTTGGCAAGAACAGATGTCACAGTATGTCTCCCGCATACGAGTTAATCCTTTTGGACGGTGCTTGAAGCAATTTCGATATGTCAATGGGCACTAAGTCACCCAATGTGGCACTGAAGTAAAAGGTTGTGTTTCTTTATTGAAATGCACGGCTGGGGAGGGGTGTCATGGCGCGGTTTTCCTTTGCGCGCTTCGTCGCGGTGATGGTGAAGGAGTTCATCCAGATGCGGCGCGATCGGCTGACCTTCGCCATGATGGTGGGGGTGCCGGTGCTCCAGCTCGTGCTGTTCGGCTTCGCCATCAACTCCGACCCGAAAAGCCTGCCGACCGCCGTCCACGCCGCCGACTCCAGCCCCTTCGCGCGCACGCTGGTGTCGGCCATGGCGAACTCCGGCTATTTCGACGTGGCCCGCGGCGCCGACAGCCCGGCGGAGCTGGACCGCCTGCTGGCGGAGGGGCGGGTGCAGTTCGCCGTCACCATCCCCGCCGGCTTCGCCCGCGACCTGCAGCGGGGCGAGCGGCCGGTTCTGCTGGTCGAGGCCGACGCGACCGACCCGGCGGCGACCAGCAACGCGCTGGCCGCCCTGTCCACCCTCGCGCGGCAGGCGCTGGACCCCGATCTGACCGGCCCGCTGGCCCCTCTGCGCTCCACCCCCGACCCGGTCGAACTGCGGGTCCACCGCCGCTACAACCCGGAGGGCATCACCCAGTACAACGTGGTGCCCGGCCTGATGGGCGTGGTCCTGACCATGACCATGGTGATGATGACCGCGCTGGCCGTCACCCGCGAGCGGGAGCGCGGAACGATGGAGAATCTGCTGGCCATGCCGGTCCGCCCGTTCGAGGTGATGCTGGGCAAGATCGTGCCCTTCATCCTGGTCGGCTACATCCAGGTCGTCATCATCGTCCTGGCTGCCCGGCTGCTGTTCGGGGTGCCCATCGTCGGCAGTCTGGCGCTGCTGTCCGCCGTGCTGGTGCTGTTCATCGCCGCCAATCTGGCGGTGGGCTTCACCTTCTCCACCGTGGCGAAGAACCAGCTCCAGGCGATGCAGATGTCCTTCTTCTTCTTCCTGCCGTCGATGCTTCTGTCCGGCTTCATGTTTCCCTTCCGCGGCATGCCCGGCTGGGCGCAGGCGGTGGGGGAGATCCTGCCGCTGACCCATTTCCTGCGCATCGTCCGCGGCATCCTCCTGAAAGGCAACGGTCCGGCGGAGATCGCGGGGGAGGTGGCGGCGCTGTTGCTCTTCCTGGCGGTGGTCACCGTCGTCGCGCTGAAACGCTACCGGCAGACCTTGGACTGAGCAGTAAACGGGCGATGGCTGTGGCCCTTCATCCTTCCCGCCAAGTCGAAATCGGTTGTGACATGGGCGTGAGCCTCACGTTTCGTTAAGGAACATTGGCTCTAATCTTTCCCGATTGGCGGTCCGTGGGGGAAGATGATGGGGCGCTTGGCGATTGGCCCGACGATCGGGATTCTTGCGGCGGCCCTGATCGCCGCCGCTCTCGCCGGACCGGCCGAGGCCGGATCGTCCAAGAAGAAGAAGCCTGCACCGCCGGCTCCCAATTCCATCGCCTGGAGTCAGGTGAGCGGTCCCGCCCTGGGGCCGGCCCAGTCCATCGGCGGCTACGCCGCGGGCTGCATCACGGGGGCGCAGGCCCTGCCGGGGGAAGGCACCGGCTATCAGGTGATCCGGATGTCCCGCCAACGCTATTACGGCCATCCGGAACTGATCGACTATCTGAAGGGCTTCGGTCGGAAGGTCGCGGCGGCGGGGCTGGGGACCGCGCTGATCGGCGACATGGGGCAGGCGCGCGGCGGGCCGATGAGCTTCGGCCACGCCAGCCACCAGATCGGGCTGGACGCCGACGTCTGGCTGCGCCTCGACCACCCGCCGATGGGCCGCAACGCGCGGGAAAGCCTGGCCGAGATCAAGTACGTCGATTACGGGCGCGTCCGCGTCACCGAGGACTGGTCGGAGCGGCAGGCCCAGCTCGTCCGCATCGCCGCGAGCGATCCGCGGGTCACGCGAATCTTCGTCAACCCGGCGATCAAGCTCGCCATGTGCCGCCATTCCTGGCCGGACCGCGCCTTCCTGCGCAAGCTGCGGCCCTGGCACGGCCATGACGGGCACATGCACATCCGGCTGGGCTGCCCGGCGGGAAGCCCGCAGTGCGAGGACCAGCGCGACATTCCGGACGGCGACGGCTGCGGCGACGAGGTCGCATCCTGGCTCGGCTCCGTCTACCCGGTGGTGGAGAGGCACAACGGCAAGCCGCAGCCGCGCTACGTCAGCATGCCGCCCGCCTGCACCGCGGTGCTGCGCGCCGCCGGGACGCGGGTCGCCGCCATGGACGACCCGCATATGGAGAAGGCGTTGCGGTAATGTGACGCCGGATTTTGCGCTTGCACGAACGGAGCGCCCGGATACTGTGAAAGTCGGAATGAATTCGTTCGCATCGCGGAAAGGCCATGTCCGCCGCGCGAACGAACCGGTCGTCCGGCGGTCCAGGCAACGGGGCAGGCGCGAAGGCGATGAGCGATAGCAGCGGCAACGATCACGCGGGCGGTCCCCGCATCACGCTCAAGACCCGCCTTTACGCTTGGTGGGAGGGCTACGACCTCTCCGGCCTGAAGGGCAGGGGCGGGGAGGAGGACGGCCGGCCGCAGGCCGGCGCCGCTCCGGCCCAGCCCGCCGTCCGGGGGCATGGCCCCGGCGTGAACCGCTGGGGCAAGCCGCTGTGGAGCGCCAACCGGATCGAGGTGGCGGAGAAGCTGTGGGGCGAGGGCTTCAACACGCCGGGCGGCCACGACCACATCCCCTATCTGGTGAAGCCGCTCGGCCTGAACCCGGCGATGAGCGTGCTGGACCTGTCCGCCGGCCTGGGCGGCACCAGCCGCACCATGGCGAGCAAGTACGGCTGCTGGGTCACCGGTTTGGAGGCGTCGGAGCTTCTGGCGAAGGAGGGGATGATCCGCTCCTTCAAGGAGGGGCTGGAGAAGAAGGCCCCGATCGAAACCTACGATCCGGAGAATTTCAGTTATCCCAAGCGCGTGGACGCCATCGTCTACAAGGAGGGGATGTTCTCCGTCCGCGGCAAGGACCAGCTGTTCGACGGGATGGAACTGGCGCTGAAGCCGCGCGGCCATCTGCTGATGACCGATTACGTGATCGAGCCGGCGCTGGCCGGGGCCAAGGCCGTGCAGGTCTGGTGCGACAAGGAGCCGATGCAGCCACATTTGTGGTCCAAGGACCAGATGGCCGCCGCCTTCGCCCAGCGGAATCTGGACCTGCGAATCGCCGAGGACATCACCGACACCCACCGCGGCCTGATCGTGAGCGCCATCCAGGGGCTGGTCGAGCATTTGGAACGCCATCATCTGGATCACGAGACCAAGCTCGCCGTGATGGACGAGGTTGAGCTGTGGGTCCGCCGCGTGTCCGCCATCGAGGCGGGGATGCGGGTGTGTCGTTTCTACGCGCTGAAACCGGCGGAGTAGCGTCGAAACGGCCGCATCCTGCGGGAAACGCAACCACGACGGGGGCCGTTGACAGCGGGGGTGCGCCGCACTATGGTGCGCGCCTTCGATCGAGCCGCCGACCGACCAGGATGAAGAACTATGAAGATCGTTAACTCTCTCAAGTCGATGAAGACGCGCCACAAGGCCTGCCGCGTGATCCGCCGCAAGGGCCGCGTCTACGTCATCAACAAGCAGAACCCGCGCTTCAAGGCCCGCCAGGGCTGAGACCGGCGGCCGGGTCCGCCCGGCCGACGAGTGCTGTGTTGTTGAACGCGACGCCGCGCCGTTCCCTTGGGACGGCGCGGCGTCGCGTTTTGCGTGCCTGGCATTTGTTTCGGTTGAAAGCGGCATCAATTCCGGACAGTTTCAGGTCGCCTGTGCGATCCGGAGTTGTTTGATGACCAAAAGTTTGGACCTGGGTTGCGGACCCAACCCGAAAAACCCCTTTTCTGCGAGCGAGCTGTTCGGACTCGATGTTGAGGATCACCCCGCATCGCACATCCGGACGGCGGATCTGGCCGTGGATGCGCTTCCCTTCGAGGACGGCTATTTCGACTACGTCACCGCCTTCGACGTGATCGAGCATGTTCCGCGAATCGTCTACGCGCCGCACCGCCGCTACAGCTTCATCGCGCTGATGGACGAGATCCATCGCGTCCTGAAGCCGGACGGGCTCTTCTACTCCCAAACCCCCGCCTATCCGCACGCCGAGGCATTCCAGGACCCCACCCACGTCAACATCATCACCGAGAACACCTTCGCTCTCTACTTCGACAATCAGCACCGCTGGGCGGCCAACTATGGCTTCCGCGGGGCCTTCCGGGTGATTTCCCAGGAATGGCGCGGCTTTCATCTTCTGTCGATGCTTCAGAAGGTTCCGGCCCCGGCCTGACGGCGGCGGAGCGTTTGGACGATCGGGGACTGGTGCCGGGACCGCTTCGATGTTACCTGTGGAACGGAACGCCGCGGGAACAATCCGGGCGACGGAACCTGGGGGAGGACGGCCGGCCATGCGGATGCCCGCGCCCGACAATGGCGTCATCGCGCGCCGCCGCGAGATCATCGCAGCGCTGCGGGCCATCGTGCCCGGCGAGGGGGTGATCGCCGACGAAAGCGAACTGCGCGCCTATGAATGCGACGGGCTGACCGCTTACCGCCAACTCCCCATGGTCGTGGTGCTGCCCAGCACGACGGAGCAGGTGAGCCGGGTGCTCAGGACCTGCAAGGAAATGGGGGTGAAGGTGGTGCCGCGCGGCGCCGGCACCTCCCTGTCGGGCGGAGCCCTGCCGCTGGCCGACGGCGTGCTGCTGGGGATGGGCAAGTTCAACCGCATCCTCGACATCGACTTCGCCAACCGCTGCGTGGTGACCCAGCCGGGGGTGACCAACCTCGGCATCTCCAACGCGGTGGCGCATGAGGGCTTCTATTACGCGCCCGATCCCTCCAGCCAGATCGCCTGCACCATCGGCGGCAACATCGCCGAGAATTCCGGCGGGGTGCATTGCCTGAAATATGGGCTGACCACCAACAACGTGCTGGGGCTGGAGATGGTGCTGATGGACGGCACCGTCCTGCGGCTGGGCGGCAAGCATCTCGACGCCGGCGGCTACGACCTGATGGGCGTGGTCACCGGTTCCGAGGGGCTGCTCGGGGTGGTGACCGAGGTCACGGTGCGCATTCTGAAGAAGCCGGCCACCGCCCGCGCCGTTCTGATCGGCTTCCCGACCAGCGAGCAGGGCGGCGACTGCGTGGCCGCCATCATCGCCGCGGGGATCATCCCCGGCGGCATGGAGATGATGGACAAGCCGGCCATCCACGCGGCGGAGGATTTCGTCCACGCCGGCTACCCGCTGGACGTCGAAGCCCTGCTGATCGTCGAGTTGGACGGCCCGGCGGCGGAGGTCGACCACCTGATCGACCGGGTGGCTGAGATCGCGCGGTCCAAGGGCTGCTGCTACTCCCGGGTCTCGACCTCGGAGGAGGAGCGGCTGTCCTTCTGGGCCGGGCGCAAGGCGGCCTTCCCGGCGGTGGGGCGCATCAGCCCCGACTACTACTGCATGGACGGCACCATCCCACGCAAGGCGCTGCCCCTGGTGCTGCACCGCATGCAGGAGATGTCGGACCGCTACGCCCTGCGGGTCGCCAACGTCTTCCATGCTGGGGACGGCAACCTGCACCCGCTGATCCTCTACGACGCCAACAAGCCGGGCGAGCTGGAGCGGGCGGAGGCCTTCGGCAACGACATCCTGCGCCTGTGCGTCGAGGTCGGCGGCGTGCTGACCGGCGAGCATGGCGTGGGGGTGGAGAAGCGCGACCTGATGACCGACCAGTTCGACGAGGTCGATCTCGACCAGCAGCAGCGCATCAAATGCGCCTTCGACCCCGACGGGCTGCTGAACCCGGGCAAGGTCTTCCCCAAGCTGCACCGCTGCGCCGAGCTGGGCCGCGTGCACATCCACAAGGGGGAGCTGCGCTTCCCGGACATTCCCCGCTTCTGAGGGAGCCTTTATGACCGTGACCACCGTCAAGCCCGACTCGGCGGTCCAGGCCGCCGACGCGGTGCGCTGGGCCTTATCGGAGGGGACGCCGCTGGACGTCGCCGGTTCGGGGTCCAAGCGCGGCCTCGGGCGCCCGATCCAGACCGCCTGCACGCTCGACCTGTCCGGCCTGTCCGGGGTCGTCGCCTACGAGGCGGAGGAACTGGTGCTGACCGCAAAGGCCGGCACGCCGATGGCCGAGATCCTGCCGATGCTGGCGGAGCGCCGGCAGCAACTCGCCTTCGAACCGCAGGACCTCGGGCCGCTGTTCGGGCGGCCGGAAGGGCGGGGAACGCTGGGCGGGGTGGTCGCCAGCGGGCTGGCCGGGCCACGGCGCATCAGCGCCGGCTCCGCCCGCGACCACACGCTGGGCATCGAGGGGGTGAACGGGCGCGGCGACCTCTACAAGGGCGGCGGCAAGGTGGTGAAGAACGTCACCGGCTACGACGTGCCCAAGCTGATGGCCGGCTCCTATGGCACGCTGACCGTGCTGACGGAGTTGACGGTGAAGGTGCTGCCGGCGCCGGAGGACGTCCGGACGCTGCTGCTGGCCGGTCGCGAGGACGTCGGGGCCATCGCGGCGCTGACCGCGGCGCTGCAGAGCCCCTACGACGTGTCCGGTGCCGCCCATCTACCGGCCGCGGTGGCGGCGCGCTCCCATGTGCGGGCGGTCGCCGCGGTGGGCGGGGCGGTCACGCTGGTGCGGGTGGAAGGTTTCGGCCCGTCCGTCACCGCGCGCGTCGCCGCGCTGACGGAGGAACTTGGCGCCGACGCCGTGCTGGACCGCGACGAATCGTGGGCGGTGTGGAGGGAGGTTCGGGACGTGGCGTATTTCCGCCCCACTTCCTCCCCTGCGTCAGCGGGGGAGGGCCGGGGKGGGGGCGACGACTCCCGCCACGTCTGGAAAATCTCCGTCCAGCCCTCCGAAGGGCCGCGCGTGGCGGAGTCGATCCGCTGGGCGCTGGACGCGGAGCTGTACTTCGATTGGGGCGGCGGGCTGATCTGGGCGGCGGTGGCGCCGACGCCCGATGCCGCCTCCGCGGTCCGCGGCGCGCTGGGCACCGCCGGCCATGCGACGCTGGTGCGCGCGCCCGAGGACGTGCGGATCACGGCGGAGGTGTTCCATCCGCTGCCCGACCCGGTGATGGCGCTGAGCCGCCGGGTGAAGGAGAGCTTCGACCCCTGCGGCATCCTGAACCCCGGCCGCATGTACGCGGGAGTGTAAGGCATCCATGCAGACCAACTTCACGCTCACCCAACTCGCCAACGCCGATTACCGGGACTCGGAAGCGATCCTGCGCAAGTGCGTCCATTGCGGCTTCTGCACGGCGACCTGTCCGACCTACGTCCTGCTGGGCGACGAGTTGGACAGCCCGCGCGGCCGCATCTACCAGATCAAGGACATGCTGGAGAAGGGCGGGCCGCCCACCGAGCATCAGGTCAAGCACATCGACCGCTGCCTCTCCTGCCTGTCCTGCATGACGACCTGCCCATCGGGCGTCAACTACATGCATCTGGTCGATCACGCCCGCGCCCATATCGAGGCGACCCACGCCCGCCCGACCGCCGACCGTGCCATCCGCGACCTGCTGGCCCGCGTGCTGCCCAACCCGCGGCTGTTCCGTCTGGCCCTGATCGCCGCCTGGTTCGGCAAGCCCTTCGCCGGGCTGCTGCCGGGACGGCTGGGCGCGCTGCTGGCGCTGGCCCCGAAATCGGTGCCGGGGCCGAGCCACAGCGACCGTCCGGGCAGCCATGCTGCGGTGGGACCGCGCCGCAAGCGCGCCGCTTTGCTGGTCGGCTGCGCCCAGCAGGTGCTGGCCCCGCAGATCAACGAGGCGACCATCCGCCTGCTGAACCGCCAGGGGGTCGAGGTGGTGGTGGCCAAGGGAGCCGACTGCTGCGGCGCCCTGACCCATCACATGGGCAAGACCGACCTCAGCGACGCCGCGGCGCGGAAGACCATCGACGCCTGGATCGCCGAGATGGACGGGGAGGGGCTGGACGCCATCATCGTCAACACCTCGGGCTGCGGCACCACGGTGAAGGATTACGCCTTCCAGTTCCGCGAGGACGCGGAGTATGCGGCCAAGGCGCTGCGCGTGGCGGCCATCGCCCGCGACGTGACGGAGTTCCAGGCGGAGATCGGCCTGCCCGCTCCGGTGATCGAGACCGGGCAAGCCGTCGCCTACCACTCCGCCTGTTCGATGCAGCACGGCCAGCGCATCAAGGATCAGCCGCGCCATCTGCTGCGCAGCGCCGGCTTTCAGGTGAAGGAGATCCCGGAGGCGCACATCTGCTGCGGCTCCGCCGGCACCTACAACATGCTCCAGCCGGAGATCGCCATGCAGTTGCGCGACCGCAAGGTCCGCAACATCGAGAGCACGAAGGCCGCCGCCATCGCCGCCGGCAATCTCGGTTGCATCACCCAGATCGCCACCGGCACCGGGCTGCCCGTCGTCCACACGGTCGAGTTGCTGGATTGGGCGACCGGCGGCCCGAAGCCCGACGCCCTGCGGGACAGCCCGGCCTTCGCCGGTCCGGACCGCTTGCCGGGTGCTGCGGCGCGCGCTGCGGAGTAGGGAGCGGGTCCCCTCTCCCGTCCCGGGAGAGGGGTGCCCCCGCGGTGCGGGACAATCTCCAACACCGACCCGCTTGGACTTTTCGCGGCGTATGGCTAGGTTGGCGCCAACGGGACGATGAGGCGCTCAGTGGACAGCCGGTTCAAGGACGACAGCGACAGCGGTTACGGGATCGGGCGGCGGCTGTCGGCCTGGGGGGTGCACGCCTTCACCGGCAGCGGCGTCGTGCTGGGGTTGCTGGCGCTGCTCGCCGCGGTCAACGGCGAGGCCAAGGCGTGCCTGGGCTGGCTGGGGCTGGCGCTGGTCGTCGACGGGGTGGACGGCACGCTGGCCCGCCGCGCCTCGGTGAAAGAGGTGCTGCCGGGCATCGACGGGTCGGCGCTCGACCTCGTGATCGACTATCTGACCTACGTCGTCGTCCCGGCGGTCTTTCTGTACCGCTTCGGCCTGCTGCCCGACGGGCTGGGCGTGGCGCTGGCCGCCTTCATCATGATGACGTCGCTCTACTGCTTCTCGAACACCGGAATGAAGAGCGGCGACAACTACTTCGTCGGTTTTCCGGCGATCTGGAACGTGGTCGCGCTCTATCTGTGGATTCTGGCGCTCCACCCGTGGATCAACACCGCCGTGGTGCTGGTCCTCGGTCTGCTGACCTTCACGACGGTCAAGTTCCTGCATCCCTTCCGGGTGCGCCGCTGGATGCGCCTGAATCTTCTGGTCAGCGGAGCATGGCTCGCCTCCAGCGCGGCGCTGGTGGTCCTCTATCCGGACCGCCCCGACGCCGTCTGGTATGTCTGGCTGGCCAGCAGCGCCTATTACGCCGCGATCTGCCTGTGGCGGACGCTGCGCGGGCCGGTTGAGGCGTAAGGGCGCCTCAGAGCTTCCCTCAGGGCTTCTCGGGAGCGGTCTCCCGGTTGACGTCGTCCTTGGCGTCGCGGGCCTTCTGCTGGATGGCCGCGCCGGCGTCCTGCATCATGCGGCCGGCCTCGGCGCCGATGCCCTTGGTGGCCTCGCCCACGCGCTCCGCGGTCTGGTCCACCGCGCGCCCGATCTCCTGGCCGGTCCTCTCCGCCGACTGCTGGTCGTCGCAGGCGGCAAGCAGCGGCAGGGCCAGGAGCGGCAGGGCAAGGACGGCGGTGCGAATCCCATTACGACGAGCCATGAACTGGTCTCCACAGTTGATCCATGGAGGCTTAACGGTTCACGGAGGCGTTTGGTGCCCTCCCTCCATCAAAAGGGGAGCCTTCCTCAAAAGCGGTAGGAGGCGGTGATGGCGACGACCGGCCAGAAGCGGGCGGCGCGGATCGAATCCTCGACCTCGCGGCGCTGGTCCTCCAGAACGGCGGCGATGGCCGGCGTGGTCGCCACGCCGGGGGCGCTCAGGCTGACCCGCGGCTTGCCCTGGAACAGCACGCCGAGATCCACGCCGACGCTGAAGTTCGGGCTGAACACCGTGCCGTTGTAGCCGACGCCGGCATAGGGGGCGACGCGGTCGAAGGTCGCCTTGCCGGTCAGTTCCCCAGCCTGCTGCGGCGTGACCACCACCCCGCCGAAGCTGCGCGGGCCGGACAGGGTGCCGGTCAGGTCGGCCTTGTTGTAGTTGATCCGTGCGCCGCCGCTGATGCGGAAGCCGGTTCCGGCGACGGGATAGACGTCCAGCACCGCCCCGAAGGAGCGCAGCTTGACGTCCAGGTCGTAATCGACGCCGGAAATGCCGCGGTCGGTGCTGAAGGTGAACATGTTGCCGCCCAGGCGCAGCCCGAACATCGGATTCACCCGGTAGCCGGCCTCCAGCCCCAGGCCAAGCGTGCTGGCCTGCGCGCCGACATGGAAGGGGGACGCGACCGGACCATCCATGGTCTGGGCGGTCGCGGCGGAGGCTCCGGCAACGGCGAGGGCGAAGGCGAGAAGGGCGGCGGTGCGCATGCGGCGTTTCCCCTTGAGACGTCTCGATCGAACGGGGAACGCGGACCAACCGCAAAGGTTGCGGCCGGCGTGGGGCGCCGGCCGCGTTTCAGCTGGCTGTGGCTATAACGCCACAGTGATGGGGCGTGTGCTTGCTTAGAACTGATCCTCGCTCAGCGCCATGACCGTGCGGTGGGCGGTCAGGATCGGCAGCAGCAGGCCCGGCCCCTGGGCCAGGATCTGCTCGGCGTAGAAGCGCGCGGTGACCAGCTTCGCCTCCAGGAAGGGCGCGTTGGCGCCGGGCTGGCGCAGCCCCTCCAGCGCCTTGGCGGCGGAGCGGGCGAGCATCCAGCCGCCGGCCACCGTGCCCCACAGCTTCAGGTAATTCACGGCCCCCGCCGCGGCGGCGCGCAGGTCGCCGTCTGCCTGCGTCTTCACCACCCAAGCCACCGCCTGCTCCAGCGCGTCCAGCCCGGCGGACAGGTTGGTGCGGATCGCCTCCATGTCGTCGCCGGGGATGCTCTCCAGCTCCGCCACCGTGGCGCGCATCTCCGCGATGAAGGTCCGGGCCGCCTCGCCGCCGTCGCGGCCGGTCTTGCGGAAGGTCAGGTCGTTGGCGTGGATGCCGTTGGTGCCCTCGTAGATCGGGGTGATGCGGGCGTCGCGGTAATGCTGCGCGGCGCCGGTCTCCTCGATGAAGCCCATGCCGCCGTGGATCTGCACGCCGGTCGAGGCGACGTCGCAGCCGATGTCGGTGCTCCACGCCTTCACGATGGGGGTCAGGATGTCCACGCGGGCGGTGGCGGCGGCGCGCACCGCGGGGTCCTCGTGGTGGCGGGACACGTCGAGCTGGGTGCCGGCGTAGAGCGCCAATGCGCGGGCGGCCTCCGTCTTGGCGCGCATGTCCAGCAGCATCCGGCGCACGTCCGGGTGGCGGATGATGGCGACGCCGGAGCCCTTCGGGTCGGCCAGATCCTTGCTCTGCACGCGGCCCTTGGCGTAGTCGCGGGCCTGCTGGTAGGCGCGCTCGGCGATGGCCACGCCCTGGATGCCGACGCCGAGGCGGGCGTTGTTCATCATGGTGAACATGTATTCGATGCCGCGGTTCTCCTGGCCGACCAGGAAGCCGATGGCGCCGCCGTCGTCGCCGAAGGCCATCACGGCGGTGGGGCTGGCCATGATGCCCAGCTTGTGCTCCAGGCTGGCGCAGCGCAGGTCGTTGCGCGCGCCCGGCGTGCCGTCCGCGTTGGGCAGGAACTTGGGCACGATGAACAGGCTGATGCCCTTGATGCCCGCGGGCGCGTCGGGCAAGCGGGCCAGCACCAGATGGACGATGTTCTCCGTCAGGTCATGCTCGCCGTAGGTGATGAAGATCTTCTGGCCGGTGATGCGGTAGGTCCCGTCCTCGGCCCGCACCGCGCGGGTGCGCACGGCGGCGAGGTCGGAGCCGGCCTGCGGCTCCGTCAGGTTCATGGTGCCGTTCCACGTGCCGGCGATCATCTTCGGCAGATAGAGCGCCTTCTGCTCCGCGCTGCCGTGTTCGGTCAGCAGATCGACCGCGCCCTGGGTCAGCAGGGGGCACAGGCCGAAGGACAGGTTGGACGCTTGCCACATCTCGTTCACCGCGAAGGCGACGGTCCAGGGCAGGCCCTGCCCGCCATACTCCGGCTCGAAGGGCAGGCTGTTCCAACCGCTCTCGGTGAACTGGCTGTAGGCGTCCTTCCAGCCGGTCGGCGTGCGGACCACGCCGTTCTCCAGCACCGAGCCTTCCTTGTCGCCGACCCGGTTCAGCGGGGCGAGAACGCCCGAGGCGAACTTGCCGGCTTCCTCCAGCACGGCGTCCACCAGATCGGGAGCCGCCGAATCGCAGTTCGGAAGCGCGGCGACCGTTTCGAGGCCGACCACCTCGTTCAGGACAAAGCGGAGGTCATCGACCGGAGCGGTGTAGGGAATCATGGATGGAGCGGCCTCCCGTGACCCGATTGTGCGTGCCCGATTGCGCGTGCCCGATGGTCCGTGAACGCGTCTTGGGCGGTTTACGTGCGCGTCACCATACCGTACCGAATGGTGCATGGCGAGCCTCGCCGTCGGGCATGAATATTGGCATCTGGGTTGCGGTGCGAACAGCGCGGCTGCGACGCAGGAGGAGACGTCCGACTTGGCATTCCGGTTGCAAGAGTGGGGCAGCACCGCTCACAGGGGTTTCTCCCATGACCATCGCCGCCGCCCTTGCCCGTCAGGCCGAATCCGCCGTCCAGGCCGCGAAGACCAGCCGCGGGCCGGAAAATGTCGAGGCGGCGGTCCGCAACGCCAGCGCCAAGACCGGGGTCGATTTTTCCTACCTCATGGAAAAAGCTGCCGTGGAGAGCGGGTACCGGACGGACGTGAAGTCCTCCTCCTCCTCGGCGACCGGGCTCTATCAGTTCATCGACAGCACGTGGCTGGCGACGATGCGCGACCATGGGGCGGACCACGGCTACGCCAAATACGCCAACGCAATCCAGACGCGCGGCGACGGGCGCCCCTACGTCACCGACCCCGACCTGAAGCGCGAGATCCTCGACCTGCGCAAGGACCCCAACGCCTCGGCCCTGATGGCCGCGGAATACACTCGCGACAACAAGGAGTATCTGGAGGACACGGTCAAAGGGAAGGTCGGGTCCACCGAACTCTACATGGCGCATTTCCTCGGGGCGGGCGGGGCCTCGAAGTTCCTGAACGCCATGCGGGACAACCCAAACCGCGCCGCCAAGGAGCTGTTCCCGGATGCTGCGTCGGCCAACAAGGCGGTGTTCTTCGACAAGGATACCGGCCGGGCCAAGTCCCTGAAGGACATCTATGACCGCTTCGCGACGAAGTTCGCGGAGACGCCCAACGCCGATTTCGCGCCGGCCCAGACCGCCATCGACCGGGTGCGCCGGCAGGACATGCCGGACGGCTTCACCACCCAGGTGCCCAGCATGCCGCAGAAGGCGCTGAACGGCACGCCGCTGTCGATCTACCACGTGCTGGCGCTGAACGCGCTGGAGACGCCGGACGAGGTCGACAGCATCTCCGGCAGGCCCGCCCGCGGCCGCCGTCCGGACGGCGAGGACAAGGACAACCGCCGCATGCGCGACCAGCCGGTCCGCACGGATCAGAACGAGCACACCGGCCTTGGCCTCGGGCTGGGCCTGTCCAAGGTGGTCGGCCAGGGGACGGCAGCGGGGGCCGGGGCTGCGGCTGGAGCGGAGACGAGCAAGGCGGCCTGATCGGCTGACCGCCGGGCTATACGTCTTTAAGCCGCGCGCGGGCGTCCGCCGCGATGGCCGCGAAGACCCGGCGGTCGCCGGGCAGCAGCGCGTCGGCGGTCAGCCGGCGGTGCGGCTCGAACCGCAGGCCCGCCCGGTGCGCCGCCGCGGCGCTTCCCCAGAAGGCCGGCGGTCGACGGCTCAGGCCCGCCGCATGGGGCGGTTCGCGCCACCGCACCTCCCGCAGCACGTTGGTCAGGTCGAAGTCGATGAGGATCCGCCGCCCGCCGGGGCCGGTCAGGCGAATCCAGGCGTGGAAGGGGAAGGACTCCGTTTGCTGCCGCCGTTGCGCCGGGTCGGGAGGACGAACGTCGGCGGGCGCCGCCGGATAGCCGAGCCAGCGCCCCCGGCCCTGGGGCTCGGACTTGCGGAACGCCACGCGGCCCAGCGCGACCTCCGTTTCCCCGTGGCCCAGAGCCTCCAGCAGCATCGCCCCGGCGAAGGCGTAATACTGGCAGCCGCCCAGCCGGTGGGTGTGCACCAGATCGCGGTGCAGCGGGTGGGCGGTCACCGCCCCATGCACCGCCTGCCGGATGCGCTCCCGCTCCGGCGGCAGGGGGCATCTGGTGGACGTGCCGTCCACCGGTGCCGTCTCGGCCTCGCCAAGCATCAGGCGCATCCACGCCGACATCGCGAGAAGCATCGCCGCCTCCGTTCCGCGGTTTCCGACCGACTCCTACGAACAGGCCGGAACCGCGAAAGGTCGCACGGGGCGGGCAGAGCATCTCTTTAGGGCAGCACTCCTTACGGCAACATCTTGCCGGGGTTCAGCAGGCCCTTGGGGTCGAGCGCCGCTTTCATGGCGCGCAGCAGGTCGAACTCGACCGGGCTCTTGATGACCGGCATCTCGTCCTTCTTGAAGCGGCCCACGCCATGCTCGGCGGAAATGGAACCGTCCAGGTCGAAGATGACCTCGTTCACCACGTGGCAGATCTCGTCCCAGCGGGCGAGGTAGGCGGCGGTGTCGGCGCCCTCCGGCTGGCTGAGGTTGAAGTGGATGTTGCCGTCGCCGACGTGGCCGAAGGGGGTCGGGCGGATGCCGGGGCAGGCCGCGGCCACGGCGGCCTCGGCGCGCTCGATGAACTCGGCGACGCGCGACACCGGGACCGACACGTCGTTCTTGATCGAGCCGCCCTCGAACTTCTGCGCCTCGACGATGGCCTCGCGGATGAACCAGAGCTGGTTGGCCTGGGTCTCCGACTGGGCGATGGTGGCGTCGGTGGCCAGTTCCGCCTCGAAGGCCTCGCCCAGCGCCGCCTCGACCGTCTCGCGGAAGGCGTCGGACTGGGTGCCGGCGGTCAGCTCGGTCAGCACGTACCAGGGCGACGGCTCCGACAGCGGGTCGATGGTGCCGGCGACGTGCTTCAGCGCGAACTCCAGGCAGCGGCGCGACATCAGCTCGAAGGCGGCCACGGCGTCGCCCGACGCCTCGCGCAGGCGGGCCAGCAGTTCGATGGCGGCGGCGGGGCTGGGCACGGCGATGAAGGCCGTCACCGCCTGGCGCGGGCGCGGGTAGAGCTTGAGCACCGCGGCGGTGACGATGCCCAGCGTGCCCTCCGCCCCGATGAACAGGTGCTTCAGGTCGTAGCCGGTGTTGTTCTTGCGCAAGGACCGCAGGCCGTTCCAGATCCGTCCGTCGGCCAGCACGACCTCAAGACCAAGCACGAGGTCGCGCATGTTGCCGTAGCGCAGCACGTTGATGCCGCCGGCGTTGGTGGAGATCAGCCCGCCGATCTGGCAGGTGCCCTCCGCCCCCAGGCTCATCGGCAGCAGGCGGTCCTTGTCCTTGGCGGCCTCCTGCGCGGTCTTCAGGACGACGCCGGCCTCTGCCGTCATGGTGTAGTTCAGCGTGTCGATGCCGCGGATCCTGTTCATCCGCGACAGGCTGATGACGATCTCGCGCCCTTCCTCGTAGGGGATGGAGCCGCCGACGAGGCTGGTGTTGCCGCCCTGCGGGACGACCGGGGTGCCGGCCTCCGCGCAAATCTTCACGACCGCCGCGACCTCCTCGGTGCTGGCCGGGCGGACCACCGCCGGGCTGTTGCCCTTGAAGCGCCCGCGCCATTCCGACAGGTAGGGGGCCATGTCCTCCGGCGCGGTGAGAAGGCCGTTCGGGCCGACGATGGCGCGGATCTGGTCGAGGGCGGCGGCGAGGCTGGCGGCGGCAGGGCTGGCGGAGGTCATGGGCGGGGTCCGGACGGGCTGGAGAGACGCATTGCCCCCACCCCAACCCTCCCCCGCTGTCGCAGGGGAGGGGGCTCTCTGTCCCTCCCCTGCGACCGCCTTGCGCGCCGGGATTCCACCCCCCGCTCCATCACCCCCTGGGGGCGGCGGCCCGCCGCAGCCGGTCGTTGATGGCGACACCCAGCCCCTCGTCCGGGATCGGCATCACCGCGATGGCGCGGGCACCCTCCTGATCGAGCGCGCGGAGATGGGCGAACAGGTTCGCCGCCGCTTCGTTCAGGTCGCCCTGGAGGCTCAGGTTCAGGCGGGCCTTGCCGCCGCGGATGAAACGGTCGGGGCCGAAGGTCAGGAACGCCTCGTCCTCCTCGGCGCTTGTGGCGTTCAGCCGCACCGGGGCGTTCGGGGCGTAGTGGCTTTCCAGCTGGCCGGGCGACTTCGGGGCGTCCGGGTTGCCGGCGGAAACCTGGATGGGACCGATCAGCCGCTCGATCTCCTCGCGCAGCACGGCGCCGGGGCGCAGCAGCACGGGCGTCGCGCCGGTCAGGTCGAGCACGGTGGACTCCACCCCGACCTGGCACTTCCCGCCGGCCACCACCATGCTCACCCGGTCGCCCAGGCTCTCGATGACGTGGTGCGGGGCGGTCGGGCTGACCGCGCCGGAGCGGTTGGCGCTGGGCGCGGCGATGGGCTTGCCGGCGGCCTTCAGAACCGCCTGCGCCACCGGATGGCCGGGCACGCGCACCGCCACGCTGTCCAGTCCGGCGGACACCAGAAGCGACAGCCCGGCCTCCGGGCGGCGGGGCAGGACCAGCGTCAGCGGACCGGGCCAGAACTGGTGGGCCAGTTCCACCGCGCGCTCGTCGAGCACGGCGATGGCCTCGGCGGACTCCAGGTCCGGCACATGGGCGATCAGCGGGTTGAACTGAGGGCGGCCCTTGGCGGCGAAGATCGCGGCCACGGCCCGGTCGTCGGTGGCGTCCCCGCCGAGGCCGTAGACGGTCTCGGTCGGGAAGGCGACCAGTTCGCCGTTGCGCAGGGCCTCGCCGGCGCGGGCGAGGCCGGCGGGCGTGGTGGGGATGATGTCGGGATGCTTGTCGGTCACGGGACGATTTGTAAAGCGTCGGAGGATGAAGTCAATTCGCGCGGTTGCGCCGGCTCTGTCCAAGCCTTATGACGGGTGTGCGCGATAAACAACCAAATGATGGGTGTGGGCATGACGGGCAAGGTCTTCACCGTGGCTCAGCAGAAGGGCGGGGCCGGCAAGACCACGCTGGTGGCGCACCTCGCCATTGCCTGGATGCAGCTCGGGCGCTCGGTCGCCACGGTGGACATCGACCCGCAGGGCAGCCTGACCCGCTGGCACGAGGTGCGGGCCGGAGCCACGGGCGGGCAGCCCGGCTTCACCCATGTCCAGATCACCGGCTGGCGCACCCAGACCGAGGTCGAGAAGCTGGCCCGCGACCACGACATCGTGCTGATCGACAGCCCGCCCCACGCCCAGACGGAGGCCCGCATCGCCGTGCGCGCCGCCAGCCTCGTCATCGCCCCGGTGCAGCCCAGCCCGATGGACCTGTGGGCGGTGCAGCCGACGCTGGACCTCGCCGCGCAGGAGAAGCGCCGGCTGCTGCTGGTGCTGAACCGCGTGCCGCCGCGCGCCCGCATCGCCGACGAGCTGATCGCGCGGGTGCGCGAACTCGTGAACCCGCCGGCTGTGGACCTCGCGGACTCGCAGATCGGCAACCGCACCGCCTACGCCGGGACCCTGCTGTCCGGCCTGTCGGTGACCGAGGCCGCCCGCAAGACGCAGGCGGCGGCGGAGATGCAGGCGCTGGCGGAAGAGATACTGCGCCGGGCCGGATAAATCCCGGGCGCTGGCATGGAGACTTGCATGGACGGCACGATTCAGAGCGTCGATCTCGTCGAGCATCTGGCTGCCAATCCGCATCTTGGCCGCATCCTGCGGGGCGGCGATGACAATCCGGTCGCGGCCGTCTTCGACCGCTGCGTTCTGAACAACCACATGATGTTCCCGGTGACGCCGGATCTGCGCTGCTTCCGGCGGGACTTCGGCATGTTCCATGAGATGGCCTACGGGATGGTGGGGCAGGCCCCCTCGCCGGTCTTTCTCCAAGCGCTCGCCGAGCCCGAGCCGCCCGGCAAGTATCTGGCGATGGGCGGCAGCGACAATTATTTCCACTGGTGCCTGGATTACCTGCCGCGTCTGGTCTTCGGCATGATCGCCCCGGACGGCGCGGAGCGGCGGGTCATCATGGATGGAACCCCCAACGCGTGGCAGGCGGCCTCGCTGCGCCTCTTCATGACCGGGCTGAAGCTTGACAGACTGGACCTCCACATCAGCCGCAGCGATTGGAGCGGCTATCCCGATTGCCTCGTGCCGCTTCCGTTGCGGTCGCAAGCGGTGGCGATCTGGAGCGTGGTTCTGAACCACGCCCGCGACGTCCTGCCGACGCCATCCGGTGTGAAGCGGTTGTTCGTTCTGCGGAGGAACACCACCAAGCGCTTCGCCGTGAATCAGGACGAGGTGGCGGAGGCGTTGGAGCCGCTGGGATTTCTGGCCGTCGATCCGGGAAGCCTCACGTTCGAGGAACAGATCGCCCTGTTCAGCGGGGCGGAACTGATCGTCGGCTGCCACGGCGCGGCCTTGACCAACATCCTGTTCGCTCCGGCGGGCGCAACCCTGATCGAACTTCGTGGCCGCGTTCTGCAACCCTTCTTTGGAAATCTCGCCGCCCAGCGGGGGATGCGCTATCTCGATCTCGCCTGTCCGGAACGGCCCGACAGCCATCATGACATCATCGAGCGGGACTACGTCGTTCCGCTCGATGCGCTGCGCGAATGCCTTGCCGGGGTCGGCGTCCGCTGAAGCGGCGGGAGATGATGTCTCCCCCACCGCATCGCGAAATGATTACAGCGCCTGCAACGCCTTCAGCACCGCCGCCACATGGCCGGTGACCTTGACCTTGCGCCAGACGTTGCGGACGATGCCGTCCTTGTCGATCAGGAAGGTCGCGCGTTCCAGGCCCATGTACTTGCGGCCGTACATGCTCTTCTCGACCCACACGCCGTAAGCCTCGGCGACACCGGTCTCCTTGTCGGAGGCCAGCGTGAAGGGCAGCTCGTATTTCGCCTTGAACTTGTCGTGGCTGGCGACGCTGTCCTTGGACACGCCGATGATGACGGCGTCGAGCCCGCTGAAATCCGGGAGCTGGTCGCGGAAGCCGCAGGCCTCCGACGTGCAGCCGGACGTGTCGTCCTTCGGGTAGAAGTACAGGATCACCGGCTTGCCCCGCAGGGCGGACAGCGTGACGCTGCCGCCGCCGTCGGTCGGCATGGTGAAGTCCGGGGCCGGGGTGCCGGCCTCGATGGCGGGCATCTGGGTGTCGCTCATGGGAGTTTGGCTTCTTCGTTGGTCTCTGGGGGAGGCAGCCTTGACGCCGGCTCCTCGACCAGCGCCACGAAATGGCGATGGGCGCGGGCGGCGATGTCCCGGATTCTGCTGTCGAGCGCGGCGAAGTCAACCGCCGGCTCCTCGTCCGGGAAGGCGGCGCGGGACAGTCCCTCCCGCAGCGTGGGCGAGACCTGCCGGGGATCGAGCACGCCGTCGGTGGTCAGCCGCAGGAACCCCTGCACGCGGCGCCACAGCTTCAGCGTCGCCACCAGCTCCTCCGCCACCTCCGGCGCCAGCAGCCCGGCCGCGGCCGCGTTGAGCAGGGCGCGGCTGGTGGCGATGGACAGGATGTCCGGATGCGCGTGCCCGTGGCGGAGTTGGAGATACTGGGCGGTGAACTCGATGTCGATCAGGCCGCCGCGGGCGTATTTGACATTCCACGGGTTGGGGGTGCCGAACTCCTTGTCGATGCGGCGGCGCATGTCGGCGACGTCCCGCAACACCTTGGCCGGGTCGCGCGGGCCGGTCAGCACGCCGCGGATCGCCGACTCGACCTTGCGGGCCAGTTCCCGATCGCCGCCGATGACGCGGGCGCGGGTCAGGGCCATGTGCTCCCACGTCCAGGCGTCCTTGGCCTGATAGGCGGTGAAGGCGTCGAGCGCGGTGGCGAGCGGTCCGGCGTTGCCCGACGGGCGCAGCCGCATGTCCACCTCGTACAGGCGCCCGTCGGCCATCGGGGCGGTGATGGCGTTGGTCAGGCGCTGCGTCAGTTTGATGTAATACTCGTTGGGGGCCAGCGGCTTGGCCCCGTCCGACTGGCGCGTGCCGGGCGGCACCTCGTAGACCACGATCAGGTCGATGTCGGAGGTGATGGTGAGCTGCCGGCTGCCCAGCTTGCCCATCGCCACCACCACCCAGGCGCCGCCGGGGATGCGGCCGTGGCGGGCGGCGAACTCTTCCTCCACGCGGGCGGCCAACTCCGGCACCACCACATCGGCCAGATCGGCGAGGAAGGGGCCGCAGCGGTCGCCGTCGGTGATGCCACGCAGGATGTGCGCCCCGGCGCGGAAGCGCTGGTCATTGGTCCAGCGCCGCGACAGGGTCAGCACGTCCTCGAAGTTGTGCGCCCCGGCGATGAAGCGCTGATACTCCGGCGTCAGCCCCGCCGCGTCGGGCAGTGGGTCGAAGAAGTCGGGCGACAGCACGGCGTCGAGCAGCGACGGGTTGCGCGACAGCGTCTCGGCCAGCTGCGGCGCCGTGCCCATGATCTCCGCGACCAGGGCGAGCAGCCAGGGGTTGGCGATGAACAGGGAGAACAGCCCGACCCCCGCCGGCAGCCGCTCCAGGAAGCTGTCGAACTTGACCAGCGCGTCGTCCGGGGCGGGGGTCTTGGCCAGCTCGTTCAGCATGGCCGGCACCAGCTCGGTCAGCAGCTCCCGCGCGCGGCCCGAGCGGGTGGAGCGGTAGCGCCCGCGGTGCCAGGTGGAGACCACGGCGATGACCCGGCTGGGGTCGCGGTAGCCCATGCCGGCCAGCGTCTTCACCGTGCCTGGGTCGTCGTCGGTGCCGGTGAAGACGAGGTTGCCGGGACCGGACAGCGACGGCGCCTCCTCGAACAGCTCGGCGTAGCGGTCCTCCACCCGGCCGAGCTGGGCCAGAAGGTCGGCGCGGAAATCCTCCACCCGCTCGTAGCCGAGGAAGGTGGCGAGATGCGCCACCCCCTCGTCGTCCGCCGGGATCTGGTGGGTCTGGCGGTCGTCGGTCATCTGGATGCGGTGCTCGACCCGGCGCAGGAAGCGGTAGGCCTCCTCCAACTCCTCCACCGCCGCCTCCGGCACGCGGCCGACCGCGCACAGCGCCTTGTTCGCCAGCAGGGTGGGGGCGATGCGCACGCGGATGTCGCGCCCGCCGAAGATCAGTTGCTGGGTCTGGGCGAAGAACTCGATCTCGCGGATTCCGCCCCGCCCGACCTTGATGTCGTGGCCGTTCACCGTCACTTCACGATGGCCCTTGTGGGCGTTGATCTGACGCTTGATGGAATGGATGTCCTGGATGGCCGCGAAGTCGAGGTGGCGCCGCCACACGAACGGTTCGAGGAAACGCAGGAAATGCGCCCCGGCCTCCGGATCGCCGGCGATGGGGCGGGCCTTGATCATGGCCGCGCGCTCCCAGTTCTGCCCGACGCTGCCGTAGTAAATTTCGGCCGCCGAGACCGACACCGCCAGCGGCGTGGCCCCCGGATCGGGGCGCAGCCGCAGATCTGTACGGAAGACGTAGCCGTCCTTCGTCCGTTCATCCATAATGCGGACAAGATCGCGCGCGATACGAATGAACGTGCGGGCGAGGTTGTCCGGCTGGGGCGTTTGCACGACGGCGTCGTCGTACAGGACGATCAGGTCGATATCGCTGGAATAGTTGAGTTCGCGCGCACCAAGTTTGCCCATGCCAAGCACGATCAGGCCCGACCCGACCCATGGCCGCTGCGGTTCCGGCAGCGTCAGCGTGCCCGCCTCCGCGGCGCGGCGCAGCAGGTGGTTTGCCGCCATCCGCACCGACGTCTCGGCGATGTCGGACAGCGCGCCGGTGACGGCCTCCAACTCCCACGCGCCGGTGATGTCGGCGATCGCGATCAGCAGCGCCGCCCGCCGCTTGGCGACGCGCAGGGCCGTCATCAGCCGGTCGATGTTGCGCTCCTCCGCGCAGTCCGCCTCCAGCCGGCGCAGCAGCGCCGCGAAGGCGTTGTCGTATCCCTGCGTCACCATCTCGCGGACGAAGGGCAGCTCCCGCGTCAGGATCTGGCCGAGATACGGGCTGTTGCCGCACACCGCGTCGATCAGCGCCCGCCCCTCGGCCGAATCGGCGTACGCCTCGGCCCAGGCGCGCAAGGCGTCATCGTCGCCGTCGTTGTCTGCGGCGTTCACCGCCTCGGCGCGCCAGCGCTCCAGGCCGCGTTCGGCGAGGGCGGTGTCGAAGGGTTTCGGCAGCGTGGTGGTCATGGTCGCGGCTATCCCTGCACAAGAACTGAGCAGGAAGGTGCGCGGTCGCGCGGGTCCGGTCAACTGTGACAACGCGCGGGCATCGTCGCCGGGACACCGACCGTGATCCGGCGCACCGCGAAGCTTCTCGCCTGGACCACCGCGGGCGCGGTCGTCGTCGTCGGCGTTGCGGGCGGGCTGTTCGCGTGGCGGCTGGCCCAGGGGCCGATCGCGCTCGACCCGCTGACACCCTATGTGGAGCGGGCGCTGAGCGACCCGCAGGGCCGCTACCGCGTCGATGTCGGCCAGCTCGTCCTGTCCTGGGTGGACGAGGAGGAGAGCGACGGTCTGACCCGGCTGGACCTGCGCGCCATCGACGTGCATGCGGTCAACGCCGAGGGGGACGAACTTGCGGCGGTGCCGGAGTTGGGCGTCGGCTTCTCGGTGCGCGCGCTGTTCCAGGGCAAGCTGTCGCCGACCCGGCTCGACCTCGTGCGGCCGCGCCTCCAGGTGGTGCGCCGGGCCGACGGCAGCCTGGATTTCGACGTGCGCTCGCTTCCGTCTCCCGGCGAGCCGGAGAAGGAGGAGCCGGCCGGAAGCCCCGATTTCGCGGGGGAGATCGTCTCCACCCTGATGCATCCCCCGGACATCGCCCGTCCGCTGGGCCTGCTGCGGCGGCTGACCATCATCGGCGCCGACCTGACGGTGACGAACCGGATGCTCGGCCTGTCCTGGCACGCCAACCGCGCCGACATCGTGCTGACCCGCGACGGGACGGAGATCGTCGGCGGGGCGCAGCTTCTGCTCGACCTGGATGGGCGGACAGCGGCGGTGGAGGCGTCGGGCGTCCATCGCATGGCCGACGCAGAAACCGCGCTGTCCACCCGCTTCGACGGGCTGCAGCCGGCGGCGCTGGCCAAGATCGGCCCGCTGCTGGCGCCGCTGTCGGCGGTGACCGTGCCGCTGGGCGGGCGCATCGACGCGACCCTGGACTCGCGGTTCGAGCCGGTGCGCTTCAGCTTCGACCTGCAGGGCGGCGCGGGGGAGGTCAGCCTGCCCGCGCTGCGGCCCGACCCTTACCGCGTCGACCGCCTGCGGCTGCGCGGCGGGCTGGACGTGCCGGGCCGGCGGGCGGAGCTGGAGCGGCTGGACCTCGCGTTCGACGGAATGGCGATGACCGGGCGGGGCGACCTGCGGGAGCAGGGCGGGCAGCGCAGCGGCAGCCTGCGGCTCGACCTGACGGCGGGCGGCACGCGGGCCTCGCTCGACCTCGACGGCACGCAGGTTCCCGACAAGGGCGCGTCGGTCGCAGCAACGCTCGACGGGCTGGTGCCCGCCGCGCTGGCCGGGCTCGCCCCGGCGCTGGCGCCGCTCGCCGCGGCGCAGCTTCCCCTGTCCGGCACGGCCAGCCTGGAGCTGGACCCCGACGGGCAGCCACGCAGCGGCCGGGCGGAGCTGAAAGCCGGCGCCGGGCGCGTCGTTCGGCCGGACCTGTTCCCGGAGCCGCTGCCCGTCGCCTCCGCGGCCCTGACGGTGGCGGGGGACCGGGCCTCGGGCAAGCTGGATGTGGAGCAACTGGCGATCGACCTCGGCGGGCCGACTGTGGAGGGAACGGCGCAGGCCACCATCGCCCAACTCGGCACGCCGGACGCCCGCCTGTCGGTGGAGGCCGCCGTGACGGCCAAACGGGTGCCGGCGGACGAGCTGCCCCGGCTGTGGCCGCTGGGGGTGGGGAAGAACCCGCGGGAGTGGGTGACCGAAAACCTGTCGCACGGCGTCGTGCCGGAGGCGACGGCCACCGTCCGAGCCAGCGGCCCGCTGTCCGACCTTGCGGCGATCGACGTGACGCACTTCCAGGCTGGCATCCAGGCCGAGGAGATGACGGTGGACTATTTCCACCCGCTGCCCAAGGTGACCGGTCTGGCGGCGCAGGTGTCCACCGACGGTAAGACCTTCACCATCCACACCAAGGGCGGCCGCATCGACGACGTTCAGCTCGGTGAGGGCACGATCGTCATCGGCGGTCTGGACACCGGCAAGGAGACCATGGACATCCGCGTCCCGGTCCGCGGGCCGGTGCGCACCATCCTGACCGTTCTGGACAGCCCGCCGCTGGGCTATCCCAGCCGCCTCGACCTCGACCCGAAGCGCACCCAGGGGCAGGCCGACGCGCAGCTCCACTTCCAGTTCCCGCTGCTGGTCGATCTGAAGGTGGAACAGCTGAACCTGGACGTCGCGGCGAAGTTGCGCGGCGTCGGGGTGGAGAAGGTGGCCGCCGGGCTGACCGCGACCGAGGGTGACCTGACGCTGGCGCTCGACATGAACGCCATGACGGTGAAGGGCAACACCAAGCTGGACGGCATCCCCGTCACCATCGACTGGAAGGAGCAGTTTACCTCCACCGCCAAGGGACCGCGCACCCGCATCGCCGTAAAGGGCGACGTGGACGCCCAGGATCTGCGCAGCCACGGCATCGACCTCGCCGAGCACGTCGCGGGGCCGCTGGGGGCGGACGTGCTGTTCACAGTCGACCAGCGCCGCCGCTTCGGCCTGACCGCCGGTCTGAACCTGGAAAAGACCCACCTGCGCATCGACGAGCTGGGCTGGGAGAAGAAGCCCGGCGTTCCCGGCACCGGCAAGCTGGCGCTGGAGTTCCAGAAGGACCGGGTGACCCGCATCACCGGCCTGTCCGTCGATGCCGGGGGGCTGCGCGCCCAGGCGGTCGTTGATCTCGCCCCGCAGACCATGGCCGTTACCAAGGTGGCGGTCGGGCAGATGTCGGTCGGCCAGACCGACCTGAAGGCCGACGTGACGGTGCATGACGGCGGCAAGAACGGCTATTCCGGGACCATCACCGGCCAGAGTCTCGATGCCCGCGTCCTGGCCGGCAAGGCCGACCCGCCCGGCGGCAAAAAGCCCGGCCCGAGCGACGAGAAGCCGCTGCCGCTCGATTTTGACCTGAAGCTGAACCGCGTCGTCTTCGGGGACGGCCGCCATCTGTCCGACGTGGCCGGACGGATCAGGCGCGACCGCCTGTCCTGGACGGCGCTCGACGTGACGGCGCGGGCGGGGCGCGACGGGGCGGTGTCCCTGCGCTACCTGCCGGGCGCCCAGGGTTTCTACGACGTGGCCATCTCGGCCAGCGACGCGGGCACGACCTTCCGCGCGCTCGACATCAACGACCGGGTGCAGGGTGGCGCGCTGGCGATTACCGGCCGCACGGTGGAGCCGCGGGCCGACGCCGCCATCGAAGGCCGGATGGAATTGACCGACTACGCTCTTGTCGACCCGCCGGTCCTGGCCCGCATCCTGAACTCCATCTCTCCCTCCGGCTTCGCCGAGCTGATGGGCGGAGGCAAGGGCATCCGGTTCGGGCGGGCGGTCAGCGACTACCGCAAGGATGGGCGCCTGCTGACGATCAAGGACCTGCGCACTTCAGGCTCCGCGCTCGGTCTCACCCTGGGAGGGGAAATCGACATCGAGACCGACACGGCCAACCTGCGCGGCACCATCGTGCCCATCTATGGGCTGAACCGCCTGATCGGCCAGATCCCGCTGCTGGGCGACGCGCTGAGCGGCGGCGAAGGGCAGGGCATCTTCAGCGCCACTTGGCACGTCCGCGGCCCGCTGGCCGACCCGGACGTGACGGTGAACCCGCTCGCCATGCTGGCGCCGGGCTTCCTGCGCAACCTGTTCTTCCTGGGCGAGGGGGGCGATGGCAAGGAAGCGCCCTCGCCGGGGACTTTCGTGAAGTAGCGGGGCGGGATGAAGGGAGCCCCGTCTGCGGCTGGGGCTCTGGGAGAGGGGTCAGGAGAGTGTGAAGGCGAGATAGCTCGCGTCACCGACCTGCCCGGTCATGGCGACGACCGCAGCAGGGGATTTGGCGGAAATGGTTATGCTCATATCGATGCTGCCATTGGCATCGAGGTCGATGTGTGCCGTGGCGCCCTTGTACCCCTCGGCTCCGGACATTTCGGCCCAGGTCAGCTTGGACGTGCCCTCTTTCCAACCCCAACAGGTGACCAACTCCCCTTTCTCGAGGTCGGTCACCGTGGACCAGGTGACTCCGCCGCTCCGCCCGTCCACGAAAAATGTGTCCAAACCCGCGCCGCCGGTGAGAAAATTCGAGCCGAGACCGCCATCCAGCACGTCGTCACCTTTGCCGCCGTCGATCGCATCGTCTCCACCCATCGTGTTGATGAAATCGGCGAGGTCGGTGCCGCGCATGGCTTCGTTGGTGTCGCTCCCGGTGTGCATGTTCTGAAGCCACGACACGGGTCCGGAGTATGGCTGCATCTCGACGTCGCGGCTTACGCCGTCGGAGACGATTGCAAGGCGGCGTGTCGGTTCGATGTCGTCGTTGATGATCGTGCCGGTGGCGTTGGCCGTCGCGATGGGCGCGTATCGCAGGTTCGTCAGCGTGACGCCGAAGGTCTCGTTGCCCTCGAGGGTGGAATCGCCGGAGACGTTGATGGTGATGACCTTGCGGGTTTCACCGGGAGCGAAACTGACCGTATCGGATGGCAGCGTGCCGCCGAAGTCGGCGGCATCCGCCGGGTTCGCCCCGGTCCCGGTCACCGCATAGCTGGCGGTCGAATTGCCCTCGATGTTTCCGGCGCGGGTGACCTCGAAGGTGTAGGCGGTCGAGCCGCTGTTGCCTTCCGCCTTCGTCGCATCCAGCGCGGCGATGGAGAGCGCGGTGTCGTCGTTGCGGATGATCGCGGTTGTCGTGGTGGTGCCCAGAGCAACGCCATTCGGGTTGGACAGGGTGACCGTGAAGGTTTCGTCCGGCTCCACCGTGCTGTCGCCGGAAACCTCCACCGCGAACAGCCGCGACCTCTCCCAGCCCTGGAAGGTGAGGGTGCCGGACGGCAGCGTGCCGCCGAAGTCGGCGGCATCCACCGGATTCGCCCCCGTCCCGGTTACCGTCCAGTCAACCGAAGTGACTTTTCCTGTATCGTCTGATAGTTCCACATAAAAATAAAAAATATTCTTACCGCTATCGCCTTCTACAAATTCTGCATTTAATGATTTGACCGACGCGGACGCATCATCGTTGTCAATTTTCATCTTGATGGTGTTGTTAAATATAGTTTCCGCCAGTGTGTCTCCAATCGGATCATAGAGTATAATGTTGAATTCTTCGTCTGGCTCAATGATATCGTCGTTGTGAAATGGAATGTTGAGGGTTGCGATTCCAAACGGGGTGAACTCAAGTGTGCCGCTTGGAAATGTTCCGCCAAAGTCATCGGCGTCAGCCGGATTGCTGCCAGTGCCCTCGATCCTCCACTTTACGGAGGCAGGGGAGGATGCGTCTCCTTGGCGGGTGAACATGATGGAGGCCTTGTTGTGAACCTCCTGCCCCCCCTCGGTGCCACCTTGAGTATACTGAACCCAAATTGCCATAACGCCCCCCCAAGCCGCAGTTCTGAAAAATAGAACATTAGCGACTCTGGGTTGTCAACAAATTGCGGGTATCCGCTTTTTGGAGATGCTGGCGTCTATCCTTCAATCGAAGGTTCTGCCTGGGGGTCGTTTCGGCTTCCCCAACCCCTCCCGGTATGGATGGGCCGCGGCGGGTGGATGGAGGGGAGATGGATGCTTCCAGGGTTGTTGTGGTCGCAACCGCCACGTGGCGTTCCTCTCCGGGGTGAGAGGGGACGTCACGTGGCGGATGCGGTGCCTCACACCGCCTTGACCAGCGCGTGACGCTTCTTGCCGGCGCTCAGCTTGATGACGCCGTCGGCGTTCAGGTCGGCGGCGGTGGCCTTGGCGGCCTCGTCGGGGATGGCGGCGTCGTTCATCTTGGCGCCGGCGCCCTTGATGAGGCGGCGCGCCTCGCCCTTCGACGCGGCCAGCCCGGCGGAGACCAGCAGGTCCACCAGCGCGACCCCGGCCTCGAGCTCGGCGCGGGGCACGTCGATGCTCGGCAGGCCCTCGGCGGCGGCGCCCTGCTCGAAGGTGCGGCGGGCGATCTCGGCGGCTTCCAGGGCGGCCGCCTCGCCATGGGCGAGCTTGGTCACCTCGTGGGCGAGGATCTTCTTGGCCTCGTTGATGCCGGCACCCTCCAGGGACTCCAGCCGCGCCACCTCGTCGAGCGGCAGCTCGGTGTAGAGGCGCAGGAAGCGGCCGACGTCGGCGTCCTCGGTGTTGCGCCAGTACTGCCAGAAATCATAGGCGCTGAGCTTGTCGGCGGTCAGCCACACCGCGCCGGCGGCGGTCTTGCCCATCTTGGCGCCCGACGAGGTGGTCAGCAGCGGCGTTGTCAGGCCGAACAGCTCCGCCCCGTCGGTGCGGCGGCCCAGCTCGACGCCGTTGATGATGTTGCCCCACTGGTCCGACCCGCCCATCTGGAGCATGCATTTCTCGCGCCGGAACAGCTCCACGAAATCATAGGCCTGGAGGATCATGTAGTTGAATTCCAGGAAGGTCAGCGGCTGCTCGCGGTCCAGCCGCAGCTTGACCGATTCGAAGGTCATCATGCGGTTGATCGTGAAGTGCCGCCCGATGTCGCGCAGCAACGGGATGTATTTCAGCTCGTCCAGCCAGTCGGCGTTGTTGACCATCACCGCGTCGGTCGGCCCGTCACCGAAGGACAGGTAGCGCCCGAAGATGCGCTTGATGCCCGCCATGTTGGCGTTGATGGCCTCGTCGGTCAGGAGCTGGCGCGCCTCGTCCTTGCCGGAGGGGTCGCCGATCTTGGTGGTGCCGCCGCCCATCAGGACGATCGGCTTATGGCCGGTCTTCTGCAGCCAGCGCAGCATCATGATCGGCAGCAGGCTGCCCACATGCAGGCTGTCCGCCGTGCAGTCGAAGCCGATGTAAGCGATGATCGGCCCCTTCGCCGCGCGCTCGTCGAGCCCGGCGAGGTCGGTGCACTGGTGGATGAAGCCGCGTTCCTGCAGCGTGCGGAGGAAATCCGATGTCAGCGTCGTCATGGCCGCGATCCGGCTGTCGTGGTAGGGTCCAGGGTCGCGTCTGTTAGCATGGAACGCGCGGCCCCACAATTCTCGGGGCTGACTCGGCAAAGGATTGAGGCAGGGAATGCAGACGGTCGTCGGGCTGATGAGCGGCACCTCCATGGACGGGATCGACGCGGCGCTGGTCCGCACCGACGGCGAACGCCGGGTGGAGCCGCTGGCCTTCGTGACCATCCCGTACGAGGACGGCTTCCGCGCCGACCTGCGCTCCTGCCTCGGCGGCAAGGGGCCGGTGGAGGCGGTCGAGCGGGCCCTGACCGACGCGCACGCCGACGCCGTGCGCCGCCTGCTGGCGGAGGCCGGGACGGAGGCCGCGGCGGTGGACCTGATCGGCTTCCACGGCCAGACGATCTTCCACGACCCGGCGCAGCGCCGCACCTGGCAGATCGGCGACGGCGCGCGGCTGGCGCGGGCGACCGGCATCGCCGTGGTCAACGACTTCCGCACGGCGGACGTGGCGGCGGGCGGGCAGGGCGCCCCGCTGGTGCCGCTGTTCCACCGCGCGCTGGCCGACGCCCTGCCGCGGCCTCTGGCCGTGCTGAACATCGGTGGCGTCGCCAACGTCACCTGGATCGGGGAGGGCGCTGACGCGGTCATCGCCTGCGACACCGGGCCGGGCAACGCGCTGGTGGACGATTGGGTGCTGTCCGGCCAGGGCGCCCGCTACGATTCCGGCGGGGCGCTGGCGGCGCGGGGCAACGTGGACGAGGCCGCGTTGACGGCGCTGCTTGCCCATCCCTATTTCGAGCAGCCGGCGCCGAAGTCGCTGGACCGCGACGCCTTCGACCCGGCGCCCGTCCGTGGCTTGTCGTTGGAGGATGGAGCGGCGACCCTGACCGCCTTCACCGCCGCGTCGGTCGCCCGCATCGTCCCGCATTTGCCGGAGGCGCCGCTGCGCTGGCTGGTCTGCGGCGGCGGGCGGCACAACGCGACGCTGATGGACATGCTGGCCGACCGGCTGGGCGTGCCCGTCGATCCGGTGGAGGCGGTGGACTGGAACGGCGACGCGCTGGAGGCCGAAGCCTTCGCCTATCTGGCGGTGCGCAGCCGCAAGGGCCTGCCGCTCAGCCTGCCGGCCACGACCGGTGTGCCCCGGCCGATGACTGGTGGGCGCTTCCACCCGGTGTGACGCCGGAGGTTACGGGCGCGTCCGGCTGTTGTCGGTGCAATTGTCGGCGTGCTTGCACCAGTTGCCGAAGGTGCTGGCGATCTGGGCGTTGCTGCAGCCGGACAGCAGGAGCGCCGCGACCCCGGTAACGAAGGCAAAACGGCGGAACTTCATCGCGCTCATTCCGCCACCGCGGCGACCGGGTTGCCCATCGCACGGTCCAGATAGTCGTCCACCTGCACCGCCAGATCGTCGCTGCGGTTGGCGAAGAAATGGTTGGCGCCGGGCACGACGCGGTGGTCGATGCGGATGTCCTTCTGGTGCGACAGCTTGGTCACCAGCTTGTTCACCGCCGCCCCCGGAACCAGTTCGTCCTTGTCGCCGTGGATGATCAGGCCGGAGGACGGGCAGGGCGCCAGGAAGGAGAAGTCGAACAGGTTGGCCGGCGGCGAGACGGACACGAAGCCGTCGATCTCCGGGCGGCGCATCAGAAGCTGCATGCCGATCCACGCCCCGAAGGAGACCCCGGCGATCCAGCAGACCGGGGCGTTGGGGTTGTGGGTCTGCAGCCAGTCCAGCGCCGCCGCCGCGTCGGCCAGCTCGCCCTCGCCCTTGTCGTAGGTGCCCTGGCTGCGGCCGACCCCCCGGAAATTGAAACGCAGGGCGGAGTAGCCGCGCTTCGTGAAGGACTGGAACAGGGTGAAGACCACCTTGTTGTTCATGGTCCCGTTGTGGTGCGGGTGCGGATGCAGCAGCAAGGCCATCGGCGCGTTGGGGATCGTGCCGTGTGTGTAGCGCCCTTCCAGACGTCCGGCCGGTCCGTTGATCATCACTTCAGGCATGGGAACGGCGATCCTGACGCGAATATAAGGTGATCCGGACCACCGGCGGAGCGGTGGGCGGACGCCACGGCAAGCGGACGTGGTTGCCCATGGACAAGCATGGATTTTTCGCACACAATTCTTGACCGTTTTGCTTGGTCATCATATATGCGTCGATGCGTCCTTCAAGGGCAACCCGCGCGACCGGCGAGGCACGGGTCGAGGGCTCTTGCGAAAGATCACCTCTTCCGGCAAGAGGGCGGACTATACCACGGCGGGTGTTCCGGTGTTCAAGCATCTTCGCGAAGAGATCGACGGTATCATGGCCCGCGACCCGGCCGCGCGGTCACGGGCCGAGGTCGCTCTGTGCTATCCGGGTTTCCACGCCATCGTCATGCACCGCGTCGCGCGCTATTGCTGGGATCGCCGCTGGCACCTGATGGCGCGCGCCGTCTCGCAGATCGCCCGCGCGCTGACCGGTATCGAGATCCATCCGGGCGCCACCATCGGGCGCCGCTTCTTCATCGACCACGGCATGGGCGTCGTCATCGGCGAGACCGCCGAGATCGGCGATGACGTGATGCTTTATCACGGGGTGACGCTGGGCGGCACCTCGCTGAACCAGGGCAAGCGCCACCCCACGCTGGAAAGCGGCGTGATCGTCGGTGCCGGGGCGAAGGTGCTGGGCGCCATCACCATCGGGCGCGGCGCCCGCGTCGGCGCCAACGCCGTCGTGGTGGCGGACGTGGCGCCGGGCATCGCGGTGGTCGGCATCCCGGCCAAGGCGGTGGTGACGCGCGACCGTGTCGAGACGCAGAAGTTCATGCCCTACGGCACGCCTTGCGGCGACATCCCCGATCCGGTGGCCCGCGCGCTGAACGGCCTGCTCGATCAGGTGTCGACTCTGCGCCGGCGCGTCGAGGAACTGGAATCGGAGCGCGGCGACGCGCATAATTCATCCGTATACGAAACATCGGACGTTCCCAACGGGAGCGCCCGGCCCGACAATGGGGTGCGCGAGCCAGTGTCCGTCGAAAGCGGTCCGGCGGCGTCCTGTTGAATCAAACACAAACACGAGGCTTGGCGCCGATCCGCTGAACGGTCGGGCCGGGGTGAAGGAAGGGTAAGGAGGGTAAAATGAGACTCAGCACCAAGGGACGCTATGCCGTCATGGCCATGGTCGATCTTGCTGCCACCAGCCAGGGGAGCCCCGTCGCCCTTGCCGACATCGCCGACCGGCAGGAGATTTCGCTCTCCTATCTGGAGCAGCTGTTCGCCAAGCTGCGCAAGGGCGGTCTGGTCAAGAGCGTGCGCGGCCCCGGCGGCGGCTATCTGCTGGCCCATCCGGCGGACGCGACGCGGGTGTCCGACATCATCCTGGCGGTGGACGAGCCGATCCGCACGACCCGCTGCGCCAACGGCACGCCGCAGGGCTGCCGGACCAACCGGTCGCGCTGCCTGACCCACGACCTGTGGGAGGAGCTGGGCAACCAGATCCACATGTATCTCAGCTCGGTCACCGTGGCCGACGTGGTGGAGCGCCGGATCATCGGCACCAGCAGCCTGACCATCCGCGGCCCGCAGCCGGCGGACGAGGGTGCTGCGGTCGCGGCGGAGTAAGGGGCCGAGTAAGGGAGAGCCCTCCGGCGCCTCGTTCCGATGACCCGCGTCTACCTCGACCACAACGCCTCGGCGCCTCTGAAGCCGGCGGTGAAGACGGCGATGATCCAGGCCATGGATCTCGCCGGCAACCCGTCATCGGTGCACGGCTTCGGCCGCGCGGTCCGCCGCGCGGTGGAGGAGGCGCGCGCCCAGGTCGCCGCCCTGGCCGGGGTGCGGCCCGCCCAGGTCTTCTTCACCGGCAGCGGAACGGAAGCCAACAATCTGGCGCTGCGCGGCTTTTCCGGCCGGGCGGTGGTCACCTCCGCCATCGAGCATGACTCGGTGATGGAGGCGGTGCCCGGCGCCGCCCGCGTCCCGGTGGACCGCGACGGCGTCGCCGACCTCGCCGCGCTCGACCGGATGCTCGCCAGCGGCGACGGCTCGGCGCTGGTTTCCCTGATGCTCGCCAACAACGAGACCGGTGTGATCCAGCCGGTGGCCGAGGCGGCGCGGATCGCCCACGCCCACGGCGCGCTGTTCCATTGCGACGCGGTGCAGGCCGCCGGTCGCCTGTCCCTCGACCTCGGGGCGCTTGGCGCCGACCTGCTGACCCTGTCGGCCCACAAGATCGGCGGCCCCGCCGGTGTCGGCGCCCTGATTCTCGCCGACGGGCTGGAGCCGGAGGCGCTGATCCGCGGCGGCGGGCAGGAGAAGCGCCGCCGCGCCGGGACCGAAAACGTCGTCGGCATCGCCGGCTTCGGCGCCGCCGCACGCCTCGCGCGGGAGGAGCTTCCCGACAGCGCCTGCCTGACCGCCCTGCGCGACGCGCTGGAGGCTTCGGCGCTCGCCGCCGTTCCCGGCGCGCGGGTGATGGGGGCCGGCGCGGCACGGGTCGGCAACACCAGCAACCTGCTGCTGCCCGGCGTGGCGGGGGAGACGCAGGTGATGGCGCTGGACCTCGCCGGGGTGGCGGTCAGCGCCGGGTCTGCCTGCTCCAGCGGCAAGGTGAAGCCGTCCCATGTCCTGGCCGCCATGGGCGAGAGCGCCGCGGACGCTGCCTGCGCCATCCGCGTCAGCCTGGGCTGGGACAGCGACGACGCGGCGGTGGAGCGTTTCGCCGCCGCCTACGCCGCGATGGCGGCAAGGCTGGCCCGTGCCCCTGCGGCGTAATCGCCTCTCCATGATCTCCACCTCCCGCCGCGGTCCGTGTAAGGTTGCGCGGCGCCCGGCTTCTGGGTATCACCCGGCCGAAGGGGCGGCGACCCGCCGGGCTCACGGCCGACCTGTGCAGCGTTTCAACGGACGGCAAGCATGACGACATCCGATTCCGGCCCGCCGCGCTTTCCCAAGGGAGAGGCTCCCAAGGGCATCGCCGGGACCATTGACGGCGATCTGGAGCCGTGCTGGCTGTGCGGCCGTTCGGTCGCGGCGCGCGCGATGTTCTGCCATTCCTGCGGGGCGGTGCAGGCGCCGCGCACGCTCGACCATTTCACCCGGCTGGGTCTGGAGCGCCGCTTCGACATCGAGCCGGAGGCGCTGGCCCGCCAACACGCCGGCTTCTCCCGTGCCATGGACCCGGAGCGCTTCGCGGCGCGCGGCGCGCGGCAGCAGGCCAACGCCCGCGCCCAGGCCGACGCGCTGGGCGAAGCCTATGAGACGCTGCGCGACCCGGTGCGCCGCGCCCGCTATCTGCTGGACCTGTTGAACGCCCCCGCCGCCGCGCTGACCGCGGAGGAGGACGAGGAGGTGACGGCGCTGGCAGACCGGCTGGATGGCGCCCCGGATGTCTCCACGGTGGACCGGCTGGCCCAGGACATCGGGCAGCGCGTGGAAAGTTGCATCAAGTATCTTGCCATTGCCTTCCGCAACGGGCAGACCGACAACGCCGCGCGCATCCTCGCGCGGCTGGAGCGGTTGGAGGCGCTGGCGGCCGAATCCCGGACGCGGCGCTCCAGCCTTGCCCCGAAGTCACCCTAACCATCGCCATCGCACACCGACGCCTTTGTTCAGGAGAGCACCCCAATGCCCAAGATGACCTTCATCGAGCCGAACGGCACCCGCCACGAGGTGGACGCCCCGCTCGGCCTGTCTGTGCTCGAGGTCGCGCACAAGCACGGCCTGGACCTGGAAGGCGCCTGCGAGGGCTCGCTGGCCTGCTCGACCTGCCACGTCATCGTGGAGCCGGAGTGGTTCGACGTGCTGAACGAGGCCTCGGAGGATGAGGAGGACATGCTCGACCTCGCCTTCGGCCTGACCAAGACCTCGCGCCTGGGCTGCCAGATCATCATCAGCGAGGAACTGGACGGTTTGGCCGTGCGCCTTCCCGGCGGCACCAACAACGCCATGCGCTGACGCACCGCCGCGGCGCCTTGCGGGGCCGCCGCGGTCCGCACCCGCCACCGGGGAACCGGCGCGCCAGCCCGCTCGCGGGCGCGGCGCCCCTGGTTCTCCGGTGGTGAATTTTTTGGGAACCGGCCCATATAGGGCGCCATGATCTCCTACGCCAACTCCCTCGGCATCGCCAAGCGTCCCCAGGACACCCGCGTGGTCGTCGCCATGTCCGGCGGCGTCGATTCCTCCGTCACCGCCGCCGTTCTGCGGGAGGAGGGCTACGACGTGGTCGGCATCACGCTCCAGCTCTACGACCACGGCATCGCCCTGCAGAAGCCGGGCGCCTGCTGCGCCGGGCAGGACATCTACGACGCCCGCCAAGTGGCCGACCGCATCGGCATCCCGCATTATGTGCTGGATTACGAGGGCAAGTTCTCACAGGACGTGATCGACGACTTCGCCGACACCTATCTGCGCGGCGAGACGCCGATCCCCTGCGTGCGCTGCAACCAGCGGGTCAAGTTCCGCGACCTGCTGAACACCGCCCGCGACCTCGGCGCCGACGCGCTGGCGACCGGCCATTACGTGCGCCGCGTCCAGGCGGCGGCGGGGGCGGAACTGCACCGCGCCATCGATCCCGGCCGCGACCAGAGCTATTTCCTGTTCGCCACGACACGTGAGCAGCTGGAGTTCCTGCGCTTCCCGCTGGGCGGCTTGACCAAGCCGGAGACCCGCGCGCTGGCCGAGCGCCATGGGCTGGAGGTGGCGGCCAAGCCGGACAGCCAGGACATCTGCTTCGTCCCCAACGGCTCCTACGCCGACGTGGTGGCGAAGCTGCGCCCCGGCTCGGTCGAGCCCGGCGACATCGTCCATGTCGACGGGCGCGTCCTGGGCCGCCACCGCGGTGTGGTCCATTACACGGTGGGCCAGCGCAAGGGGCTGGGCATCGGCGGCATCCGGGGCGAGGAGGAGCCGCTGTTCGTCGTGCGCCTGGAGCCCGGCCAGCGCCGCGTCGTCGTCGGCCCGCGCCGCGATCTGGCGCGCCGTGTGGTGACGATCCGCGAGGTCAACTGGCTCGGCCCCGCCCTGGCCCCCGGCGAGGGGCTGGAGGTGGAGGTGAAGCTCCGCTCCGCCCAGCCGCCGGCTGCGGCGGTGTGGCGTGTGGGCGCGGACGGCACCGCGCAGGCCGAACTGCACGAGCCGCAATACGGCGTGGCGCCCGGCCAAGCCTGCGTCGTCTACCAGGGCGATCGGGTGCTGGGCGGCGGCTGGATTGCCGGCACGGGGGCCTGACGAAAACTTCGCAAAAAGTGAAATTTCAGCGTTGACACCCCGATCCCCCTGGAATACATAAGCGGCCCCGGCACGAACCGCGGCGGACAACACCGAAACGGACCGCGCCGGGAGATGATGGTAAGCCACGATGGCAGCGTAGCTCAGTGGTAGAGCAGGGGAATCATAATCCCTTGGTCGGGGGTTCAAATCCCTCCGCTGCTACCATCATAAAAGCCAGTCAATCCAATGGGTTGGCTGGCTTTTTCCATTTCCGACCCTTGCCCCATGAGCGCCGTTAGACTCCCGGTTAGACAGGTCAGGCACCGCGGCTGTTCCGCGCGTGTTGGCGTCAACGGCAGGGGCCTTGAAGCGGCGTGGTTGGAAGGACGTGCGCGAACATGTCGCGCTGGGCGGCGGGTGGCGTTCGGGTAGGTTATCAGGCGTGCATACGCCTGCCACCGCCTTCCGAAAAATCGAGACCCTTCATCCCGTCATGGGCGTCAAGACGAACCTGCAAGCCGCGTTGGCAAAGCATATGGCCGGGGATTTGCGTGGCGCCGAGGCGCTGTACCGGGACATGATCCGCCGCTATCCCCGCGCGCCCGAGACGCGGCATGCCCATGGCAACCTTGGCGCCATCCATTTGGTCGAAGGGCGGTTGGAGCAAGCGGAACAGAGCCTGCGCGCGGCCTTGCGGCTTGCGCCGAACGACCCTGGCGTGCTCGGCAACCTCGGGCTCGCGCTTCGTGGGCGTGGCCGTCTCGACGAGGCGGTGTCGTGTCATCGCAAGGCGCTCAACGGCGCCCCGACCTCCGCCAACGCGCTCAACAATCTGGGCGTGTCATTGACGGAGCGTGGCGATACGGAGGAAGCGATCGCTTGCTTCGAGCGGCTTCTCGGGCTGACGCCGGGCGCCCCCGATGCTCTGTTCAACCTTGGCGTCGCGTTCGAGCGGGCGAACCGGCTCGAGGAGGCCGCCCGCCACTATAGAAAGGTTCTGGACCGGGCGCCGGGGCACATGGGCGCGCTGAACAACCTGGGCAACACCCTGGGCGAACTGGGTGCCGTGGACGAGGCGCTGGATTGTTACGGTCGCGCGCTGTCCCTCGATCCCGAGAACGCCGACGCCCATTGGAACCGCGCGCTGACGCGGTTGCTGCTCGGCGATTTCGCAAACGGATGGCGTGAATTCGAATGGCGTTGGAAAGCGCCGGTCATGCAAGGCCAGCGTCGCCGGTTCGACCAGCCGGCTTGGAATGGCGGGCCGCTGACCGGCCGGACCATCCTTCTGCACGCCGAACAGGGGCTGGGCGACACGCTCCAGTTTCTGCGCTTTGTGCCCTTGCTGCGGGACGCGGGAGCGACGCGCGTCCTGCTGGAGGTCCAGCCGCCTCTTCTCTCCCTGTTGCGGGAGTCCCCGGCCGTCGAGGGCGTGGCGGTGATCCCGCGTTCCCCCGACTTTCCGGGCGGGAGCCACCTGCCGCCCTTTGACCTGCACGCGCCGCTGATGAGCCTGCCGTTGCTGCTGAACCGCAGCCATCCCGTGGCGCCGGACACCCCGATGCTGCGCGCATCGGAGGCCGCCACACGCATCTGGACGGACCGTCTGGCCACCGCTGCGCCGAACGCCCGGATTCGTTGCGGCCTTGTGTGGGCCGGACGGCGCGAGCACGCCAACGACCGCCGCCGCTCCCTTCCCCTTGCCGCCCTCGCGCCGCTCCGGGAGTTGGCCGGAGTTCAATGGGTGTCCCTGCAGGTCGGCCCGGCGGTGGCTGATCTGGCCTCCTGGTCCGACGCTCCCTTCGACGCGTCGCCCTTCCTGACCGATTTCGCGGCGACGGCGGCGGCACTGGCGTCGCTTGACCTCGTCGTCACCGTGGACACCGCCGTGGCGCATCTGGCCGGCAGCCTGGGCCGGCCGACATTGGTGCTGCTGCCTTTTGCGCCGGACTGGCGTTGGATGCTCGGACGCGCGGACAGCCCGTGGTACCCGACGGCCCGCCTGTTCCGGCAAAGCCGCGTGGGCGATTGGTCGGGTCCGGTGTCCGAGGTCGCCGGGGAACTGCAACGACTGGCCGATGGGCGGGGCGCCCCTCAATCCTCGGTCAGCGCGTGCGCCATGGCGTCCTGCAACGGCGCCAGCACATAGTCGATGGCCCGTCGCTGACCCGTCGCGATCAGCACGTCGGCGGGCATGCCCGGATGCAGGGCCGCCGGGCCGAGGCGCTCCAGCGCGCCGGGCAGGGGGCGGATGCGGGCCACGAAGTAGGGGGCATGGGTCGTCGGGTCGGTCAGGCGGTCGGCGGAGACGTCCATAACGGTGGCGTCGATCGAGGGCATGCGGCGGGGCTTGAAGGCGCTGAGGCGGACCTGCGCGGTCTGGCCGGCCTTCACCACGTCGATGTCCAGCGGGTCGATGCGCGCTTCGATGGTCGGCGGGCCGCTGTCCGGAACGATGTCCATCAGCGGCTCGCCCGGCTTCACCACGCCGCCCACGGTGAAGACGGTCAGCCCGACCACGCGGCCCGGAACGGGAGCGCGGATCTCCGTGCGCTCCACCGCGTCGCGGGCGGCCTTCAGACGTGCGGCGGTCTGGTCCAGGGCGTTCTGCGCCTCCTCCATCTCCGCGGCGATGTCGGAGCGGCGGGCCGTCTCCTTGGCGTGGATCTGGGTGTCGGCGACCGTCACCGCCTGTTCGGCCAGCAGGGCGCGGGCGTGGGATTGATCGCGGGTGCCGGCCAGGTCGGCCATGGCGCGCTTCAACGACAGGACCCGCAGCTTGCGTTCCAGCCCCTTGTTGAAGAGGTCGAGCACACCGGCCAACTCCTCCTCGATGTAGACGATCTGCTCCGCCGCCGCGCGTTCCTGGGCGCGGTGGGCGGTCACCTCGCGCTCGGCCTGCAGGCGCTGTTCGCGCAGCACAGCCATGTCGCCGTCATGGCGGGTCCAGCGGGAGGCGAACAGTTGCTGCTGCACGGCCAGGGCGCGCCGGGCGGCGGCGCTTCCATCCACCAGTTCCGCCGGGACGGAGAAGGCGCGCTGTCCGGCGTATTCGGCGCGCAGGCGGGCCATGCGGACCAGGGCGGCGGCCTGTTCGGTGGACAGCTCCTCCAGGGTGGCGCGGCTCTGCGTCCCTTCGAGGCGGAGCAGGGTCTGGCCGGCGGCCACCGTGTCGCCGTCGCGCACCGCCAGTTCGGCGACGATGCCGCCCTCCAGATGCTGGATGGTCTTGCGGTTGCCGTCCACCACCACCGTGCCCGGCGCGTGGGCGGCGCTGTCCAGCGGGGCGAGGAAGCCCCAGCCGAGCCCGGCGCCCAGCGCCAGGGCGATCACCGCGCAGCCCGCCCGCACCGCTCCGCCGATGGAGGGCTCGGCGCGGCGCGGCTCCGCCGGGATGGAGCTTCGGCCCAGCAGCGTGTCGATCGTCGTCATCTCGATGTCTCCAATCAGGGGGTGGCGGTGGCGGCAATCGGCTGCGGGGTGGCGGTGCCCAGCCGCCGGACCATCTCGGCCCGCGTCGCGGTCTGGTCGATCATGCCGTCGCGCAGCACGACGATGCGGTCCACCGCGTCGAGGACGCAGCGGCGGTGGGCGATCACCACCACCGCGGCCCCGCCGGCCTTGGCCTCGGCGATGGCGCGCAGCAGAGCCGCCTCGCCGGCCTGGTCCAGGTTCGCGTTGGGCTCGTCGAGAACGATCAGGCGGGGATCGCCGTAGAGGGCGCGGGCGAGCGCGATGCGTTGCCTCTGCCCTCCGGAGAGCAGGGCGCCGCCCTCGCCGATCTCCGTCCGGTAGCCGTCGGGGAGGCGGCCGATCATCTCATGCACGCCGGCCCGCCGCGCCGCCGCGGTGACCAGCGCCGGGTCGGGCTCGCCCAGCCGGGCGATGGCGTCCTCCACCGTGTCGCCGAGCAGGCCGACGCCCTGCGGCAGATAGCCGACATGCCGTCCGCAGTCGTCGCGGTGCCAGCGCCACACATTGTGGCCGTCGAGATAGACGCCGCCCTGGGTCGGCTCCAGCACGCCGACCAGCAGCCGGGCCAGCGTGGACTTGCCCGCCGCCGAGGGGCCGACGATGCCCACCGCTTCCCCCGGCTCCACCGAGAAGGAGAGGCCGCGCAGCGTCGGGCGGTCCGACCCCGGCGGGACGTAGGTCACGCGGTCCAGCAGCAGGGAGCCGCTGGGGCGGGGCAGGGGGGCGCACGGCGCGGGTGCCGCGTCCGCGGTGAACAGGACGCGCAGGCGGCGCAGGCTCTCGCGGGCCGAGGACCAGTTCCGCCAGGAGTCGATCAGCTGCTCGAAGGGCGCCAGCGCGCGGCCCATCAGGATGGAGGCGGCCAGCATGCTGCCCGGCGACACCTGCCGGTCCAGCACCAGCATCGTGCCGGCGGCGAGGATCGCCACCTGGGCGGTCATCCGACAGACCTTGGCGAGCGAGGCGACGGCCTGCGCCCGTCCGGCGGTCCCGTTGACCAGCCGCAGGTGATCGTCCTGAACCGCCTGCCAGCGGCGGCGCAGGTTGCCCATCATGCCCATTGCGGCGACGGCCTCCACACCGTGCGACGCCGCCTCGACCTCGGCGCCGTGTCGGCACAGGGCGCGGTTGGCCTCCGCCGCACCCGGCATGGTCAGCATCCGGCCCAACAGGCTCACCCCGACCAGACACAGGATGCTTGCTCCGCAGACGAAGCCGTAGAGCGGGTGGATCAGCGTCAGGAACAGCAGGAAGACGAGGCTGAGTGCCGCGTCGAGCGGTGCCGTGAGGCTCGGCCCGGACAGGAACTGGCGTAGCTCGTTGAGGTCGCGCAGCACCTGGGCCGGGCGGCTGGGGCCGCCGCGCAGCAGGCCGCCCATCGACGCCTCCAGGGCGTCCATGGTCAGGCTGCGGGCCGCCAGATGGCCCATGGCCTGGGTCAACCGCCCGCGGATCGCCTCGACCAGCCCGAACACGGCGAAGCAGCCCAGCGCCAGCAGCGACAGGGCCACCAAAGTCTCCACGCTGCGGCTGCCCAGCACGCGGTCGTAGACCTGCATCGTGTAGAGCGGCATCGCCAGCTGGATGAGGGCGAGAAAAACGCTGAACCCGCCCGCGGCGGCGAGGCCGGTGGCGATGCGCCGCCGGATCGCGCCCAGGGCGGGCGGGTGGGCGGATGGGCCGGTGGATGGGCTGCGGCGGGTTTCCCGTGCGGCCATTGGAAGGGCGCTCCTGTCGTCCGGAGAAAGGAAAGGGGCGCGCCGGGAAGGACGGCGCGCCCGGAACCTCGGTCAGGCGGATCAGTAGAAGGAGATGTCGCCCATCGGGTTGTCGCCCTTCACGATCAGGTCGTGATAGCCGGTGTCGTTGGCCGCGTTCCACGTGACGACGTAATTGCCGTCCTTCTGCCAGATGCTGTATTGGCCGTCGGCGGGCGCGCTGGTCGAGCCGGCGTAGCTGTAGCTGCCCTTCAGCCAGATCTGGTCCTCGTCCTTGAAGTCGGTGATGGTGTCGGCGTTGCCGGCGTAGATGTCGCCGCTGTCCTTCGTCTCGAAGAAGAACCAGTCGGCCCCGGCCCCGCCGGTCATTTGGTCCTTGCCCATGCCGCCGTAGAGGTCGTCGAAGGTGTCGCCGCCGCTCAGCGTATCGTTGCCCTCGCCGCCGTAGAGCTTGTCGTACCCGCTCTCGCCGTAGAGCTGGTCGTTGCCGCTGCCGCCATAGAGCGTGTCGGTGCCGTAATAGCCCATCAGCAGGTCGTTGCCCGACTCGCCGTAGAGCACGTCGTTGCCGTTCCAGCCGTCCAGCGTGTCGTTGCCGGACCAGCCGAGAATGGTGTCGTTGCCGTCATAACCCTGCACGTAGTCATTGCTGACGCCGTACTTGATCATGTCGAGATAGTCGGCGTTGTTGGTGCCATAGACGTTTGCCATTGATGCGTTTCCTTCGGATCAGGGGATTGTGCCATGCAGGGGGAGGCGTGTTCTTCGGTGTTCCTTTTGCCGGTTCGTTCCGAAGACCTCGCCCTTGCACAGCCATTCTTCCCGGATCGGGCATCCGGCACTGTTGTCCACTTCACAGTTTTGCACAGGAGAGAAAATGCGCGGCGGTCAGCGCCGCCGGTGCAGGATCATCCCGCCATGGTGCAGCACCCCGTCGATGAAGTCGCCGTCGGCGGTGAAGCCGGTGTCGTCCCAATAGTCGATGTGGTCGCCGGTGACCCGATAGCGGCCCTGGTACGCCGTCTCCCGGCTGCCCCGCGCCTCGACGTAGCGGTTGTTGGGGAGTAGCTCGTGGCGGACGCGGCCGTCCTCCGTCACCCACAGGCCGACATAGGGGTGATCGGCTTGCGCCACGCCAGGCCGGTCGGCGGTCTGGGCCAGCGCCTTGCGGTCGGGCAGGGCCTCGGCGCCGGAGGCGAGCAGGGCGGCGGTCAGGGTGGCGGTTCGGGCGAACGCGCGTTTCATGGCGTGCCTCCTTCCGACGGACGGCGCTCGGCGAACAGCTCCGACAGGCTGCGCGCGGCGGAGATCGCGCGGGGGAAGCCGGCCGGGACGGTCACCATGTAGACGATCTCCTTCAACTCGTCCTCGGAGACGCCGGCGTTGAGCGCGTAGCCGGCGTGGATCTTCATGAAGGCCGTCTCGCCGATGGCGGCGAAGGCGGCGACCGCGGCCAACTGGCGGGTCCGCGTGTCCAGCCCCGGCCGGGACCAGACGTCGCCCAGCGCGTAGGCCTCGGTGGCCTCCGCCAGGAAGGGGAACTCCTCGCGCATCCGCTCCAGGGTGGGCTGGGGCTGGCCGTTGTTCAGGCTGCGGATCACCTCGCCGCCGCGCTTGGCGCGCTCCTCCGTGGTCAGGGCGCTGGCCAGGGCGGGGGCGGGCATCGCCGGAACCGCGGCGAGCAGCCCCGCCGCGACGAGGGTGCGCAGGCGCGCGGGGGGACGGCCGAGGGTGTCGGTGCCGTGGGTCATGCTCATATCCTCCTCGATGACTGGCTCAGTGGCTGGCCGTGGGGCGGACCACGATCTCGTTGGTGTCCACGTCGTCCGGCTGCTCGATGGCGTGCAGGATGGCCCGCCCGATGGCGTCCGGCTTGATGGAGACGGCGCGGTAGCTGCGCATCAACTCCTCGGCCTCCGGGTCGGTGATGGTGTGGGCCAGCTCCGATTCCACGACGCCGGGGCAGACGCAGGTGACGCGCAGCCGCTCGTTCTCCTGGCGCAGCCCGTCGGAAATAGCCCGCACCGCGTATTTCGTCGCGCAGTAGACGGCGGCGGTCGGCGACACGGCGAGCGCCCCGATGGAGGCGATGTTGATGATCTGGCCGAAGCCCTGGCCGTTCATGACCGGCAGCACCGCGGCGATGCCGTAGAGGACGCCGCGGATGTTGACGTCGATCATGCGGTCCCATTCCTCGACCTTCAGCGAGGCCATGGGGGACAGCGGCATGACCCCGGCGTTGTTGACCAGCACGTCGATGCGCCCGAACCGCTCCTGCGCGAAGGCGGCGAAGGCCGCCATCTCCTCGCGGCTCGTCACGTCCAGCGCGCGGACCTCGGCGGTTCCGCCTCCGGCCCGGATGTCGGCGGCCAGGGATTCCAGCCGCTCCGTCCGGCGGGCGCCGAGCACCAGCTTCGCCCCGGCGGCGCCGAGGACGCGGGCGGTGCCTTCGCCGATGCCGCTGGAGGCGCCGGTGATGAGGATCGTCTTGTCGGTGATCGCGGTCATGTCGTGCTCCCTTCCGTCGATCGTTGCGGTGACGGAGAAAAAGCTATGATCCGGCGGCCGATGGTTCGAGTTGCCAATCGTGAACGGGCTGGTTAGGTTCTCTAACCAATGAGCGACCCCTTTGAAGGCATGGCGGCGTTTCTGGCGGTGGCCGAGACGCTCAATTTCCGCCGGGCGTCCGAGCGCCTGGGTGTCACCCGCTCCGCCGTCAGCCAAGCGGTCCGCCGGCTGGAGGACCGCATCGGCGTGCCGCTTCTCCAGAGGACGACGCGCAGCGTCCGGCTGACCGACGCGGGTGCGCATCTGCTCGCCGCGACGCGGCCGGCGCTGGCGGAGATCGGCACGGCGCTGGAGGTCATCGCTTCGGCGCACGGGGCGCCGGGCGGGACGCTGCGGCTGGCCGTCTCATCCATCGCGGAAAGCATTTTGGAAGGCGAGGCGCTGGCCGGCTTCCTGGCCGCCTACCCATCGGTCGGCGTCGACATCCTGGTGACCGACGAGGAGTTCGACATCGTCGCGGCGGGTTTCGACGCGGGCGTCCGGCTGGGCGAGGCCATCGAGCAGGACATGATCGCGGTGCCGGTCTCCGCCCCGCAGCGGCAGTTGGTGGTGGCCTCACCGGCCTATCTGGCAGAGTTTGGCCGTCCAGCCCATCCGCGCGACCTGCTCGCCCACCGCTGCATCGGTTGGCGTCCTGCGCCGGACGTGGCGCCCTACCGCTGGGAGTTCACCGAGGATGGCCGCGACTTCGACATCGCGGTGAATCCGCGGGTCGCCACCAACGACATGGGGATGATGGTCCGGCTGGCCCTGGCCGGCGCCGGGCTCACCTGCGGCATGGAGGAAACCTTCCGGCCCCATCTGGAGAACGGCGCGCTGGAAACGGTTCTGGAGGATTTCTGCCCGCCCTTTGCCGGCTTTCACCTTTACTACCCAAGCCGCCGGACGGTGCCGCCACGGCTGCGCGCCCTCATCGACCATCTGCGGGCGCGGAACGGTGCGTCGCCGAGAGCGTCACGCCACGATTGAGGCAAGGTGTTACCGCGGCATCAGCGCGAACACGCTCCAGCCCAGATAGTCCCGCGTGTGGGTGGCGTAGCGCACCGGTTCCGAAGTCAGTTTGGCTCGAACGTCCTCCGCGAGGTCGTCGCCGGGATTGGCGTCCAGCCAGCGGCGCATGGTCAGCCATTTGGCGGCTTCGTAGCGGTCCCAGCCGTCCTGATCGGCCAGAACCATCTCGACGACGTCGCAGCCAAGGCGGCCGAAGGACGCGAGAAGCTCCGGGAGCGTGAGGAAATCGGAGATGGCGTTGGCGAGGCACCCCTTGGCAACGTCGTCCGTCGGCGGCAACTGCCGCCAGTAGGGTTCGCCGATGAGGATGATCCCTCCAGCGCGCAGGCTCCGCGTCAGCAGCTCGACCGTACCGGCGACACCCCCGGCGATCCAGGTGGCACCGACACAGGCGGCCACATCGACCTTCTCGTCGGAGACGTATCCGGCGGCATCGCCATGGATGAACGCGACCCGATCGGCAACCCCGAGTTCGACGGCACGGAGCTTCGCTTGCTCGGTGAACAACCGGCTCATGTCGATGCCGGTACCGGTGATGCCGTGATCGTGTGCCCAACTGCACAGCATCTCCCCCGAACCGCTGCCGAGGTCGAGCATCCGGGCTCCCGATTCCAGACGCAGCGCGGCGCCGAGGGTGGCGAGCTTTTCCGGTGTGATCGGGTTGTGAATGCGGTGCGCGCTTTCACTGATGGTGAATATTCGGGGGATGTCCACTTTGGAAGACGTCCTTGAGCGCATGCGAAGAGTGGGCGGACCCGAGTCGGCACGAACGCCGCGGTCCGGTGAGCGAAGGTGGTGGAGCGATGACCGCGCGGGCTTGAAGGATAACCCGCGCGGTCGCGTCTCAACAAGTTCTCATCATGGTTGTGCGGAGTTCGGCGCTTGAACCGGCCCTCCGCTTCCGGAAGCCAACCCCACAGCTTGCGGCTCGCATCGCAACGTCCTGCCGCCGGAAACGGAAACGGCGGGTGCCGAAGCCCGAAGGCCCCGGCACCCGCCGTTCTGGCTGGCGTTTATGTCTCCTCAGCCGAACCAGGCGGCGACGTTTCCGGTCTGGCCGAGGATGGTGATGCGGGCGCCGGAGCCGATGTCGAGGGTGGTGTTTCCGCCCTCCACCCGCGCCGAGCGGATCACCGCGCCGAGGTCGATGCCCGCCTCGTGGAAGGCCAG